>QWPB01000184.1 GCA_003671275.1 Planctomycetota bacterium | reverse complement strand
TCTTGGTGGCTTTGACAGGCTGGAAGCCTGTCCCACGGTACGCATTGGCCTGCGTGACCACATCCTCCGGCGTCCCCTCGGCAACGATCCAGCCCCCATCGACCCCGGCTTCCGGTCCCAGGTCGATGACCCAGTCGGCGGTCTTAATCACATCGAGATTATGCTCGATGACCACCACCGTATTCCCCTGCTCGACGAGGCTCATTAAAACCTTCATCAGTTTGAGGATGTCATCGAAGTGCAGCCCGGTCGTCGGCTCATCGAGGATATACAACGTCTGGCCATTGTTCGGCCTCGCGAGTTCCGCAGCCAGTTTCACTCGCTGAGCCTCACCGCCGCTGAGCGTGGCAGCCGACTGACCAAGCGTCAGATAGTCGAGACCAATCGCGGCCAGCGTCGCCAGTGGGGCGCGGATCTTCGGGATGTTGCCGAACAGTTCGAGGGCCTGGCCAATCGACAGATTGAGGACATCGGCAATTGAGTGGTCTTTATATGTGACTGCCAGTGTTTCCTTGTTGAACCGCTGGCCGCGACAAGTCACGCACTCGACCCACACATCGGGCAGGAAGTGCATCTCGATCTTCTTCTGCCCCATCCCCTCACAGTCATCACACCGTCCGCCGGGTCGGTTGAAGCTGAACCGCGCGGGCTTGTAGCCGCGAATCTTGGCCTCGGGGAGGCGGGTGAACAGATCGCGGATCGGCTCCCACACCCCGGTGTACGTCGCTGGGTTCGAGGCTGGGGTCGACCCCAGCGGTGACTGATCGACCAGGATCACCTTGTTGAGCTTCTCCGTCCCGCGCAACTCATCATGCGGCCCCGGTGCCTCACCGGAGCGAGTCAGCTTGCGCGACACCGCGCGGGCCAGCGTCTCCATCACCAGCGAACTCTTCCCCGACCCTGATAGACCAGTCACACATGTGAACGCCCCGAGTGGGACATGCAGTTCGCCCCGCCGCAGGTTGTTCTGCCTCGCCCCCGTGAGTTCGATCCACGCCCCACCGGGCGGGAGGTCGTAGTGAGAGCGGATGTCGGGGAGAGGTTGAGGGTTGAGCGTTGAGGGTTGAGCGACCGGAATTGAAATCGTCTTCTCCGGCTCCCCTCTCCCCTGGGGAGGGGGGCTGGGGGTGAGGGGGCTTTCGTCATTCGGTTCAGCAAACAGTGATTGAGCCGCTTGGCCCTTCTTCCCCTTCTTGAGTGGTGCCGAACTCACCGCCACATCAGCTGCACCTAGGCCCTGGCCCCTAGGCCCTAGGCCCTTCCGCACCAGCCGCCGGACGCTCGGAATCGGAATCGACTTCGCCCCGCTCAGGTACGCCCCCGTCAGCGACCCTTCGGGGTTGGCCTCGATTTCGGCGGGTGTCCCCTCGGCAGTGATCTGCCCCCCGTACCGCCCCGAGCCGGGACCGAAGTCATACAGCCGGTCGGCGGCCTCCAACACCTCGCGATCATGCTCGACCAGCACGACCGTGTTCCCGAGGTCGCGGAGTCGATGAAGCGCCCCAATCAGCCGGCCATTGTCGCGCGGGTGCAGCCCGATCGTCGGCTCATCGAGGACATACAGCACCCCGGTCAACGCCCGACCGATCTGTCCGGCCAGCCGAATCCGCTGACTCTCCCCCCCCGAGAGCGTCGGCATCCCGCGATCGAGGGCCAGATAATGCAGCCCGACTTCGACCAGGAACTCCAACCGGTGAATCGCCTCGGCCAGCAGATCCCCCGCGAACTTCTTCTGCTCCTTGGTGAGCTTGATCCCCTTCAGGAACTCCAACGCCTCCGTCAGCGGGAGCTTGCACAACTGCGGCAGCGTCTTGTCATCGAGCCGCACCGCAGCTGCATCCTCACGCACGCGGTCGCCGTTGCAGACGGAGCAGGGCCGCTCGCCGACAAGGTCTTGGAACAGCGCTCGATGCGAGTAGCTGACGCGGGTGGCCTCCTCGATCGAGGGGTAAATCCCCTTGTAGAGGAACTTGAATCCTGGTTGGTCCGCCTCAGCAGGGACGGCGAGTTCTCGCTCTAGCCCGTACATCAATGTCCGCTGCGTCAGCGGGGCCAGCTGGTACCACGGGGTTTGCACATCCACCGGCAACTCCGCAGCGAGGGCTAACAGCATTCGGGCAAAGAGCCGGTTCTGCCGCGGGTCGGGCCAGAATCCGATCGCCCGCTCCCAGAGCGACAGATTCGGATTCGAGATGATGGCCGCCTGCCCCGTGCCACGCTCGACACCCAGTCCCTGACAAGCGGGACACCAGCCGAGAGGGCTGTTGTAGGAGAAGTTCTGCGGGGTGAGTTCTTCGAACGTGGCGACCATAGTGGAAGAAATATAGAGGACCGCCCGGCGATAACCCAGTTGGCTGTTACCACAGCCAGGGATCGAGTGTGCGTCAGACTGGTGGACGGAGCCTGGGGGGGTTCTATTACAGGTTGGCAGAGTTCTGCTTCCCGGGCTTCTCCCCGTAATACAGCGTGCAGATCCCGAATGTCATCGGACAGCTGCGAACTTCGATCAGGCCGCAGTTTCTCAACTCCTGTTCGAATTCGGGCCCGCTGGGGAACTGCAATACGGACGCGGGCAGGTAGTTGTAGGCGGACTGATCATTCCGGGAGAACAACTGTCCCAACCGAGGCAGGATCTGGCGAAAGTAGAACAGATACAGTTTGCCAAGAAGGCTGTTTGTTGGGCGAGAGAACTCCAGAATGGCGACCCGTCCGCCCGGCTGACAGACGCGAATCATCTCGCGGATTCCGGCCTGGTAGTCGGTCACGTTGCGGATTCCGAAAGCCACTGACACGATCTGAAACTGGTCGGAGGGGAATGGCAGCTGGGTCGTGTCGGCCTCGACAAAGGTCAACTCCGCCGTGCTCGAATCGGTGCGGGCGCGGTGCCCCTTCAGACGAGCCTTATCGAGCATTTGGGGGGTAAAGTCCGAACCAGTGACGGCCAGCTTCTGGTCACCCGCATACCAGTAGGCAATCGCCAGATCCCCGGTTCCGGTACAGACATCAAGGATCGGTGCGGAACCCTTTGGCGAGACAGTTGTAACGGTCTTCTTTCGCCACCAAATGTCGATCCCAAGCGACAAAAAATGGTTTAGAAAGTCATACCAGCCCGCGATAGCACCAAACATCTGGCGAATACGATGACCGGACTTGTCGACTGCGGGAGCGGACATGGAAAGACCTGTGAGGAGAGACATTCACAGAATACACGACACAACGGGCCAGCGAGTAGCTCACCACGACAAACGACCGGCGTCAAACCGCACGGGCCGGGCGTGCATCACGGGACCGGCGTGGTTCATCGCTAACGATTCGCTCCCGGGATCCATTTCACATCCGCTCGCCCGTCGTCATTGGCAATCCGGGCGATCACGAATAACAAATCCGACAGCCGGTTCAGGTACTCAATGACACGGGGATTGACCTTCTCGATGGCAGCCAGGGCGATAACACCAATCTCCACTCGGCGGCAGATGGTTCGTGCCAGATGAAGATGGGCCGCGGCCAATGACCCACCCGGCAGAACGAAGCTGTTCAGCGGTTCGAGTCGATCATTCCATTGATCAATCCAGCCTTCGAGACGGGCGACCTGCTCGGTGGTGATCCGCAGCGGAGTCCACGCCGGTGGTTTTTCGGATTCGGGAATGCACAGGTCCGCCCCGACATCGAACAGGTCATTCTGGATTCGGGAAATGGTGAGGGTCAGGTCGTCGGGCACCCCGTGGGCCCTCGCGACGCCCAGTACCGAATTCAGCTCATCGACCCCGCCATAGGCGACAATCCGCACATGGGTCTTGGGGACGCGCGTGCCGTCCCCCAGTGACGTTTCGCCACCATCGCCGGTTTTTGTGTAGATCCGATTGAGGTAAACCACGAGGTAATCGCCTGGAAAGAGAGGACTGGCCTTGACCCCGGCGACGCTCAACGCGTGTAATCCGCCCGCCAGAGCGGTCTGGGCCAGTGTGGTTCTATAGACCGCGACGTGCGCCGTGCCAAGTCGGCCCGGTGAATTCCCTCGACTTGGGCTCCCCTCAGAAGCTCCCCACCCCGTGTGGACGACGTTCGACCGTTACCTGTTTGGCCGCTACTGCTACACCTGCGTGATCTTTTTCGCAGCGGTGCTGGGCCTGTTTGTGGTCGTCGACGGGTTCACGAATCTGGATGCGTTCCAGCAAAAAGGGGAAGGGACGATCGCCCTGATGACCCGAATGGGAACGCATTACCTCTATCAAAGCAGTCTGATCTTTGAAATGGTGGGGCCGTCGCTCGCCGTGATTTCGGCCATGGTGGTACTGGCGATGCTGTTGAAGCATCACGAGTTTTACGCGCTGTTGTCGATCGGTGTCCCAACGTATCGCGTTGCCCTTTCACTGGTTGTGGGCGTGCTGGTGGTGAATGGGCTGCTGATCGCCAATCAGGAACTGGTGATCCCCCGCATCTCGCACCACCTGCAAGGCACGCACGGCGACATGGCCCACGATGCTCGCCATTTTGATCCGCAGTACGACGCCCGCACCTGGGTTTTTGTTTCGGGAACGGAACTGGTCCCCTCCAAACGCCAGATCCAGGAAGCCAGCTTCATGTTGCCGATGCCCCAGCTGGTGACGGACTTCCAGGAGCCCATCCGGGCCGGGTATGCCGCCTACTATCCGGCTCAGGGGAACCGTCCGGCGGGATGGTTGCTCAAGGATGCCCAGCCGGGATTCGAAACCTTAAAGCTCACGGAAGCGGGACGAAAGGTGGTCCTGCCCCACAAGAATGGCCGCGATCTGTTCCTGAAGCTGGGATTGACGTTTGACCAGCTGCAGAACCGCAATACTGGCTTTCGCTATCTCTCGACGGGTGACTTGATCGACCGCATCCAGCATCCCACGTCGCAGGCTTCCTCCACGCAGGCGCAGGTGATGCATCTGCACTCCCGCCTGACTCGTCCGATCCTGGCCGTGATCAGCGTGCTGCTGGTCATTCCTCTGGTTCTGCGTAAAGAGCAGGACAGCCTCGTGGCCAATGTGGCGACCTGTACCCTGGTGCTGGCGTTGCTGCTGGGGATCGCCCAGGGGATGGACTTTCTGGGGCAGTCGGCACTGGTTCGCCCCGAGTTAGCCGCCTGGACACCGATTCTGATTGGCGGACCGCTGGCAGGGTGGCTATCGGCGATCGCCCGCACCTGAAGGAGCGGCCTCTGGGGTCTCCATGGGTAATTGCTCGATCACGTAATCGGCGATGGCGGTGGCCAGGATCTGAGATCCTGTGGGGTTCACGTGACAGCACGAGTCGATATACAGCGACTCAGCATGACTGGAAAAGATCGATGTCAGATCCAGATTCCGGACCCCTGCCAGACGAAGTTCCTGGCCTGCCGCTCGCAACATGGGAAACCCCTGGGCGATGACCGGTCCGTAGTTGCGATGGGCGTTCAGCGGACTTTCCAGATCGATGAAGTGGGACTCCTCGGCGGTCAACGGCTTGGACCCCGGATCGTGCTGGTTCGGCTGGATGGCATGGACGTAGAGAATGTGGTTCGCCTCACAAATCTGATGCATCTGCAGTGAAGACTGTTTCCACAGCCGCACGCATTCCTCCAGGGCCTCATCGGCATTCTGGACGGTTGCGGGTGGCCCAAACCGCAGGAAGGAGCGCTGTCCCGCGCGGGCCTGGCTCAGCTCCTGCTGGGCGTCGATCATGGCGGCCTGCGAGCGTCGTTCCTGGACGTACCACAGCAGGGCGTGCGTAGGCAGCCATCGAAACGGAGACTGTCTGGCCGATTGGGTGGCCCGTTGTCGGGCTCCCCGCAACTCGATAATACGAAGGGCGACTTCCGAGTCGCGGGGGTCCACGATTTCGGCAGCGCGGATGGACCACCCCTGGGGGTAATCGAGGGCCATCTTCCAGTGGTAGCCTTCCATCATCGCCAGGGCGATTTCGTTGTAGCCATCGAGATTGATGACAATGTCGAACTCCCCTCCGTGCAGTAAAAAATAGTTGAGAGAAAACAGGGCTTGTGGCTGCTTGTAGGCCAGTTGGGCCAACCGCACGATGATGATTTCCCGATCCCGAAAATCCGGGACACTCCGCAATCGATCCCGCAATGCGTCCGCCCCGGCTACCGACATGTAATGGGCCACCGACCCGCCCGTGATGCCGACAATCAGTCGGTCCGGGCGGCGCTGGTGAATCCCGTCCGTCGTATCCATAAATCCATATCGGGAAGTTTGAAGCGGTACTCCCTCGCTGATCTCTCCCGGGAGAATGTCCGGGTTACGGACCCAGCCCAGAAAGGGATGGACCGCCTGGGTTGAATGAGCTGCAACCCCATCCCCCTGGGGCGACTTTTTCAGTGTTCCATCCTGCATGATCCAAACGCTGGTCAATCCCCCGGCGAGGACCAGCGTCAGCAACCCCCACGCCATCAGTTCGACGCCCCCCCACACGACCAGCAACAGCAGTCCTCGAAAATACCATCGACGAAACCGTGATCGCGGGAGGATCGGTGCCACGTCGGAAGCGGTCCGCAGTTCCGTGGTCTGACTCATGCCTGGTCCTCTACCGCGATCGATCGGTCGCGTGACTGATTTCACGGAATCGGGGGGGGCGGCTGCGGTTCCTCAGAGGTCTCCAGCTTGGCCCGGGCTTCGGCTTCCGCCTGGGCCCGGGAGGTGATCGCCAAATCGAGCGCCTTGAGCAGTTGCTCACGTCGAAACGGTTTGTAGATCACGGACTGAAGGCCCATCTGTCGGGCTTTGACAATGGTGTGATTGGCATCGTATCCAAAACCCGCCATCAAAATGACCTGCTGCAGCGGATCAAACCCCCGCAGCTGAAGGAACAGCTGGTCGGCCTTGATATCGGGCAGGCGGATATCGGCAATCACCACATCGTACTTATGGGTGCGGGCCATCATCAGGGCTTCGGCGGCATCGTGAGCGGTCTCAATGTTGCATCCAAACCGCCCCAGGATTTCGTGTCCCAGGCGACGGATTTCCTTGTCGGCATCCACAATCAGAATGCGTTTACCTTTGAGTGAATTATGAGAGAACGTCTGTGCCAGGCTATGCCCGTTGGTTTTGAGGAGTTCATTCCCCACGCTGAGAATCGACTGACGGATCCCGCGAGCATTCACGAGGATCTCCTGTAACCGAGCCGCCACTCGCGGATCTTCGTCTTTGACTTTTTCCCGCAGCCAGGTGGCGGCATTCAGGATTTCATCCACGGGGTCAGCCACCTCGCAGAGGATGCGTGAGGTGTTCTCCGCCGCAGTCTGCGTTTGTTCAGCGACCAGCAGTTCCAGGGTGTTGAGGGCCCGCGCCACTTCTCGGCAGAACAGTTCCAGGAATTGCAGGTCGTTATCGCCGAAGGCTCCCGGACGGGGGCTTTCGACATTAAACGTTCCCAGGATCTCGTTGCGCAGGACCAGAGGCACCGTGATAGAACTGCGGGCTCCGGCAGCGCCCACGATGTACTTTTTGTCTTCCTGGGTATCCAGGCACAGATAGCTGCGACCGGTGGCGGCCACAAACCCGGTCACTCCGTTTCCTTCGGGGAGTGCGTACAGCTTGCGATCGACAGCCTCATCGACAAAGCCGATGGCGAGCAGAGCCCGCAACTCCCCAGTCTCCCGTTCGAGCAGTCGAATCTCGACCGATTCGTAACCGAGGATCTCCTCTGTCGATTCGAGGATTTGCGATTTGAGGAGTTCGATCCGATCCTCTTCGGACAAGTCACTGACCTCGTCCGGTTGCAGATCGCCCAAGGCCAGACCCGCCTGGTGAATCTTTTCCAGCTTCTGCCGCTGAATGTACTCCTGCGTTGAGTCGCGGGCCGTAACGATCAACTGATCGGCGGGATCATTGGCAGCCGTCTGAAGCGGCGTGACATCAATCGTCAGGTAGCATTTGTCGCCCAGCCGCATGGTTGTGGAAGCTGGCTCGCCGGTCCCGATGGCCGAAGACAACGGCTCAAAGTCAGGGCCCAAAATCGAGTGTGTGGGGAACGCTTCGAAGAACCGCTGGCCGACAATCGTTTCGGGCTTTCCCGACAGCTGCTGGAGATGCCGATTGCACCAGATGATCCGTGTATCGATGTCGAGCAGGGCCAGTCCATCGGGGATTTTTTCCAGCAGTCCGCCCGCCTCCAGCACGAGCGACGCCGGACAGTTCGCCACCTGCCCCAGCAACATCGCGTCGACCGATCCCGCCCTCAGCTGGGACAAGGCTTGCCCCAGGGTGACGGCCCGAACGACCTCGCAGTTTTCTCCGAGCGGGATTGCCGCTGCTTCCTGACCAACCACCAAGACCGAGAGGCGTTTCACAGCGAACCTCTTTGCGATTCCCCACGTGCGGTGATCCCTGACCAAGGAGCCGGTACGACTATCTTACGATGGAAACCGAAATTGGCCTAACGAGCTTGAGAGAATGGCAGGCGTTCTCCACTCCCTGAGAACCCGTCACGCGAGAATCCCGGAGATTACCTGCCCGGCCAGCCCTGTCAGGCGAAAGTCGCGTCCCGAGGTGAAGTAGGTCAGCTTTGTATGATCGAACCCCAGCAAGTGCAGAATCGTCGCGTGGAAGTCGTGAATGTGGACGGGGTTTTCGGCGATTTTGACGCCGTATTCGTCGGTCGCTCCATAGGCCAGACCGCCCTTGACCCCACCACCAGCCAGCCAGCAGGTGAATGCATCTTTGTAGTGATCGCGGCCATCCGTAGCGTCCTTCTTGGCACTGGGCGTTCGTCCGAATTCCGTACACCAAACGATCAGCGTTTCATCGAGCAGCCCCCGCTGTTTGAGATCGGTCAGCAGAGCGCCCATCCCCTGGTCGACGTTCCGGGCCAGCTTCTCATAGGATTTCATATTGCCGTGAGCATCCCAGTTGCCACCCGCCCCCGTGTCAATCAGTTCAATAAACCGCACCCCCTGTTCACTCATTCGGCGGGCCACCAGACATTGCCACGCAAAGCTCTGGCGGTCGTTCCGATCGATGCCATACAGGGCGAGCGTGGCATCGGACTCTTGCGACAGGTCGAACACCTGAGGAGCTGTCTTTTGCAGGCCGACAGCCGCCTGGAAGGAGTACATGCGGGCATCCAGCAGCGCGTCCCCGGCCCGGGCATCGCGATGGCGAGCATTCATCCGGTTGAGTAAATCCAACTCGCGAGTCTGATGCCGGGCAAAGGCGGGGTCGGGATTCAGGTTGGCAATCGGCTCGGGGCCGGGCGTAATCCGGGTTCCCTGGTGGTAGGCGGGCAGGAAGTTTGAGTCCCACGCCTGCGATCCGGCATACGGCAGATTCTTGGCGAACACCACATGGGATGGCAGATTCGCGTTCTGTGTCCCCATCCCATAACTGACCCACGCACCGATTCCGGGCAGTGTGCCCGCCCGGGCCCCCGAGTGCATGCTCAGTGTGGCCTCAAAGTGGTCACCCTTATCACCGTGCATCGACCGGATCAAACAGAGATCGTCGGCGCACTGAGCGGTATGCGGAAACAGGTCCGAGATCTCCAGCCCGGATTCCCCGTACCGCTGCGAACCCCACAGGCTGCGGGCCAGCACGCGGTCTTTGCTGAACTCCTTGCCATGGTCCTTCTGAAGCTGGGTTTTGGGATCAAATGTGTCGACATGCGAGACGCCGCCCGGCATGAAGAACAAGATCACCCGCTTGGCTTTGGCAACGAACTGTGTGGGCCTTGGAGCCAGCGGATTGGCCAGGGCTCCCTGGGGAAACATCCCTCCGGCTCCCGCAACGATCGTTCCGGCCAGAGAGTATTGCAGAAGTTCCCTTCGGGTGATTTGTAATGACATGATCGACTCGCTGACGGGTGTCTTTTCAAGGGGAGGGGGGCGGCGGGTTCCCGAGCAGGGCTGCCTTACTCGACGTAGACGAACTCGTTGGAGCTGAATAGCACCCGCGAGTAACTGACCCATGCGAACTGGGTCGCGTCTTCAGCGGATCGGCCTTCCGCCTGCAATTCCGACTGAAAGACCTGCAGGTAGTCCAACCCTTCGGCCAATTCTGTTGATTCCGGAGGACGGCCCAGAATCAAGCGGTAGGCCCGCTGAATGCGTGCCTCGTTGTCAGGGGCTTCGCGAAGTAATCGTTGAGCCAGAGCGGTCGACTTCTCTTTGAGGAACGCTCCATTCATGAGCGCTAAAGCTTGCAGGGCTACCGTGGAACTGGCCCGCTTTTCGGTACTTTTGTTGGGATCGGGACCATCGTACAACGCCATGAAGGGATGCTTGTTCAGTCGCGGTGTCATCAGGTAGACCGACCGATGATTGTGATCGAAGACAGCACTGAACGGGTTCCCCTGAGAAAATTTCAGCTGGTCGCTCGCCGGGAACGGGTGGCGACCATTGGACCCAGGTAGCAGCGATCCGCTGACCGCCAGAATCGAATCCCGCAACGTCTCGGCATCCATCCGTTGACGATCAAATCGCCAGTAATAACGATTCGTGTCATCGAGCGAGTGCTGTGTTGGCGATGACTCGCTCCCCAGTTGATAGACGGCCGAGAGAACAATCTTGCGGTGCAGGTGTTTGAACGACCAGTGATGATCCATGAACTCGCGGGCCAGCCAGTCGAGCAGTTCAGGATGGCTGGGCGGCTCGGCCTGCATCCCAAAGTTGCTGGGAGTGACGACCAGCCCCTTGCCAAAATGGTGCTGCCAGATCCGGTTGACGACCACGCGGGGCGTCAACGGATGATCCGGCGAAACAATCCACTGAGCCAGTTGCAGCCGACCGCTCTGGCCTTCGGGAATCTGCGGCAGGGTGGAATTGATGGAGCGGATATAGCCGCGAGGGGCTTTGTCCCCCTTCTTGTGCGGATCACCGGCCAGATAGATCGAGACATCGCCGACGCCTTCCCGTTTGTCGCGGACAGCCCACGCTTCGGATGAGTCGTAGACCGACTTGAGGTTTTCGGGAATCGTCAGCGACACAAAGTCGGCCCGTTCCTTCTGATGTTCGGTTCCGGCATGCGGGTAAAGCGTACTGTGAAAGTACCCGAACATCCCGTAGTAATCTTCCGACGAGACCGGATCAAACTTGTGATGATGGCAGCGGGCACACCCCAGTGACAGCCCCAGCATCGTGCGTCCCATCGTGTCGATCGTGTCATCCACGATCAGTTCGTATTCGGCATTCCGGGAGTTTCCAAACCGCCTCGATAACGCAATAAACCCGGTAGCGATCACCTTTTCATGGTTGCGGGGATCTTCGGGAGTTTGCTGAGCCAGCAGGTCTCCGGCCAGCTGTTCAGTCAGGAACTGGTCATAAGGCATGTCGCGGTTGAATGCGGCAATAACATAATCGCGGTAGTAACGAGCTTCGGGGACGGGCATGTCCGTACCATCGCCGCTGGTGTCCGCATATCGCACAAGATCGAGCCAATGACGGCCCCACCGCTCGCCATAAGCAGCACTTGCCAGCAGCCGATCGACGACCGTGGCAAATGCTTCTGGCGAACTGTCAGCCAGATAGGCGTCGCTCTCCTCCGGTGTGGGGGGAAGACCCGTCAGGTCGAGCGTCACTCGCCGCAGTAACGTCCGTTTGTCCGCCGGAGCGACCGGGTCGAGTTTGCGCGACGCCTGAGCCGCTCGGATGAACTGATCGATTTCGGTCCGGCACCAAGGGTCATTGACCTCCGGGGGGACAATCGACTTCAGTGGATGAAATGCCCAGGGCAACTTGTCTGCCGTGGCCGGGTCCACACTCATTTTCATCGATTCGGGCCAGACAGCCCCGTCCCGAATCCACTGTTTGAAATCCGCGATCACATTGTCAGGCAGCTTGTCTTCCGGCGGCATCCGTTTTTTGGGATTGGTATGCTCCAGCCGCCGGATCAACTCGCTGTCATCCGGCTTGCCCGGTTGAAAGGAGGGGCCCGCCATGCCCCCCGTGACGAGATCGCCCCGCGATTCGATTTTGAAGTCCCCCTCGGGTGTCTCCCCCGTATGGCAGTCCCCGCATTTCTCGATCAGCACCGGTCGAATGCGGGTTTCGAAGAAGTCGCTGGCGTCATCCGCGACCAGGAGCGGGGCCTCACCCCCGAATCCAACCACCAAGATCGCCCCGGCCAATCCGAACAGGCGGACGATGGAACGAAGAGACAGAGACAGCATGGGAGGGCTCCCACGAGGAGAAGGGCCGCCAGAGCGACCAGAAGGCGGGAGATACGTCCTCCACTAGGCGATGGAATCAGCCGTACCTGATGCAATCTTGATCGTCCGAAATCTGGATGTCAATATCCACTATTTCCCGGGCCCGGCAAAAAGCCAATTCCCGGGCCCCCCGGATCGGTGGATTCGGAACAAACGGAGGGCCCGTCCAGGGATGGCGGAACTGCTGGATCGCCTGAGCCAGCAGGCAACCATCAGGCATCCACCATCCGCTGTCTTTTCTGAATTCCTTAACTCCGCAGGCTTTCACGCCACCAGACAGCCAAACCAGCCAGCTGGAGTGCTGCCGTCTCCGTCCGCAGCACATGATCTGCCACACGTGTCCGGATCGCACCCGCAGCCACCAGCAAGGTGAGTTCGGCGTCGGTCCAGCCCCCTTCCGGACCGATCACCAACTGAACATTCGTGATTTCGGGGGTAATCCAGGCAGGCCGAAAGACCGGGCTGGCTGGTTCACCGATCAATGTGAGGGTGGGCAAATCACTTTCTGAAGGGGGAGGTTGACACACTGATGTCAGAGGTTGGTTCTCGGTGATTTCCATCACCCAATTTCGTCCCGATTGCTTACACGCCGCGACGACCCCGGCCCGCAGTGTTTCCAGCTTTGAAGCCCCCGATTCCACGATGGTGCGTTCCGTCAGCAGCGGGATCACCCGATCAACCCCCAGCTCCGTGGCCTTTTCAATCAGCCATTTCAACCGGTCCCCCTTGGGAGCCGCCACAGCCAGGGTAATCCGGGGCTTCGCAGGGGGCTGAGGGGGAAGCTGTTCGAGAACCCGGATCTCGACGCTGGTTTTCTTGAGGAGCGAGATTTGCCCGCGAACCGCCTGCCCTCGTCCATCGAATAACTCGACCGAGTCCCCCTCTTTTTTTCGGAGGACGCGTGCGGCGTGATGGGACTCTGCCTCATCGAGCGATAACGTCGGTCGTGACAGATCTGCCGGATGAAAGAATCGATCCATGGAGGAGGGACGCTCTTGTTTCAAGTTCTCTGCCGGGAATTCCGAACCCTGCGGATGGGGCTGGTGGCCAGTCGATGGAACGAGTGGCCTCTTGCCGACTGCCGCCAGGATACCGCCGCATCGCTTCCACGATCGGAAGCATACGCGACGAAAAGGATTGTTTGATGACCGTGACCGTTCGTCCACTCCACAGCGGGGTTCGCTGGAACGAAATCAACTTTCCCCCGTTCAGCGAAGCGGCCTCGCGCGACACTTATTTCCCGACGGACACTCACGAAGAGGCATTGTCGCGGTTGCTGTATTTGACGGAATCCCATGAACGCTGCGGAGTTCTGACGGGGGATTCCGGATCTGGTAAGACCACGGTGTTTTTCCGGTTGGAAACTTTGCTGCGGCGATCCGGGATGAAAGTCCAGCGAATCGATCTGGCGGGAGCCAGCGAATCGACTCTACTGCACCGGCTGGCCATCGCGGTGGGACTGAATCCCAGTGATGGGCTTTCGGCGGAATCGATGATCAACGATCTGGAACTGGTGTTCACTGCGGCGGGCCGGGTTCAGCATCCGTGGGTACTGCTGCTGGACCACGCAGATCGTCTACGGCCCGGTGCCCTGGCAGCTGTGGAACAGGTATTGCATCTGGCCGCCAATGCTGGAGCGGTCCTGTTATTTGCCACACGGCCCGAGGGGCGATCGTCCCTGCTGAAAATACTGGGGGGACATTCGGGACTGCGCATTGAATTGACCCCGTTGGAGTCTGCTGAGATGGGGGCCTACCTGGATGATTCTCTGGAGCGGGGAATGGTCTCCACAATCCAGTTTTCGCGTGATGCGGTCCAGCTGATGGCTCGGATCAGTCAGGGAAACATGCGGCAGATCAACCGATTGAGCCGGGCAGCCTGTCTCGCGGCGGCAGCCGATCATCGTTCCGAAATCGACTCTGAGTTGTTGCTGACCGTGAGCCGCGAACTGACGTAAAAGCGTCCGTGAGAACTCGTCCGATGGTCATCCTACAACCGAAACAACCGTCACGGTTTGGCTAGTTTTCGGATGACCGGGTTACCGGCATTCTTTACGCCATAGGTCGACTCATCCACCCGTCGATAGCCAAAGGGGGCTCTGCCCAAACCTCCTGGCTCCGACATCGGTGGGGACTGTCGTGACTTCGTCTGCCTCAACACATCCGGTCTTGCGACTCCTCGCTCTTGTAGCAGCGATGGTGGCGTTTGCGAATCTCTGGTCGACCGACGAGAAGATGCAAACCGAGATCGCCGCACAACGAGCCAGGATGCGAGCCGTCAATTATGCCGAGAGCCAATCCACCGGCCAGACCATCGAGCCGCCTGCGGCGATTGTCGTCGTTAGTGCCCCCCGCTCGGAGCTGAAAGACGTGGCCCCGGGGCAATATCGATTGATCGACAACCGCGGCAACGTCGGCTGGCTGACCGTTCCGGTTCGTCGTCTCAAGAAGAACGCCCGTCCCCCGGTCCCCGTGCCGACCACGGTCGACTCGCCGCAGGGAAAGATTCATCTGATTCCGGTGTTGGCCGAAGAGTCTCCCGCGTATAGTTACCGCTAATCGAAGACCAGGCGGGGAGAACTGATGCGGATTGTCGAGCTGCTGAACGAACTCGAGGTTCGGATCCCCCCGACTCTGGCCGAGTCGTGGGACAACGTGGGATTACTCCTGGGCGATGCCGAGCGTCCAGTACGACGAGTCATGACCTGCTTGACGCTGACCAGTGATGTTGCCGAAGAGGCGATTCGCGAGCAAGTCGATCTGGTGATTACGCATCACCCGATTCTCTTTAAGGCCATCCAGCGTCTGACGACGGGAAGCATTGAAGGGCGAATGTTACTCGCCATGGCCGAGGCCCGTGTGGCGGTTTATTCCCCGCACACAGCCTTTGACAGCGCTCGGGCGGGGATCAACCAGGGAATCGCGACGAAGCTGGGGCTGAGCGCGATTGCCCCGCTGCGTGTTCTGCCCAATGGCACCGATGGATCGGGGCGTCGAGGAGAGTGGCCATCCGCTCGCTCGCTTCGGGAACTGATCGCTGTGATCGCCCAACAACAGCACGTGACGACAACCGCATTCGTCGGCGATCTGGACCTGCCCGTTTCACGCATTGCCATCGCATGCGGAGCTGCGGCGGAGTTTCTGCCCGATGCCGCCTCAGCCCGGTGCGAAGTTCTCATTACGGGTGAGGCCCGGTTCCATGCCTGTCTCGAAGCCCGTGAACGGGGAATGGCCCTGGTTTTACTAGGGCACTATGCCAGTGAACGTCCCGCCGTCGAATGGCTGGCCGCGGATCTGCAATCCCGCTGGCGGGAATTGACGGTCTGGTCCAGCCGCGTCGAGTGTGACCCGATAGAGTTCCTCCCTGGCAGTCCGTTGAAAAACGTGGGATAGACTTCCCGCCTGTCGATATTCTGAAGGGATTGACGGGCTGGATGCCTATCCCACGGCGTTCTTCATCAAGCTGCGACGCCGCCCTCGGAGTGAACCATGTCCGACACCGAACCCTCCCCCTCGCCTCGTCGTTTCCCCCCAGTTCCCTGGAGCACACTCATGGGACGGGCCCTTCGATTGCGCTGTCCCCGATGCGGTGTGGGGAAGATGTTCAGCGGCCCTCTGACGACCTGCGAACGCTGCTCACATTGCCGTTTGAAATACGAACGGGCTCCAGGCTACTTCCTAGGTTCGATCTATATCAACTACGGACTCACGGCGATGGCCACCACGGTCTCGTACGTGGTACTGCATGTCATTCTCGGTTGGACCAACCGGCAATTGACCTTCCCGCTCACCGGGTTCTGCATGGTGTTCCCCGCGTTGGCGTTTCGGCATACGCGAGCATTGTGGCTGGCGCTGGACTGCCACTGGGATGAGTCACTGATGGAGATCGAGGAGGAGTAGGAACCCAATCACTCCGGCTGGGATTCCTCCCGGTGATTCTCGCGAGGGATGACCTTCGGTGGCGCGACCGAGGGATTCATTGGGAGTGCCCAACAAAAACGCCACGGGGATTTCCCGTGGCGTTCGTGTTTTCGGTCAGTGTTTTGACGCTCACCGAATCGTCGACTACTTGAACTTGCTGGCCTGACCGGCCTGACCGAAGGCGATCATGCGGGCCATGACGGTGGCCTTCATCGCATCGCGAGCGGGCTTCAGGTATTCACGCGGATCGAACGCCTTGGGCTTCTCGGCGAAGACCTTGCGGATCGCTCCGGTGATGGCCAAGCGACAATCCGTGTCGACGTTGATCTTGCGGACGCCGTTCTTGATCCCGCGCTGGATCTCTTCCACGGGCACACCATAGGTTTCTTCCATCTGGCCGCCGTACTTGCGGATCACTTCCAGAAGATCTTCCGGCACCGACGAGCTACCGTGCATCACGAGGTGCGTGTTGGGCAGACGGCGGTGGATCTCTTCGATCAGCGTCATCTTGAGGACTTCGCCGGTTGGCTTCTTGCTGAACTTGTAGGCCCCGTGGCTCGTCCCGATCGCGACGGCCAGTGCGTCAACCTTGGTCTCGGCGACGAACCGCTCCGCTTCGTCCGGGTCGGTCAGATGCGAGCTGTCCATGCCACCGTGTGCGGCGGTGGCGTGGCCGTCCTTGTCGCCGGGCTCCTTCTCGAGGTCGGCGTCGTGCTTCACATCCTTGGCCGGGACGATGGGAGCCGCACCCACCTGTCCCAGGCAGCCGATTTCGCCTTCGACCGAGACTCCCATCGCGTGCGCGACAGCCACGACTTCCTTCGTCACGCGGACGTTGTATTCGAACGAGCCGGGAGTCGCGGCATCTTCCATCAACGACCCGTCCATCATGACAGACGTGAAGCCATACTTGATCGCGCTAAAGCAGGTCGCCGGGCTGTTGCCGTGGTCCTGATGCATGACGATTGGAATCTGCGGATAGAGTTCCACAGCCGCCAGCATGAGATGCCGCAGGTAGTTGTCCTGCGAGTAAGACCTCGCTCCGCGGCTGGCCTGGACGATCACGGGCGAATTGGTTTCTTTCGCCGCTTCCATGATCGACTGGATCTGCTCCATGTTGTTGACGTTAAACGCCCCCACGCCGTAATTGTGCTCAGCGGCGTGATCGAGGACGGTGCGAAGGGGAACCAATGGCATTTCAATATCTCCGGTGAGGGTCTGTTCCGCCGAGAGATCGGGAGGCGACTCGCAGGCAGCGGAATGAGTTCTGGGAAGCGGAATACAGTCAAATCGGAATCGGAGACGCTCCGCTCGGCTTGCCTGTCGATGGTGAACACACGCTCACGCACACTCGGTCGGGGGTGTAGAGTGCTCCTCGCCTGGCACGAAAGGACGTTCAATCGGCCCCCCAATTCAGCTGTCCCGCGTCAGATCGCCAGAAGCCAAGAACAACCGAGCGAAGATGGTAAGGGATTGACCCATCGAACGGAAAGCAACGGGGATCAAATCCAGATTGGTGGATCACTGGTCGCCGAGAAGGCCGTGTCGGGGTAAACTTCCGGAATCTAATCTTCCGAATCCCCGCCATTTCAGGAGCGATCTGCCGTGAAAAGTCTCTCTTCCCGATGGGGTGTCAGCCTGTTAGCTGTCGTCTGCTTGGTGGCCTGTTTCCCGGCTCATGCCGCGGAAATCCAGCTTACCGCGAACCTGCGGTATGTCGAGTTCGGCCATGAGCGGCAGGTTCTGGACATTCATGCTCCGGTGGGGGCTCAATCCCTGCCGGTTGTATTCTGGATTCACGGGGGCGGATGGCAGGCGGGTGACAAAACCGAAGTCCAGCGTAAGCCTCAGGCTTTTGTCGATCGAGGATACGTCTTCGTGTCGACCAACTACCGCCTGTTGCCCCATGTGGACATGGGAACTCTGGTACGCGACGTGGCGCTGTCGCTGCACTGGGTACACGACCACATTGCAGACTATGGCGGAGACCCGCAGCGAGTCCTCGTCATGGGGCACTCGGCGGGGGCCCAGCTGGCAGCCCTGATCTGCACCGATGATCGGTATCTCAAAGCGGAAGGGCTCTCGCTGGAGTTCATTAAAGGATGTCTGCCGGTGGATGGCGACACCTACGACCTGCCCGCGATGATCATGGCGACCGAGGTCCGACGGCGTGTCCACAATCTGCCGCAAGCCAAGTACGGGCATCGGGAAAAGTTTGGGAATGACCCTGAAAAACACATCGATTTTTCAGCCGTCACGCACGTCGCTCCCGACAAGGGGATTCCGCCATTTCTGATTCTCCATGTCGGCGAGCATCCGGACACTTCGGCCCAGGCTCAGCGGCTGGGAGCTGTGCTGAAAGAGGCCCAAATCCCGGTCCGTGTTTTCGGGGCCCGTGACACGACGCACTCACGAATCAACGAAAACCTCGGGGCCCCTGACGACCCCGCCACCCAGGCACTGGATGAGTTTTTGTCGCAGTGCCGATCCCCTTCGATGAAATAGCGAACACTGGCATCTTATGCCAGTGTTCAACTTTCTCATGCATCCCGGTCTTGCTCCGTGTAGACTCAGTCTTCACTGATCCGTTCTCCGAGTATGTCCACTCATGCCCGAACCCGAGGAGTCATTGGTGCGTGACGACCCGCAACTGCGACAGCGGTTACGGGACGATCCGGACCGGGTGCTGGCGGAGCAATTCACCAAACACCATCCGCGACTTCGACGGCTGGTGGCATTCCGCATGGATCCGATGGCCATCAGCCGGGTCGACCCGGATGATGTTCTTCAGGAAGCTTGGCTGGCAGCCCGGAGTCGTCTGGACAGCTATCTGGAATCGACAGCCATGTCGATCTATGTGTGGCTGCGGCTGATTGCCTTGCAGACCATCATTGATGTGCATCGCCGGCATCTGGG
This sequence comes from Planctomycetota bacterium, assembly GCA_003671275.1. GTDB lineage: Bacteria > Planctomycetota > Planctomycetia > Planctomycetales > Planctomycetaceae > TH-plancto1. The sequence goes on along the minus strand of QWPB01000184.1, from coordinate 108,037 downwards.
TGCGAAAATGCGGGATGCCTTTCGCGAGGTCTCCATTGAGCAGGTCCAGTCCAGCGACACCTCCCAGGCCATCGCCCGGCAGTTACTGGGGGCGGAATCCAGCCCGAGTCAAGCCTTGATGCGGGACGAAGCTTCGCGACGTCTGGAGCAGGTCATTAACAATATGGAGCCCATTGACCGCGAGGTACTGGCTCTCCGGCATTTTGAAGAGTTGAGCAACAACGAGGTCGCGGAGGTTCTGGGAATTCAAGTCAAAGCAGCCAGCATTCGTTACATCCGGGCTCTCAAGCGACTCAAAGAGATCCTGGGAACCTTGTCAACCTTCATGGGGAAGCCTCGGGATGTTTAACACGTCGGAGACCTGCGATCCGCTCGACAAGCTCTCCGAAGAGTTCGTGGCCCGGTTTCGGAATGGCGAACGACCGACGATCGAGGAATACGCCGTACGACACCCTGAATTAGCGGAAGAAATCCGCGAGCTGTTCCCCACGGTGCTGGAACTCGAACAGCTCAAGCTGCACAAGGTTCACTCCTCGGGGAGTCGCCCCGCGTCGATCGGTCCAGCCCCGCCGGCCCAGCTGGGCGACTTTCGAATCGTTCGCGAAATCGGTCGCGGCGGCATGGGCGTTGTTTACGAAGCGGAGCAGCTCTCGCTGCATCGCCGGGTCGCCCTGAAGGTCCTGGGCACCCAGTTGGGAATGAATTCTCGGCAAAGTGCCCGCTTCCGTCGCGAGGCCGAAGCCGCAGCCCGGCTGCACCATACGAATATCGTCCCGGTCTATGGGATTGGTGAAGATCAGGGCCTGCATTTCTACGCGATGCAATTCATCGACGGGGTGCCCCTCAGCCGACTCATCCAGGCTTGGCGAAAAGGGCTTCCCGATGATCTGAAGCATGGAGCGCTCCGAGAAACCCCCAGCTCCATGGCCTCGATCAGCGGCACGGTTCAACGGCTGCTGGTGAGTGGGCTGGAAGACACCTCGACGGGATCAGGAACTGGATTCACCGAACTCGACAGCCAAGAAACGGGTTCGCGCGTCGTCTCTCCCCTGCAAGTCACTACGGAATCGACCAGTGGTGATAATCTGCGCATTGTCGCCGGACCCGCCACCCCCCCGGTCACCCCGCAAGCGGTGATGACACGCCCCGCCGCATGGATGGAGATTGCTGCGACCATTGCCTCTGCGGCGGATGCGCTGGCCCATTCCCACCATTGGGGAGTGCTGCACCGCGATGTGAAACCGGCCAATCTGATTCTCGATCGAGAGGGAGTCGCCTGGATCACGGACTTCGGTCTCGCCCGTCTTGACGTGCAGGATCAATCCATCACGGGTAGTGGCGATTTTATTGGAACCATGCGGTATGTCGCCCCGGAACAACTGCAGGGGAAATCGGACCAGCGCAGCGACATCTACGGGCTGGGGCTTACGTTATTTGAGTGGCTGACACTGACGGCTGCGTTTCCGGATGAGCCTCTGGCGGAAATCGTACGGCGTGGTACTCGCGAACTTCCGCGGAAGCCGCGATCGATCAATCCGGCCATCCCAGCTGACCTGGAAACAATCACGATCAAAGCGTGCGCTGCGGATCCGATCCATCGCTATCAAACCGCTGCTGAGTTTGCGGAAGACCTGCGCCGGTTCTGTAACGATCAGCCGATTAAAGCCCGGCAAGTCACCCCCGTCGAGAGACTGTGGCGATGGAGTCGCCACAACCCCACGATCGCCGCCTTGACGGCCATCAGTATGCTTCTGATGCTCTCACTGGTCGCGGTATTGGGGGTCTCGAATCGGCGGATTCAAAAGGCGATGACCCACCTCGACCTGAAAAGTACCCAGGCGGAGAACGCCGCCACCGAAGCCCGACGGGATCGCGAACTGGCCGACGCCAACCTGAAACTCGCCATCCGCTCATTTGAAGACATCATGGACAACATTGCCGCCCGGGGCAGCCGGTTGTCGATGATTGCCGACGGTGAGCCGGATGAACCTGTTGTGGTACATGCCTCGGAGGTCAGTGCCGCCGACGCCGCCTTGCTGGCCCGGCTGTTGGAATTTTTTGATCAATTCGCTCAGCAAAACCAGACCGACTTCACCCTGGAGACCGCACAGATTCATCGGAGGATTGGCGACATCCATCTGCAACTGGGGCGGGCTGACGCTGCGGAAGCGGCCTATCGCCAGAGTGAGTCAATGTATGCCAAGCTGCGCCAGACCCAGCCCGCGTCGGTTCCCCTGCGAATTGCGCATGCCGAATGCTGGAACCGACTGGGCGTCGCCATGACCCAGCGGGGAGCGGGACGCACGGCCTTTGAATCCCACGCCCAAGCCCGATCCATCCTGTCGGATTCAAGGTATTCGGATGTCTTTGAAGTCCAGTTGGAGCTGGCCGAAACACTGCTGCTGATTGACACGGTCTTCATCCGTTCCGGCAGCTACGAACTGGTTTCGGCGATGTTTCTGGAGGGGCGTCGTCCGCCCCCACCCCCCAACAGCTCCAGTACAGACACCCGTCCGCCTGCCACCGATGGACCACGACCGAACACGGGTGATCGCGATCGACGACGTGGTCCGGACCGCAGCGACCGGGATCCCGGACGAGAGCCTCGCTCACGTGGTCCCGACATCTGGAGCCGCTTGTCGTTCGAAGCCGTCGAGATCCTCGAACGCCTGTCCCAGTCCCAGCCCACCAACATGCAGGTGAAGCTGTTGCTCTCACGGGCCTATCGCAATCGACACTATCTCCATCGCCGGGAACGACAATCAGAAAAGGCTCGACAGGATCTACAAACCGCGATTGACCACATGACCAGCCTGGGAGAAACCTCTCCGGAGTCTCCCACCTATCGGTTTGAACTCGCCGATCTGTTGTGTGTCCCCGTACCGACCGATCACCCCGCGGAACCTGACGAGGAGAGCATCAGCCGACTGGAAAGGGCGATTACCCTTTTGGAGAACCTGCTGAATGAATCCCCAACCATCCCGGAGTACCAGTCCCTCATGGGGTCGGCCCTGCGTCGGCTGGCGATGATCCAGTTGGCGACCAACAAAGAGGCCCAGGCCGAAAGCGGGTATCGACGGGCGATCGAGATTCAAGGCTCCCTTGCCCGGCGCTATCCCACGACGAGCCTGTATCAGATCACTTATGTCAAATCGCTGTCGGGACTGGCGGATTTGCTGGCTCGTACAGAACGGGCTGCCGAGTCGGTCGTCCTGTTGGATCGGGCCGTTGCGGTGATGGACGATTTCCTGGTGAATCACCCCGAAGACTTTCTGGTGCGCCCCTTCAGGGACCGGCTGACCCGACGCCGCGACCAGATCCGCTCGGAGATGGGACAGTCCCCACCGGCAGCGCCCCCCGCGACATAACAGAAACATCATCCCGTTTCCTATAATCGTTATTAACCAACCCAAGAGGCCAATCCGTAAAATCGGGGCGGCAACAGGGCGTTTGCGGCTGGACGAACTTTACGGATGGCGCTTTCGCCACATCCCCCGCGCGCTGTGACCTAGGATTTCTGCAGAAGCCTTGATCGACTTGGTTTCTCTGTATTCCTCCAGTGTCGTGTCGTGCGTCATGGCCTTCAGTCTATTTTCTCGCAAGAAGCTGTTTGTCAGCTCCGGCATCCAGGGAACCTTGGTTGTGCGATTCGCGATGTACTAGGCGTTGTATCATCTCGCCTTGTGGCATGCCTCGTTCCTGTACTTCTTCATCCGGGAACGAATCGGCCAGTTAACTGGCACGAGCGTCATGCGGTCGGTCGATCAGTTGTACTCGCACTTTTTGTCGGAATACACCCCGCTCGTTGTCGGGGCCTGTGTGATGCTGCCGATCGTCATGTACGAGGTGATCCGACAAACCCACCGGGTCGCAGGACCGCTGGTGCGGTTCTCGCACGCCCTGAAAGACCTGATGGCGGGGAAAGCTCCCCGGCCCGTCAAACTGCGGGATGGGGATCTGCTAACTGACTTTGAGAAGCTGTTTAATGAATTCATCGAGTTCTACCAGGCCCGCAAGGCCACGACGAATCAGGCTGATCCCCGTCGTCTGGACGAGTTGCTTCAACTGCCGGAAGTGGCCTCCAACGAGCCGGCCACAACGGTATCCTGACATCTGGGCTGGACCCCACTGGGAAGACAGACGAGGCTGTCCACTCCATCGGTCAGTGACACAGACATCCCTGCACTGCCGAACGGAGAGGCTGAACTCTCTAATTCGTCGCGTCGAAGGCCGACGTATAATGTTCAATCTCCGGTGGCTGCCCCTCTCGCCATAAAATGGCCACCACATCAAACCGGCATCGGCGGTGATCGAGTCGGTAGCGGTGAAGCCAAGCCGAAGCGGCCCGCGTCAGCGAGCGTTTCTTGCCTGCAGTGATCGATTCTTCCGGACGCCCGCTACCTGTCTGAGATCTCGTTTTGACCTCGACAAACACGATGGTCTCCCCATCGCAGGCAATTAGATCAATCTCACCGAAACGATTCCGACAGTTCCTCGCCAGGATGCGATAGCCCTTGGCCTGCAATGTTCGAGCGGCCAGTCGCTCTCCCCGATTTCCGAATAGATAGGCCCACCAGCGTTGAGGAATCACAGCTGTCTCCTGAGGACAGCACAGATCGTACACGGCCCCTGGAAAACAAAAAACCGCCGGACCCGCCGACGGTTTTTAGAGGAGGCAGACTTTGAAGTCTGGATGGTACAGCCTAACCGTTCGGTTAAGACTATTCGTCGGACGAAGAGGCCTTGGCACGACGCTCGGTCAGGCGGGTCTTCTTACCCACGCGATCACGGAGGAAGTACAGCTTGGCACGGCGAACAACACCATGCCGCTTGACGACCACGTCAGCGATCTTGGGGCTGTTGATGGGGAAGGTTCGCTCGACACCTTCGCTGGCGACGATCCGGCGAACGGTGAACATTTCACCCATGCCCGCTCCACGCATCGAAATTACGACGCCGGAGTAGATCTGGATGCGTTCTTTATCCCCGTCCAGAATTCGGGTGTGGACATCAACACTGTCCCCGATCTGGAAATTGAACCGCTTTTCGCGGATGTGAGGTTGTTCAGCGAGCGTGATGAGCTTGTGCATGGCGTTGTTTTGACCTGTCTCGGTTCTGACCCGCACGGTTTTGACCTGCAAGTCCGGACCTGTCTCCACCCAAGCCAAGGGCCAGGCGGGGGAATCGGGAAGGGTATCCGATCGTCGCTCACGCGGCAAGCGTTCCCTGCCGATGTTTTTGTGCGGCGGCCACAACCCGGCGATGGTGTCGCAAGGGTTTTTCAGAATTGATGATACGTCTATTTCGTAGACCAGTGGAACCCACTTTTGCTACGATTGAAAGATCGTCCTTCACCCGAGAGCCCCCTCGATGCACGTTGCAATCGTCACTGCTGGCGGGGCCGGAATGTTCTGCGGCTCCTGCATGCAGGACAACACGTGGGCCCGGGGTTTGATGGTCTCGGGAACGCCCGTCACGCTAATTCCGACCTATACCCCCATTCGCGTCGACGAATCTAACCATGCCCAGTCTCGAGTCTTTTTCGGTGGAGTCAATGTCTACCTGAACGCCCGGTCACGTTTCTGGGCGGCCTTGCCGGGTTGGACGAAAAGCTGGCTGGACCAGCCATGGATCATCCGCCAGCTTACCAGATTCTCGATAAGCAATGACGCGAGCGAACTCGGGGAATTGACCCTTCGAATGCTGGAGGGTGAAGACGGCCCCCTGCGGGAAGCGGGCGAAGAATTGGCCAATTACATCGGTCACGAGCTGCGCCCCGACATCGTGGTCTTCAGTAACGCGTTGTTGAGTGGTTGTTTGCCTCAGGTCCGTCGGGAGTTCGCGGGCCCCGTGGCCTGCATTCTGCAAGGGGATGACATCTTCTTGAATGGGCTTCCCACTTCGCACCGCTTACCCGCCATTGCCGCTGTATCCGCACGGGCGCAGGAGTTTGATGGTTTTCTGACGCATTCGTGGTATTACCGAGATTTGATGGCGAACCTGCTGTCTCTGCCTCCCGAGCGGTTCCAAAGAATTCCGCTCTCAATTGACCTCGATCCCCACATCGTTTCTCCATTTGTCTCCAAGGAGCGGCCTTTCACTTTGGGGTTCTTCTCGCGACTGGCTCCAGAAAAGGGGCTGCACCACCTGTTGGACGCCTTCGAAATCGTCGCCCGGCAAGACTCGGAAATTCGGCTGCACGTCGGCGGCTACCTGCCGGTCCAGCACCGGAGATACTACGAGGCCCAGCTGCGACGCGGGGCGGCTTTCGGCGAACGCTTTCGGTTTTGCGGAAGTCCGAACACCATCGAGGACAAGGTGGCTTTTTATCGAGAACTGGATCTGTTTTCGGTACCCGCCGAGTACGCGGAACCCAAGGGAATTCCTGTCCTGGAAGCCTGGGCCAGCGGTGTCCCCGTCGTACAGCCGAACACGGGGGCCTACCCCGAGTTGGTGGGAACGGACGAATCGGGTGGCCTGCTCGTCCCTCCGCAAAATGCGGAATTGCTGGCCGAGGCCATTCTCCGCCTGAAACGCGATCCCGCGCAGCACCGCCGACTGGCACATGCCGGGGCCACCAAAGTCCGAGACCGGCACTCCCATGCCGTAGCCGCCCAGGTAGCCCTGACCGCCTTGCAACAGATCACCCGCCACTGAGCAATCGCCTTTGAACAACAGCCACGAGGCACCCGAGTTCCGCACTCACCCGGCAGCCATCTCGCGAAGGACACCTCCCAGAATGTCGCAGCCTTCGTCGACCTGCTCCGGGGTGATGTTCAGAGCGGGGAGCAATCGCACGACCGTGTCGTGTGTGGCATTAATCAGCAGGCCCTTCTCCATGCATTTGCCGACGGCTGGAGTCGCCGTGATCGCCAATTCCATACCGATCATCATGTTGCAGATCCGCAGTTCGCGAATCAGCGGCAGTTCCGCCTTGAGTTTGGTAAAGTGCTGGCGGAATCGCTCGGACATCTTGCGGCTATGAGCAAGCAGGTCGTCCTCTTCAATCATCTGAATCGTGGCCAGACCCGCTGCCATCGCGATCGGGTTTCCGCCAAACGTACTGGCATGCATCCCGGGACGCAGACTCGGTGCGATCTCCTCCTTGCAGATAATCGCACCGCAAGCCACGCCCGATGCGACCCCCTTCGCCAAGGTGATAATGTCGGGCTGCACCCCAAAGGTCTGGTAGCCGAACCAGTTTCCGGTCCGGCCATTACAGGTCTGGACTTCGTCGAAAATCAGGAGTAAGCCGAATTCATCACACAGCTGGCGGAGCCCTTCCAGGAATCCGGGTGCGGGAATGTTGACCCCTCCCTCTCCCTGAACGGGCTCGATCATGATCGCGGCGGTCTCGTCGTCGATCAATTCGCGAACCGCATTCAGGTCATTCCGAGGAGCATAGGTGAACCCCGGCAGCATGGGGCCAATCCCCTCGTGGTATTTCGGCTGGGCTGTGGCGGAGACGGCTCCGAATGTCCGTCCGTGAAAACCATCGAGAAATGTGATGATCTTGTACTTTCCCGCCGGAGTGTGCAGCCGGGCCAGCTTAATCGCCCCTTCGTTGGCTTCCGCTCCGCTGTTGCAGAAGAACGCCATTCCGAAGCTGCGAGTGCAAAGGGCCTCGGCGAGTTCGCCCTGTTTCTCGATGTACCATGTATTCGGGACATGAATCAGTTCAGCGACCTGCTTCTGGACCGCTTCGATCACCTTCTTCGGGGTGTAGCCAAGCATGTTGCAGCCCCAGCCTGGGAACAGGTCGAGGTAGCGTTTTCCCTCGGCGTCCCAGACGTAACTGCCCTCGCCTTTGACCAGGCAGACCGGATACCGGCGATAGTTGGGAACCACATACTTGCTGAACAAGGCGATGGTCTGTTCGCTGGATCGGTGCGACATCGGAGGGGTGTCCTGAGAGCCGAAGGAAAAAGGCGCGCGTCGTCTGCCACCAGAAGACGCTTTATGGAGGCAACAGGTTCCGTGGTTTGTCGCCGTGAGGCGAGAGTTTATCACAGCCGTGGGGTACAGGACATGAAATGTCATGCGAACAGGCATGCTCGTCGCCGTGCTGCTCTCTCATCCACGCTGCCTGAGCCTCGGCCAAGGCGACCTGAATCTGCCACGTCAGCACCTTTCTCAATCCATGCCCCAACTGCTCCATTGCCGCAAACGGTATCACGTCCAGATCAAACGTCTGGGCCGTCACCGATTCATCCAGGAACGTCTGCACCAACCGCGACATCAACTCCTTCGACGATTCCCGAACCGCATCCATGCTCGCCTCCTCGACGGAAAATCGCTGGCGATCCTGCCACACTTCCCCAACCACGAACATTCGCCGATTTGTCCGATTGACGTTTTTCCAAAACTTACCGCCCCATAACTCGTGTCCGGCACCCGCGATGCAATCCGGGTGGGGAGTGGTTTCGTCGATGGCAAGGTTTCTATACCCTCCGGAGCCCCGTGTACTGTATGGCCGGGGTTCGATCCTCGCGCGGTGACTCCATGACCAATTACGATCCACACGACTGGACCAGCCATCTGTTCGATTTTGAAGGTTCACTGGTCCGCGAGATCATTGGACGCGTGCTGGCGTGCGTGGTGTGGGCCATCGTCGTCACCCTAATGCAGGTCTATGGGCCCCCGTGGTTTCGTCACCTGGCAATCCCGGAGACGGCCCATGCGCTGATCGGGGCATCGCTGGGGCTGCTGCTCGTATTCCGAACGAACTCATCGTACGACCGGTTCTGGGAGGGGCGCAAACTGTGGGGCGGCATCGTCAACGAGACCCGCAATCTGGCCCGGCAGGCGGAATCGTGGCTGGGGGCTGATCGGGCAATTGCGAATGAGACGATCCGTTGGACGATCGCGTTTGCCTATGGCACGATGCGGCGGTTGCGGGGGACCGCTGATCTGGGGCCGATGGTCCGCGATCTGCCTGCGGAGACGACGCATGCGGTTCTGCAATCGAATCATGTTCCGTTGGCAACGTTAAGGCGGATCACGGATCTGGTTCTGGAGGCCCGGAATCGCGAACTGATCGACAGTCATCAGTTGCAGTCGATGGATCAGAATATTCAGTTGCTGGCGGATTATTGCGGGGGATGTGAGCGTATCCGGTCGACGCCGATGCCGTATGCGTACGCGGTCCATCTGCGACGGGCGCTGATGGTCTACTGTTTTACGCTGCCGCTGGCGCTGGTCGAGAAGTTCGGACTGGTGACGCTCCCGGTGACGCTGGCGATCGCCTATACGTTGTTTGGGATTGAGGAGATCGGTGTCGAGATCGAGGACCCCTTCGGAGATGATACGAACGATCTGCCGCTGGAGACGATCTGTCAGGGGATTGAGAAGAGCCTCCGCGAACTGGAAGTCCGTCACCCCGCATCGGCCTGATACCCCATCGATTCGGTGGCTGTTAAATTCCGACGGGTTGCAGGGGGCACTTGGAGGCGACAAAGGTCTCGATACGGCCATCCTCGTTAAACATCACGGTGACTGTCCGGCGAGAGGCAATATGCCCGGTTTGTAGAACCTGGCCCAGGCCATACCGTGGATGGCGAACTTGCATGCCGGGTGTGAATCCGATGGGGATATTGACGGTTTCCGTCTTACCGGTCAGAAGGTTCGCGGCGGTGGTGAGCGTCGGCAGCGCGGGCGGAGTTTTCTTTTTTCGTGGAGGGATGGAAGGCGAGGGCAGTGTGGAGGAGTCATTGTGGTGTGACGGATGGCCAGCGTTCTGCCCGACCACATCTTCCAGGTCTTCCGTCACTGGAGTGAGCCCCTTGGCCAGAATGCCCTTCCTTCGCGGGGGATGAAACACCAGTTCTGGCTCGGGGCTTGGGTCTCGGGTCTCGATTCCCTCTTTCGACACATCGATCACATCATCATCCGGGTCCCATACGGGCATCTTGAAGCTGTGGCCGACGCCGTAGACCGACTCTTGTAACTCCTGTTGATGCAGAAACTCGGACAGGAACAGGCTGGGGATCGAGGTCAGCATTCGTCCGCGAATTACACGGACAGCCGTGTGTGTCAGAAACAGTTCGCGCTGGGCGCGGGTCATGCCCACGAACATCAACCGGCGTTCCTCTTCGATGGCGCTGCGGTTTTCGTCCTTGATGGCCCGTTCATGGGGCAGCAGTCCTTCTTCGACCCCGAGAATGAACACGATGGGGAATTCCAGTCCCTTGGCGGCGTGCAGGGTCATCAGTGTGACGCTGCCCGCTGATGCGTCGAGCGAGTCGGTTTCACTGACGAGAGACACCTGCTCTAGAAATCCGGCGAGGGTCCGGTCTTCCCCCGCCTGATCGTCGTATTGCCGGGCTGCGGAGATTAGTTCGTCCAAATTCTGGAGTCGTTCGTGGTCTTCTTCATGCGGGCTCATGGCGAGTGCCATGCGGTACTTGCTTTTCTCCAGAATCAGATCCAGCAGGTCCGCAACCGAGCCCGCATCGGCCAGCGAAAGCCCGCGCATCATCTCCGCAAACAGCTTGAAACTAAAGACGGCCTTGGCACTGAGCTTGCCGACTTCCTTTGCTCGCAGACAGGCTTCCAGCGGGGCCAATCCCTCGCGGTCGGCCCAGTAGAGCAGCCGGTTCCGGGAAGTCTCCCCCAATCCCCGCAACGGTTTGTTGATGATCCGCGTGAAGGCGGCGCGGTCGCTGGGATTCGAGATGAGTCGCAAATAAGCGATCGCGTCTTTGATCTCGGTCCGCTCGTAAAAGGCGACGCCAGCTGCGATCTGGTACGGGACCTTCATTCGCTGCAGGGCCAGCTCCGCCTGGCGTGAGAGCGCATTGGTGCGGTAGAAGATGGCGACATCCGAGGGCTTCCACTCACCATCATCGATCTTCAACCGAATTCGGCCCGCGATCCCGTCCGCCTCGTCATTCCCGTTTTCATACAGCAGGGCTTTGACCGGGGGCCCCGATGGCTGGGTGGCGATCAGATGTTTTTCCTTACGCTGCGAGTTATGCGCAATCAACGAGTCGGCAGCCTGCAGGATTTCGGGTGAACTGCGGAAATTCTCTTCCAGCCGGATCAGCTGGGCGGCGGGAAAGTCTTTCTCGAATCGGAGGATGTTGGCGATGCGGGCTCCCCGCCAACCATAGATCGACTGGTCCGGGTCGCCAGTCACGCACAGGTTGGGGAACCGCTGCGAAAGGGCCAGTACGATCTGATACTGCGCCGCGTTCGTGTCCTGGTACTCGTCGACCATGATGTACCGGAAACGCTGATCGAGCGCGAGCCGCAGCTCTTCGTTTTCGGTCAGCATCTTCGCCGTATGCATCAGCAGATCGTCGAAGTCGACACAGTTCGCTTCGAGCAGTTTCTTTTGATATGCGGGATAGAGTCGGGCGGTCATGCACTCCCAGAGATCGCCCGCCGCATCCCGCATCTGGTCGGCATAGACCTCGGCTGTGACGAGATCGTTCTTGAGCGTCGAAATTCGCCAGGCGATCTTGTCGGGAGTGAAGTGCGATGTGTCGATGTCCGCGTCATTCATCGCCTGCTTGAGCAGTGTTCGCTGATCCCCGGTATCGAGGATGGAGTAGTTGGGTTGCAGGCCGACAAATTCTGAGTATTGCCGCAGCAGGCTGGCGCAGAAACGATGAAATGTCGAGACTCGCACGCGGCTGCCGGGGAGCAGGTGCTGGACCCGTTCGGCCATTTCCTGCGAGGCTTTATTGGTGAAGGTGATCGCCAGAATCTGCCAGGGCGGTACGCCTCGATCGACAAGGTGCGCGACCCGTCGCGTCACGACCCGTGTCTTCCCCGACCCCGGTCCGGCCAGCACAAGCAGCGGTCCGTCGATATGCTCGACCGCCCGCTGCTGATTCAAGGTCAGGCCATCCAGTAGCGACACGCGGTGGTTCTCCGTTCCGGGGACGAATGGCGAGAGTGTAACGCGAACGCCCTGCGTCGGGCGACGCAGTCCCCGTTCAGAAACAGTCGCTGATGTGCGCCCGGACGATGGCTGCGGAAAGGTTGCAGGCGGGACGATTCATACGCCCCTCCGGTCATTCTGTGCTTCGCCTCGCCCCCCCGCACTACTCCCACGTCCGCCAGATGCGCTCGCGGACCACGTACCCCGCCTCGGATAACCCTAGCCGGTCGTAGGTCGCGGCCGCCCGGTCATTGTGCTCCTCGACGTAAAGTCGCAGTCCCACCACCTGTGTGTTCGCCTGGGCCTCGGTGGTCAGTGTTTCGATCAACTGGCGAAAAACACCCTGCTGCCGGTGATCGGGATGCACATAGACGCTTTGCAGCCACCAGATATCTCCGTTTCGCCAGTCGCTCCACTCGCGAGTATGCATCAACTGGCCCACCACAACGCCTTCGATTTCAGCGACAAAATATCGGGCCTTTTGCGAGTCCAGCAACGCTGCCTGGACTCCCTGGGTTAATAATTCGACAGAGAGCGTGATCGACTCCGTTTCCAGTGCCAGCTGCCGATTGAACTCCACGATGACGGGCAGATCACTCAGTTGTGCGGGGCGGATGATCATATGATTTCGAGGTGGAAAGGGCTGGCCAGTACGAAAGCGAGCGGTGACAGCGGACAGCGAAGTCTACCCGCGATTCGAGGTCATCCCAACACCGGGAGCAGTCGCGTACGGTCCGGAGACGGGGCGTCGGTCCTTCCCGAGAGGCCCTGCGGACCTCGGACGTGTGGCACTCCCATCTTTCTCTGTTTATGCTATGGGGCATGGCAGGTAGATCAACTGGGGGCTACCTGCGAATCGAACTTCCCATTCGACCTCTGAGGATCGCATTCATGTCTCGTCGTACCTTTTTGAAAAACAGTGCTGCGATTGCCGCAGGCGCTGCGGCCTTGCAGGGCCTGTCGTCGGCGGTGTTTGCAGCGGGTGATGATGTCGTGAAGGTGGGTCTGATCGGGGTCGGCGGTCGCGGAACCGGGGCTGCCGGGCAGGCACTGTCGACCGAAGGCAAGGTCAAGCTGGTGGCTGTTGCGGACGCCTTTGGCGAGGTGATCGACTACGGCGTGAACCAGATCTCGAATGCTGTGAAGGGGAAACCAAATGAGTTTAACCCCGCCGATGTGCAGAAATTCAGCGGCTTCGATGCCTATCAGAAGGTGATTGACAGCGACATTGATGTGGTGCTGATCGCGACTCCTCCGGGGTTCCGTCCGATCCACTTCGGGTATGCCGTCGACAAGGGCCGCCATGTGTTCATGGAAAAGCCGGTCGCCACGGATTCCGCCGGGGTGCGTTCGGTCTTGGAAAACGCGAAGCGGGCCAAGCTGAAAGACCTGAAGGTCGGGGTGGGGCTGCAGCGGCGCCACGAGGCCTCTTACATCGAACTCGTCAAGCAGGTACACGACGGAGTGATTGGCGACGTGATCGCCAGCCGCGTCTACTGGAATGGAGGGGGCGTGTGGGAGCCGAAGCGCGGTCGCGATCAAGTGAAAACGGAAATGGAGTACCAGATGTGGAACTGGTACTACTACAACTGGCTGTGCGGGGACCATATCTGCGAACAGCACATCCATAATCTGGACGTCGGGAACTGGCTGAAGAATGGCTTCCCGGTCTCGGCCAACGGGATGGGTGGTCGCGAAGTTCGTGTCGACAAGCGCTATGGCGAAATCTACGACCATCACGCCGTCGAATACACCTACGCCGATGGCACCAAGATGTTCAGTCAGTGCCGCCATATTCCGGGTTGCTGGAATGCGGTGGAAGAGCACGCCCACGGCAGCAAGGGGACGATCCACCTGGCTGGTGGTAACGCCCGCGGATGTCACATCGATCTGCCGAACGGTGAGAAGATCACTCCTAAGGGCAAGAGCGATAACCCGTACCAGGTCGAACACGACGATCTGTTCCACGCGATCCGCACCGGGGCCAAGGACTACAACGAAGCCGAGTATGGGGCCATGAGTACCATGACCTCCATTCTGGGGCGGCTGTGTACGTACTCCGGAAAGGTGATCACCATGGAGCAGGCGCTGAATTCGGAAATTAGCATCATGCCCAAGTCGTTCGCCTTCGACGCCGAACCTCCCGTCATGCCGAACGAGAACGGGGAGTATCCGATCGCGGTCCCCGGCAAGTTCAAGGGCGTCTAACCGTCGCTCTCGCTGAACTGGATTTCTCTTCACCCCGGCTGGGCAAGTGTTGCTCAGCCGGGTTTTTCGTTAACCGGGAATGCCTGTTGTTCCAGCACGGACAGTCAGTCATGAGGGGCTCGAATCAGTGGATTATTGCGGCTGCCGAATGAATTCGAGATAGCTCTAATTGTCACGATTATCAGGGAAGGTTCATCTTCAGAGTGAGTGTTTGCCACATAGACAGTCATTGAAGCGGTAGTTCCGGCAGCAAGTGTCAAGCCCGGCATGCGGGTTGCATCAGGTGACTTCAGCGGAGCTTTCCAAAGGAATGAACAGCGCGGGATTACCGGTCGATTCTGGCGATGAGGAACGACACGGTTGGAGCTGATACATGAAAGAAATGGCGATGTTGTGGACACTACTCGTGGCAGGTTATGTCATTGTGGATTCCGGCTCGCGGTTGACTGCTGACGTCCTTCGTCAAGAATCGGGAATGCCCGAACTCTCGGACGACCAACGTCATCAGGTATTTGATCCAGAAATGCCGATCACCGCCGCGGATGCCAGGCGTTACCGGGAAATCAATGGAATCCAACTCCCCGCGAATGGCCAACTGGGCCATCATCGGGTCAGCCACTATGAAATAAACCGGAGTTCAGAGACGTTTCTGGTCGTGGCTTCTGCTCGGGGAACTCCTCTGCTTTACGATCGGGGAGTGCGATTCCCCGGGCAGCCAGGGCGGCCGTGATTCGATCGTTCCACTGCCCCCTGGAATCGGGGGAAGGGCATCACAGGGCGTCGAGTACCGGGCCGTTCGCTGGATTTGCAGACTGAGCGAGTAGTCATCTTGATTCGCAGAATGAGAATATGCTACATGCTCCTCTTGAAAAGGTGCCGGCACTGCGCAGTTTCCCAGCCAGATGTTGATCCGCCTGTTCGCAAGGATGCGAAAATGCTCGTCTCGCCCCGCTGGATCTGCTGGTTGTGCCTCTCGTGGGCGGTGATGGCTGGGTGTTCTCGCAGCCGAACGGTGGCCAGTGCCCCTTCCAAGGACGAAGATCCGTACACCGGGGCTGCGCTGAATCGGCAAATTGAGCAGGTGTCCAGCACCGACATGCCGCACGAGGTGTTTTACGTCCGACTGGAAACGACGCAGGGGCCGATCGTTCTGGAAGTGCATCCGGAGTGGGCTCCCCGAGGCGCCCAGCGGTTTCGCGAACTGGTGGAGGCTGGTTTTTACGACGAGAATATCTTCTACCGGGTGGTGCCGGGGTTTGTGGCACAAGTCGGGATGAATGGCGATCCTTCGATCAATGCGGCCTGGGTGAAGCGGTCACTTCGTGATGATCGGGTGGTGCAGTCGAACAAACGCGGATTCGTCACGTTCGCAGCCACCGACAAGCCGGACAGCCGGACCACGCAGTTTTTCATTAATCTGCGGGACAACACCGAATTGGATCAACGGGGATTTACCCCATTCGCCAAGGTGGTTGAAGGGATGGAGGCTGCTGACGCTCTGTACAGTGGCTATAAAGAGGAGCCCGACCAGGGGAAAATCGGACGGCGGGGGAATGCCTACCTGAAGCAGTCCTTTCCACGACTGGATGCCATCACGAAGGCCAGTGTCGAAGAGCGAGACGGCGTCATTCAGGTTCGCAGCGAGTAGCCCCGGTGCCGGATTCTTGAGCCTATTGGGATCAGGATGAATTATTGATATTGACGTAACTCCCTGATAGCCTTGAGTCCCGGATGATCGGCTTCCTGACCTTGAGAATCCGTGCCCATATGGCAGGGCTTGGTTGTCGCGCTCGAATCGAGTTGCCATCATTCACACAGTATTCACAGCTCGGGCGACTCCGCTCGGGTTTCCGATCATTTGTCGCGTTTGAACCGGGGTTGGGCCCCGGAATGAGACCATGACCGACAAGAAACCGTCCACAGCCGAGATCATGGCGATGCTTCGCAAGAAGTCCGCCGAAGGTGCCTCCGCGCCCCCTCCGGCTCCTGCGACTGAAGCATCGGCAGTGCCTGCGGCGGCTTCAGCTCCGGCTGAACCCGCAGTGACTCCGGCCACTCCCGCAGCCAAGCCCAAGGGTACAGCCGATATCATGGCGGCGATTCGCGCCAAGGGGGCCATCGCTCCTGTGGCGGCCGCGCCACCTGCTCCGGCAGCTGGAACTCCAGCCAGTGGAACTCCAGCGGCTAAGCCGAAGGGCACGTCGGACATTATGGCGGCGATCCGCGCCAAGGGAGCTGCCGCTGCGGGTGTCGCTCCTGCCGCAGCGTCGGTCGCTGTAGCGGTGGCCCCGAAGGTTGCCGCTCCGGCATCCGCGGGAAAGTCGCCCGCCGAAATGATTCAGGCCATGCGAGCGGGATCTGCGGTTGTGACCGAATCGGCCAAACCGAAGTTTCCCCCCAAGTCCGCAGCGGCTGGCAAGAAGCAAGAGCTGCCTCGCCGTTCTTTCCCGGCGGTCTTCTTTGAGTTGATCTGCACCCCGTACTACATGGCGTGGACGCTGATGTCGGCCATTGGGGGGCTGTGGGGGCTGGGTATTGCCCGTTTCATGATGCCCAATACGGTGCTTGAGCTGCCAAGTAAGTTCAAGATCGGGTCGCTGGGCGATTTTCCGCTCGGTACTGTGTCAGAGAAGTTTAAGGCCAGTCGGGGGGTGTGGATTGTTCATACCGACAGCTACGATGGCCAGAATGTCGTCTACGCGCTTTCCTCAGTTTGTACCCACTTGGGATGCACCCCCAGCTGGTTGGATGCTGAGCAGAAATACAAGTGCCCGTGTCACGGGTCGGGCTTCTACATCAACGGCATCAACTTCGAGGGGCCGGCTCCGCGTCCGCTGGAGCGGGTGGGGTTGGTCCTCGGTGCGGATGGCTTGTTGGAAGTCGACAAGAGCTTGAAGTTCCAGGAAGAACTCGGGCAGTGGACTGACCCCAAGTCATTCGTGCGGGTCGGATAGTCGGGACGTCGCGGCATTTCACACACAGTCAACAGCGAACCTTTGGGTTCATGACCGACAGCCTGGGATCATCGCATGTCGATCGGTGAGACAATTCGCAATTCGCAGATCTGGCGAAGCATCTTCCGGCATCCGGCACCGACCGATCGCCGAAATCGTGCGGTCGTCGTGCTGACCAACTTCTTTCTGCACCTGCATCCGGTGTCAGCTCAGAAGGGCGGGATTGCTCTGTCGTACACTTGGTGTATGGGCGGGGTAACGTTCTTCCTGTTCCTGGTCGAGGCGCTGACGGGTGTGCTGTTAATGTTCTACTACCGGCCCACGCTGGAGTGGGCCTTTACCGACATTCGCGCCCTGCGAGATGTGACCACACTGGGGATTATGCGGGAAATCCATCGCTGGGGAGCCCATGCGATGGTGATTACTGTGTGGTTGCACATGTATCGCGTCTTCCTCACGGGCAGCTACAAGCCGCCCCGCGAGTTCAACTGGGTTATCGGCGTGCTGCTGCTGGTGCTCACCCTGCTGCTGTCGTTCACGGGCTATCTGCTTCCATGGGATCAGCTGGCCATCTGGGCGATCACCGTCGGATCGAACATGGCTCGCGCCCATCCGGTGCTTGGTCACGAAGGTCCGGGCTTTCAGCTGTTGAACATCGGGGGCTACGACCTGATTACCAATGCGTCTGACGCCCGGTTCCTGCTCCTTGGAGCCCGGAACGTCGGTGAAGAAACTCTGAATCGCTTCTACATCCTGCACTGTGTGGCCATTCCAGTGGTGGTGTCGCTGTTGATTGCGATTCACTTCTGGCGCGTCCGCAAGGATGGCGGCATCAGTCAGCCCTTGTAGAGCCTGGCCTCATCTGGTTTGCCGAACAGGCGGACCGGTGAGCGAATCGTTCGGCATCTTTGAGCATTCCCGGCCAGTGATCGGCCCCGAGAAGCCCTAACCACATGCACGCTCATCCTGATCTCACACACGGCGTGATTAACGGCCTTGGATGGCTGTATATGCTGCTGTTCCTTGCCAATATTGGCTGGACCATGCGCAGCTATAAGCGCGACGGGTACTACGAGTCCGTGCTCGGGTTTCAGCATATTCCCAAGGCCACGGTCTGGGCGTTCTATGCGGCGTTTCTGATGCTGCTGGCGGTAACGCATCTGACTTCGCGATCCGCTCCGGAGGAGTTTCTGCTCCGCCTGCCCGAGTGGTTCAAGCTGTCGGTGGATGTGATCTTTCGCGATGCCCGGATCTACTTTGGTCTGTCGGTGGCGGCGTTTGTGGGGATGATCGTCTGGCGTGAATTCCTCACCCGCGACACCGTGGGCTGGATCCTGTTCAATGTGGGTTGCCTGTTTCTCGGTCTCAGTATGACCGACTATGACTTCCGGCAGATTGTCGGAAAGCCGGACAATGTGCCCATCGTGGGGATGCTGTTCATTGGGGGTTACTTCACGTGGCTTTACTTTAAGAAGGCTGTGGACAACGACCGTCGTGTGGCGGAAGGCCGCCCGTTGGCGGAACAGGAGCTGAAAGAGCAGGTGCTGGTGTGGCCCGATTTGGTGTACACGGAAATGCTCTGCATGATTCTGTTGACAGCTCTGCTGATTGTCTGGGGAGTCTTTCTTCAGGCTCCGCTGGAAGAGCCCGGTCAAGCAGTGAAGACGCCGAATCCGTCGAAGGCCCCCTGGTACTTCCTCGGGCTTCAGGAAATGCTGGTGTACTTCGATCCGTGGCTTGCGGGAGTGGTGTTGCCGCTGGTCATTGTTCAGGGGCTGATGGCCATTCCGTACATCGACTTCAACAAGAAGGGGAACGGGTATTACTCGTTCGCCGATCGCAAGTTCTCGGTGATCATCTTCCTGTTTGGTTTTATTCCCCTGTGGGTCGGGATGATCGTCCTCGGAACGTTCATTCGTGGTCCTAACTGGAATATGTTTGGCCTGTATGAGTTCTGGGATGTTCACAAACTCGAAGTGTTGAACAACCGGAACCTCAGCGAGATCATCTGGGTCGTGAATCTGGAGCAACCGCTGCCCAAGCCCGACCCGGCATCCGGACTGATCAGTCAATGCCTTGCCATCTTCATGCGAGAAGGTGTCGGGATATTGATGGTCATCGGATATTTCATGGCCTTGCCGAATCTGATGGCCTTGACCTTCCTTCGCAAGTTCTATGTCCGGATGGGTGTCATCCGTTACATGGTGCTGGCGAACCTGTTGCTGTTCATGGCCTTGCTGCCCATCAAGATGGTTCTGCGGTGGGCCTTCAATCTGAAGTACATCGTGGCCATTCCGGAATGGTTCTTTAACATCTGATCTGAGCCGATCAGGTCACCCCCTGCGTCTGAACCACACTCCACTTCACTCGACCAACGACCATCACCCATGCCAGCGAACGATCAGTATTGGCGCGATCTCGGGACGATGCACAAGGTATTTGCCGCCAGCGCCTTCGCGCTGTTTGCCGCCACCTTGCTGATGATGGCTCGCGATGAGAAGCGGGAATGGCGCGACTACCAGCGCCAGGCCGAAGAACTCAAGCTGCAGAAGCTGGACAGTGAGCTGAAAGCCGTTCAAACCGATCAGTTGAAAACGCAGATCGAGACCATCGAAAAGCAGATTCAATCTCTGACCACGGGCGATGCAACCACCGAGATCGCGAAGCTGACTGGAGAGGTGGACAAGCTCAAGGGCGATGTCGTCCGGATCTCGACGGAAGCCAAGTTTCAGAATGCCAAGCGGGACGTGGCTCGGGCTGAATTTGATATCGCTGTCCGCGATGCGATCCCCGATAACCAGCTGGCCAAGGTCAAAGCCAAATATGACGCTGAGCAGCTGAAGTCTGAAGAGTATGCCCGTCTGGTGGAAACCGTAAAGACCGAGACGACGGCGAAGACTGAATCACTGACCGTACTGAAGAAGCCGGTCGAAGACCAGATTGCAGAGCTGGGTAAACTCAAGGCCAGCCAGGTCGCCATTCAGGAACAGATTGAACTGCTGAAGCCCTCGAACAAAGCGGTGGCTTTCAAGCGGGCATTCAAGGAATGGCCGATCATTAACGGCTTCAATCCGCACCTCAAGATTCAATACGACTGGCCCCGGGGGCTGAAGCAGCAGCTGGGGATGGCCAATGTCGACCGTGTGGATCGTTGCCGGTCATGTCATGTGAACATCAACGATTTTGCCGCCGGCAATGTGGCTGGTTATCCCGCTGGGGACGGCGAACATGGGACCTACGCCCAGCCGTTCTCGGCTCATCCGAATCCCGACCTGTTCCTCACAGCGACCAGTGCACATCCGATTGACAAGTTCGGCTGCACGATCTGTCATGAAGGCGATGGGTCCGGCACGTCGTTCCAGAACGCCGAACACAGCCCCCGCAATCCGGCTCAGGCTGCGCTGTGGGAGGAGAACCATCACTGGCACTCCAATCACTTCTGGGAAGTGCCGATGTATCCGAAGCACTTGGCAGAAGCAGCCTGTATTCGTTGCCATCACGGCATCACGGAACTGGCTCATAGCGACAAGCACGGCAACTCGGCTCCGCAAGTGGTCGAAGGGCATCGTCTGATCAGCGAATACGGCTGCTACGGTTGCCATGAGGTGAACGGCTTTGATGCTGGCAAGCCGATCGGTCCAGATCTGCGTCTGGAACCCGGTAGTGAAGAGCAGGCTGCGAAGATTGCCGCCGATCCCACGGCAGTTGCCGGGAAAATGCGGAAGGTTGGTCCATCACTACGGCATATCGCACAGAAGTCCTCGTCGGAGTTCATCGCCGCGTGGGTCAAAGATCCCCAGGCGTTCCGCCCAACGACCAAAATGCCGAAATTCTTCGGCAATACCAACCAGAACGATCATCTGGCGGAGATGTTGCAGCCGGTGGAATTGGAGGCCACGGCGGCCTACCTCGAACAGAGGTCCCAGCCGCTGACGCTGCTGAAGCCGAAGGATGGCTATGTCGTCAATCCTGAGCGGGGCAAGCTGCTCTTCTCTCGCCGGGGATGCATGGCGTGTCACTCGTATGACGATGCCGAGTTGAAGGGCGTGAACGCCGACTTCGGTCCGGACCTCTCGCGAATTCATGAGAAGATTAAACCCGGTGTCGATGGGTTCCTGTGGATGTACACCTGGCTCAATGAGCCAAGTAAGTACCATACCCGGACGAAGATGCCGAATCTGTTCCTGAAGCCCGAGGGCGAAGGGGAGAAGTACGTCGACCCAGCCGCTGACATTGCAGCCTTCCTGCTGGCCAAGGGAGCCACCGAGTTTCCAAAATTCGCTCAATCGACCAGTGTGCTGGGTGTGGTTTGTGACCCCGAGTTCACCGCCGAGGAAGCTGCTGCTCTCGGGGCGGATCATGTCGGTGTTCGAGTATCTGAAGTGCTGCCGGGATCAGCCGCGACCCGCCTGGAGAATCTAGATCTCGCGGAAAAGTCCCTGCTGGTAGACGACATTCTGGTGAAACTGGGCTCTGAGACCATCCGCTCGGTCGACAGCTTGCACGAGCAGGTGGCACAGCTTCATTCCGGTGAAAAGGTCACGTTGACTTTCATTCGCAACGGAGCAACGTTGACAAGCGAGGTTCAGGTCTCTTCACCGCTGGATGATCTGGTTCGGCTGTACCTGAAGAAGGCTCTCCCCTCAATGGCCCAGGTCAACGAGACGATGCAAAGCGGGAAATACCCGGTGAGCGCGGATCTCGTGAAGGGGGACGAAGTCGAGCTTCTGTTCGCCCCGGATCAGGCCTTCGATGCCGCAGAGTGGCAACGGAAAAAGCAGCTCTACGTTGGTCGCAAAACCATTGGGCGTTATGGCTGTTACGGATGCCATGACATCCCCGGATTTGAAGAGGCGGGCCCGATCGGTGTCGCCCTTCAGGACTGGGGCCGCAAGGATCCGGCCAAGCTGGCACCGGAGCACATTGCCGAGTACCTGCATCACCACGGTGAGCCGGATGGTTCCAGTACACTGGCACGGGTCGAAGGTGCGGTCGAACGTCAGAAGAATGATGGCGATGCCAAGCCCGAAGATCTCTCGGCAGCGTTTTACATCAACAGCCTGACCCATCATGGGCGTCCGGGGTTCATCTGGCAGAAGCTTCGTGATCCCCGCAGCTATGACTACAAGAAGATCGAGACCAAGGGGTGGGACGAGCGTCTGCGGATGCCAAAGTTCCCGTTCACGGAGAAGCAGATCGAGTCCGTGGCCACGTTTGTCGTGGGTCTCGTAGCCGATCCGCCCGCCCCGGCCTACCAGTACAAAGCTTCAGGAGCGAAGGCCGCCCGCCTGGAAGGGGAACGCCTGCTCGCGAAGTACAACTGTGGGGGATGCCACGTTCTGGAAATGCCGAAGTTCGAGTTCGCCACCTCGCTGGAGAATCTACAGGTTCCCGGGCTGACTCCGAACAATTATCCCGACTCTGTCCAGCTGTTGGAGAAATTTGTCACTCCGACGGTGTTCGATCCTCATCGGGTTCCCAAGACAAAGTCGGGGGAATTGATCCTTTCCGTTCACGGGCTGGTAAAGCAAGAACCTGATCTGCTGGAAAGCCTGGAAGATCAGATCCTGTACGTGACCAGCTGGGACGTGATGAAGGTCGGCGACAAGACGCTCTTCCCCGGTGATCCTGTTGGAATTCCGGTGCAGAAGTTGATCTCGCGGGGCACGGGACGCGGTGGGGAATTTGCTCACTGGCTGGTCCCCCAGTTGATGGAAAATCTCACGAACGGGATCGGTGATATCGCCTGGCAGGCCTCGCCTCCTCCCCTGGTACGTGAAGGTCAAAAGGTGCAGACTCCGTGGCTGTACCAGTTCCTGAAAGATCCCCAGCAGATTCGCCACACGACCGTTCTGCGGATGCCGAAGTTCAACATGGACGATTCCGAGGCAATGGTGCTCGCGAACTACTTTGCAGCTGTGGATGGAGCCGAGTTCCCCTACCAGACCAACGAGCGTCAATCTCCCGATTATCTGGACCGGATGGAGGCTGCTCACAAGGCCGCCTTCCCGGGGGCCGCTGAGGATCGGATCACCGCTGGTTGGAAGATGTTGTCCGGTGGGGACTGCAAGAAATGTCATCAGGTCGGCGGTCGCGAATATGTCCTGGTCGATCCGACCAAGGACATTCGAGGCCCCAATCTGGATCAGGTGGAAAAACGATTGCGACCTGACTGGGTCCAGTTGTGGGTGACCAATCCGAAGTGGGTGACGCCCTACACCTCGATGCTGCAGATCTATGCGGCGGATAAACCTGTCTACTCACAGTTCTTCGGTGGGCAGGGGGCTCCGCAGATTCAGGCGACCGTGGACGCACTGATGAACTACTACAAGATGCTGGAGCGACACGGAAAGGCCGTGGATCTGCCGCCACCCCCGGCGGCAGCGGCCCCGCCCGCAACCAACTAGTGGGGCCCGTCAGGGACAGTTTCATCCGTCGAGTCACATTCCTTCTGCCGCAGCGTGCGGATCTTGAACATGCAAAACCGAACAAAGACCCAGCGAACAATGACCCGATGGGGCGTCTCGCTCTTGTCGTTGCTAGCTCTGGCTGGCTGTGAACAGGGTCTGGGAGGTGGCTTCAAGTCGGCACCGAAAGTCACCCTGATCGTCTCGGGCACGGCAGGGGGGGACATCCCGGTGGTGGAGACGACCGATGCGGCTCCCCAGGCTGTGGCCGGTTTCGGCACGATCAAGGGAAAGGTGACCGTAGACGGAGCGTTGCCTACTCTGGCCATGAAGCTGGAAAAGGGACAGTCGACGAAAGACGCGGTCTGTGCCATCAACGGCGTTCCGGATGAATCCGTAAGTGGTGAAAACGGTGGCTTGGCCAACGTGTTCATTTACCTGAAGAAGACTCCCAAGGGGGTCGATATCCCCGCAGCTCCGGCGATGCCTGTCACGTTTGACCAGCAGGGGTGCAAGTTCCTGCCGCATGCATTCATCGCACGGGTGGGTCAGACCATCAACGTGAAGAATTCCGACCCGGTTGCTCACAACGTTCATAGCTTCTCCCTCAACAAGCCGCTGAACTCTGCTTTGCAGGGCAACGACACGAAGGGCACGGATCTCATCTACGAGAAGGCCGAGCCCCTGCCGATTCGTACCGTCTGTGACTTCCACGCCTGGATGGACAGCTTCCATCTTGTCGTGGATCATCCATGGGCGGTGATCAGCACAGCGGATGGTTCGTTCGAGATCCCCAATGCTCCGGCTGGCAAGCAGGAGTTTGTGGTCTGGCACGAAAAGATCGGCTACGTGGAGCGATCCCTCAAGGTGGACATTGTTCCGGATCAGGTGACGGAGATCTCCGTCAAGGTGCTGGCGGCCAAGTTGTCGAAGTAGCGTGGTCAGATCCGGGAATCGGTAGCGAGACAGTGGTTCGGGGGGCGTCGTCGTGAATAATTCAGCTCAAGGTCAGCGGTTCTGTCATTGGGGAATGCTGCTGGTGGTGTCCGCTCTGTGCGGGTGCCAGCCAGATCCGGTTCCGACAGAAGCGACCCGTGTGCTTCAGGAAAATCAGGTGAAAGTGCAGGTAGACGCCCAAGGGCGTGTACAGGCTGGCTCGGCAGCAGAGGCTTCGGCCCCCGCTGCGGAGTCGAAGTAGTTTCGACCGGGACGGTCGAGTCGTTGTGGACGGCGAATGTGCTTCGCTGGTGTTCAGTCGGGCGGACCGCAAGGTCTGCTCAGTCGTTTCAGGACGGGAGAGGATCCGTGAGGTCCAGGTTGCCTGCCCTTGTGGTTGTGGCGTGCGTGGCGGTCGTCAGCGGTTGCGGACGGTCGGAACCCACTTTCAGTTCTCGTCAGGGCTTGGCCCCGGCGATGGATGAGTACGTCCGCACCTCCATTGATCAAAAATTCGGAATCCCAAACGACATACGCGTTTGGGATCGACTGCCTCTAAGGCCGCACGCCGCGACTGCGGTCGTCGGCGAGGGAGCCCAGGATAAGATCCTGCCTCTGACGCTCGTTGAACAGCATCGCGATCTGGTCAACGGCCAGGAAGTGGTCTGGGTCGCAGGCACGAGCATGCCTCAGGATTCGGCCAAGGTGAAAGCCGAATCGTGGAACGCGGAAGCGAACCTGCTCAAGCTCTCAGCAGCTCCTCCCGCGCCCCCCAAAACGGGTGATCGCGTGGTTGTGGGGCCAGGAGCCGTGCTGGTCCACGGTCGGGCACTGTACGCCGAACACTGTCAGCACTGTCACGGAGTGGGCGGCGACGGTAAGGGGCCGACGGCGCCTTATCTGAACATTCGCCCCCGCGACTACCGTAAGGGGCTGTTCAAGTTTACCTCCACCAAGGAAGGTCTGAAGGCACATCGCGACGATCTCGGACGCATCGTCGAGGAGGGAATCCCCGGCACCTATATGCCATCGTTCAAGCTGCTCAAGAAGAACGAGTCACAGGCGATCATCGAGTACGTGTTGTACCTGTCGATGCGGGGTGAAACAGAGTACGCTCTGTACAACATTCTGGCGGGCGATTACTCGAACGACAGCATCGCGACTCGCGTGAAAGATGGCGAAACCGAAGACAAGATCGTGTCTGAATTCGTCACTCGCGTAAAGGAAGGCGAGATCGACGACGATGCCTCGTCGATGCTGGAAAAAATGATTGGCGACTGGACGACCGCCCAGACACCGGAAGCGATCATTGTTCCCAAGGAAAAGCGGTACGCCAGCGATGCGGCCTCGATCGAACGCGGGCGGGCACTCTATCTCTCAAACAACCTGAACTGTGTGGCCTGCCACGGAGACTCGGGATTGGGCGACGGGATTCAGACCTATTCGATTACGGTGAATACGGAAACACAGAAGCCAAATCTGGAGCCTGGCCTGTACGACACCTGGGGCAACAAAATCAAGCCGCGTAACCTGCGGCTGGGGATGTTCCGCGGAGGACGCCGCCCGATTGACGTCTACGCCCGTATCGAAGCCGGAATCAAGGGAACCCCCATGCCGGCCTTCGGTGGCAAAATGACAGAACAGCAGAAGTGGGATCTCGTGAACTACATTCTCGAACTGCCCCATGAAGCACGAACTCCCGGAACAGGCGTGGCCCCTGTCACCGCCAACGCCGCCCCAGCTGCTCCGGCAGCTGCTCACTGATTCCCGCGACCTCCACGAGCCAGCGAAGGAATCCCGGACGGGATTCCACACTCCGCAAGGACCGATGCCGTGAAACGATTCTGGTGCTTCTTCTTCATGTTCTGGCCGATTGTGGCCTTCGTGCTGTGCTGGATTGCACCGGACATGGGTTGGTGGTTCCCGTCGAATGGTCCGACGGGGATGAAAGCCGCCAGCCCGATCGGCGAGCGAATCGACGACCTGTACTACATGATTCTGTACATCACGACCGCGACGTTCGTGGGTACCCAGGTGGCTCTGGGCTACGTGCTCTTCAAGGGCGCGGCCATGACCGACGAAGGGAATGAACAGAAGGTCTGGTACTCGCACGGCAGCCATAATCTGGAAGTGATCTGGACGATCGTTCCGGCCTGCATCCTGCTGTTCATCGCCCTGTACCAGATGGATGTGGTGAAGGAAGTTCGCGTTAAGTCGGCCTTCCCCGCTGAAACAAAAGGCGGCACGGTCGCCATCGCGGAAGTCACGGCTCGGCAATTCGAATGGCGGATTCGCTATCCCGGCATCGGCCCGGACGGCAAGAAGCTGCCTCTGATGCCCAAGCCGCAGCCGACGGATTTGTACACGGTCAATGACCTGCGGGTGCCGACGGGTGAGCCCTCCATGATCATCCTGCAAAGTGGTGACGTGCAACATGCGTTCTTCCTCCCCGAACTGCGGGTGAAGCAGGACGCCGTGCCGGGCCTGGATATCCCCGTCTGGTTCGAGGCGTCCAAGAGCGGTGACTACACGCTGCTGTGTGCCGAACTGTGCGGCTGGGGCCACTACAAGATGAAGGCCAAGCTGGTCGCCCAGCCGGAAGCCGACCACATGGAGTTCATGCGGCAACTGACCGTGCAGCAGAACTACGATGGCGTGCCCGAAGCGACGAACGAAGTTGCCCAGGGTGAAGAGTAGCAGTGTTCGCAAGAACTCTGACGGCGGATCTCTTACGAGTTCCGCAATGCAAGATCGCCAACATCACCCAGCGGTGATAACGAGCGGAGTGAGTCGATGAGTACCGTCAATCCAGCCATCGGAACCGACGCCGGCCAGGGGCATGCTGAAGAGCATGGTCATGGGCACGGCCATGAGCATCACGGGTCGTTTATCTCGACCTATGTCTTCTCGACCGACCATAAGATGATCGGGAAGCAGTTCCTGATCACGACCCTGCTGATGTTGATGGTCGGCGGGGCGCTGGCCTTGGGCGTCCGCTGGCAATTGGCGTTTCGCTGGGAGGCGATGCCGTTCTTCGGCATGCTCTTCAAGGCGGAAGGGGGGCAGATTTCGCCCGAGTTCTACACGATGCTTGTGACGATGCATGCGTCGGTCATGATCTTCCTGGTGATCATTCCCATTCTGGCGGGGGCATTCGGGAACTTCCTGATCCCGTTGATGATCGGGGCGGACGACATGGCGTTTCCGATCCTGAACATGCTGAGCTACTGGTTCATGTGGCCGGCGATCTTCTGCTTCGGGGCGAGCTTCTTCTGTGCCGGGTATGGAGCTGCGGGTGGCTGGACGACTTATCCGTTGCTTTCCGCATTGTATGAGGCGGCACCTGGCTCGGGGGCGGCCCAGACCTTCTGGCTGTTCGGCCTGACTTTCGTCGGCTTCTCGTCGATGATGGGGTCGATCAACTATATGACGACGATCATCAACATGCGGGCACCGGGGATGACCCTGTTTCGCATGCCGCTGACGATCTGGGCGATGTTCATCACTGCGATCCTCCAATCCTTCGCATTGCCCGTGTTGACAGCGGCGGGGTTCATGCTGGTTTCTGATCGGATGCTGGGTACCACGTTCTTCATTCCCGGCGGGATCGTCGTGAACGATAACGATCCGACGGTGGGCGGTGGCCAGACGCTGCTGTGGCAGCACTTGTTCTGGTTCTACTCGCATCCGGCTGTGTACATCATGCTGCTCCCCGCGATGGGGATGGTCAGCGACATGCTCGCCTGTATGAGCCGCAAGCCGATCTTCGGTTATAAGCCGATGGTTTACTCGATGGCCGCCATTGCGGGCCTGGGCTTCATCGTGTGGGGCCACCACATGTTCACTTCGGGGATGAATCCGGCCCTGGGGATGACGTTCATGGTCTCGACCGTGATGATCGCTCTCCCGTCCGCCGTGAAAGTCTTCAACTGGATCGGGACGATGTGGGGTGGGCGGTTGCAGTTTAATACGGTCATGTTGAACTGCATCGCGTTCGTGTCGATGTTCATTGTGGGTGGGCTGTCGGGAATTTTCATGGCGGCGGTGCCCGTCGACATCTACATCCACGACACCTATTTCATTGTGGCTCACTTTCACTACGTGCTCTTCGGAGCCACGCTGTTCGGTTGTTTCGGGGGGATTCAGTTCTGGTTCCCGAAAATGTACGGACGGATGATGAACGAAAAGCTTGGCAAACTGCACTTCTTCCTGACGTTCATCGGGTTCAACGGAACGTTCTTCCCGATGCACTTGCTGGGAGTGGCGGGAATGCCCCGGCGGTATGCGGACCCGTACCTCCACCCGTATCTGGAGCACCTGCTCCCGATGAACCAGTTCATGACGATCTGCGCGATCCTGATGGGCTGTGCGCAGTTCATCCTGCTGTTTAACTTCTTCTACTCCCGCAAGTTTGGGCCGACCTGTGGTCGGAATCCCTGGAACGCAAACGGCTTGGAGTGGACAGCTCCGTCGCCTCCGGGGCACGGGAATTTCGAATCGGTGCCGATCTGCTTCCGCGGACCGTACGAGTACTCGGATCCGAATCACACAGAAGACTTCTGGTTGCAGACGGATCAGCCTGTCAAGAAGGCTGGCGATAACCCGCCTCCCTCAGCCGCTCACTAGTCCTGGCCCCCTGCGGGGGATGCTCTTTCTTGCAAGTGGTGTAATGTCCGAAGCTCGCCTTCATCCCTGGCTCCAACGATACGCAGCGGCCACGCTGGGCGTAGCGTTGGTGACCGTGGTGGCGGGCACCCTGGTGACATCGATGAAGGCGGGGATGGCTTTTCGCGACTGGCCGACATCGGATGGGTATTTGATGGTGACCTATCCGTGGTTCCGTGATTTTGCCAGTGACTGGGATCGTTTCCTGGAGCATGG
This sequence comes from Planctomycetota bacterium, assembly GCA_003671275.1. Lineage (GTDB taxonomy): Bacteria > Planctomycetota > Planctomycetia > Planctomycetales > Planctomycetaceae > TH-plancto1. The sequence goes on along the minus strand of QWPB01000184.1, from coordinate 78,764 downwards.
TCATCGGCTGGCCGGGATGGCGATTGGCTTGTTTGCCATTGGCCTGGTGGCTGTGACCCATCGTTATGAAGCCCGGCGCAGTGTGCGATGGACTTCGGTGGGTGTGTTGTGCGGCGTCATCTGCCAGGGACTATTAGGTGGCTTCCGAGTGCGTTTGGACGATTTCGGACTGGCGCAATTGCATGGGGCCTTCGCCGCCATTGTCTGCTCGGCGATTGCCATGGTGATGACCATGCTGGGAGCCCGCTGGGTACAGGCCGCAAGTGAGTCTCCCACAGCCGATGTGGAACACCTGCGGCCATTCGCCGTGATCAGTATCGTGGCATTGGCCTTTCAATATTTTTTGGGAGGTCTGATCCGTCATCATGGGACTGGCCTGCATGAGCATCTGGGAATGGGATTCATCGTCCTGTGCCTGCTGTTCGCCAATGCCTGGCTGGCGATGACCAGTGGTGTCCGGTGGATTCGGCAAGCGGGTACCCTGCTGGTGCTGGTGGTCACGATTCAGGTTTTGCTGGGGCTGGGTTCCTGGGTCATGAGGTACGGTCACGGCAGCTACGTTGCCGTTGTTGATTCGATTGAACAGGTCAGTATTCGTACGGCCCATGCGGTGGTGGGGATTCTGACGTTCATGGTGTCGGTGGTGTACGCGGCACGTGTGTTCCGCGTGTATTCGGTCGCCCGCCCGACTCCCACCGATGCTCTGGGACGCCCGCACTCCAATCAATGGGCGGGAGGTGCGGTATGAGTTCCGCAGCTCCTGAACTGACCGCCCCGCCGCTGGCTGGGCCGGTGTATGTCGCCTTGCCGCGGAGCGTGGCGATGGAACGTATTCGAGCCTACGTGGAGTTGAGCAAGCCCAAGATTGCGGTCATGGGGCTGTTCACGGTGGCTGTGGGATTCTTTCTGGGAAGCCAGGGGGAATGGAACGGTCACCGGCTGCTGAGCGCACTCTTCGGAGTGGGGCTGGTGGCGATTTCCTGTAGCGTGCTGAATCAACTGATCGAACGCGATACGGATCGTCTGATGACCCGGACCGCCCGGCGTCCGTTGCCCAGTGGCCGACTGACGGTTCAGGAGTCCCTGGCTTTCGGTTTGGCAACAGGGACCATGGGGCTGGTGTGGCTTGCCACACAGATCAATCTGCTGACGGCAGTTCTCGGTCTGGTGACGCTGCTGAGCTATGTCGGTTGTTATACCCCGTTGAAGCGGTGGTCGAGTCTCAGTACGGTGGTGGGAGCAATTCCGGGCGCACTGCCACCGGTATTGGGATGGACCGCTGCCGGGGGCTCGCTGGATTCGGGAGCGTTCTCGCTGTTTGTGCTCTTGTTTCTATGGCAATTTCCCCATTTTCTGGCGATCGCGTGGCTCTTGCGTGAGCAGTATTCCGCTGCCGAACTGCGGATGATGCCCCAGCTGTCGGGACGCGGGATTGGGCTTCTGGCTGTGGGTTATGCCCTGGCATTGATTCCCGGCAGTCTGCTGGTGCGGTCCAGCGGTCTGGCAGGACAGTTTTACACGCTGACGGCGATTGGTTTTGGAGCGGCGTATCTCTGGAGTGCGATCGAGTTCGCGCGTCAGGGTACGGATGCTTCGGCCCGTCGCGTGCTCTGGGCATCGTTCCTGTACCTGCCCCTGTTGCTGGCGGTTCTCACACTGGATCATTGGCGGCTCTTGAGTTAGATCTCATGAGCTGATCGACAAGCGGGCGTTTTCGCAGGGGCGAGACCGCCGAAGGGTTCGAGTAAGCATGTCACACACACCTGCCAAAACCTCGGTGAAAATGGGGATTCCCATCTCGCGCGCCAAGCTCGGGATGTGGTTGTTCCTCGGTACCGAGATTATGTTCTTCACGGCGTTCATTGGAACGTACATCGTCTGCTTCTTCGGGTCTCCGGGGTGGCCAACGGATACGCACCAGACGCACATCAACATTGCCGCGGGCGGGATCAACACTTTCGTGCTGATTCTGTCGAGCTACTTTGTTGTCGTGGCCCACGAGGCGATGGGACTGCGGAACTTTGCCAGGGCCCGCCAGTTTTTGATCTACACGATGGTACTGGCGTTTGTGTTTTTGGGGATCAAGTCGTACGAGTACAACGGCAAGTTCACGCACAACATCCTGCCGGGCAAGATCGCCGAAAATGATTTCCAGGCGATGAACAACACCGTCAAGGCCATGCAGAGTGCGGTTGATGGACAGCTGGATTTGCTGGTGGCTGGCAGCGAAAAGCCCCACGAAAAACTGGTCGTACTGAACAAGGAACTGAGCGACGCCAAGACCGGTGACAGCGATTCGCCGCGCAATCGGCAGCTGCGTGCGTGGCTGGGCTGGAACGAGGAGTTCGCTCGTCTGCGAACGGAAGTTTCGGCCAACAAGCTGAGTCTGAAGCAGGTGCAGGACCGGCTGGAAGTCGATTTCCCGAAGACCGTGGTCGTGGATACAAAGACCTCGGTGCTGAAGGCTGCGGATGGGCGTGATCTGACCCATATCACGGGTACCGTGGACAATCTGGAAGCGTTCAAGGCTAAGCAGGCTTACAAGGTCAAAGTCCCCACTGGCGAAGAAGTCTCCATCGCTCCTGACAATGTCGCATCGGCCACGCTCCTCGCGGGAGTGATCGATCTGGGACACCAGATCCACCACCCCTTTGTCATGCCGTATGGCAACCTGTTTGCCAGCTGCTACTTCCTGATGACAGGGTTCCATGCGATCCACGTGCTGGTCGGGATGACCCTGTTCGCGGTCTTGCTGATGCAAGGGCGGGGTCTCAATGAGAAGTGGGCCGATTTCATGGAGAACGCTGGTCTGTACTGGCACTTCGTGGACTTGGTGTGGATCTTCCTGTTCCCGCTGCTGTATATCCTTCCGGGCTTGATGTCAGCGGCGTAGGGTGTCGTCAGTTCACTGTTTTTGGTTGTCCGTTCAGAAGGCACGAGGAGAGCGGTCGGGTGATGTCAGACAGTCGTTCGAACTTCGATGGGAGTCGAAGGCCAGACGCATGATGACAAAACTCAGCCATTCTCAATCCCCGTCAGGTTCACATCATGACTCATGAAGCTGCCCCGCACGATACCCATGGTCACGCAGACCACGGAGCCCATCCGCATGTGAACTATTTTGGGATCTTCATCGCGCTGTGCATCTGCACGGGGCTGTCGATTCTCTTCGATCTGTTCGATGTCAAAAGCGGGGCGATGAAGACGGTTGTCGTCGCGCTGGTGCTGTCTGTGGCCTGTGCCAAGGCGATGTTTGTCCTGACCTACTTCATGCATCTGAAGTTTGAGGGGAACTGGAAGTTCATCATTCTGTTGCCCACCACCATTCTGGCGATCGGCCTGATGTTTGCGCTGGCCCCGGATATCGGTCTGCATTACTACGAGCCAGATGTTCCCCAGGTGAAGCAGACGCTGCCCGCCGCGTCTATCGACAACCAGGATGACCACGCACACGGTCATTGAGCATATCTCGTGCTTGCCGGTGCGAAACCATGATGATTTCCCAGCCAGTGGACGCTTCCGGCGGACGCTGGCTTTTGTTTTGGCTATGATCTGTAGGGACGCACCTAGCCTGCGGAATTCCCGTGATGGGATGGGCCAGCCAGAAAGTCAGACATGCAGGTTCTTCCGGCGATCACAATTGATTCAGTGGCTCACCGATACGGCGAGCGAATGGCTTTGAACGACTTGTCCTTTGCCGTTCAGTCCGGCGAGATATTCGGGCTGCTCGGCCCCAACGGGGGAGGCAAGACGACGCTCTTCAAACTGCTGACCACTCTGATGCCGCTTCAATCGGGGCGTTTGTCGGTGGCGGGGTTTGACGTTCGCTCTCAGCCGGATGAAGTCCGACGATCGATCGGCGTTACGTTTCAGTCACCCAGCGTCGATGTGAAGCTGACCGTACGGGAGAACATCGTCTATCAGGGGCGGCTGTATGGATTGTCGGGAGCCACGTTACGGGATCGCGTCGCGGAACAGATGGAGCGTTTTCAAATTGCGGACCGGGCCAGCGACATCGTGCAGACACTGTCCGGCGGGCTGAAGCGGCGAGTGGAGATTGCCAAGAGTCTGTTGCACCGCCCGCCAGTGCTGCTGCTGGATGAGCCCAGTACGGGGCTCGATCCGGGAGCCCGCTTCGATCTGTGGCGAGCGATTCAGAAACTGCGAGCGGAGTCTGGAGTGACGGTCCTCGTGACGACCCACATGATGGAAGAAGCCGAGAAATGTGATCGGCTGGCCATTCTGGATCGTGGTCAGCTGGTCGCGATCGGAACGCCAGACGAACTGCGGTCGGGCATTGGAGGAGACTGCATCACGATTCAGGCGTACGACGCGGAGCGGGCCGGAACGCTGGTTCAGCGGATTCAAAAGTCACACCAGATCACGCCGCAACTGCTGAATAGCCAATTGCGAATCGAGGCTCCCGAGGGCGCGCATCTGGTGCATACGCTGACGAGCGAATATTCCGATGAGATCCGCTCGATCACGCTCGGCAAGCCGACACTGGAAGACGTCTTCATTCGCGCCACGGGGCATCAATTCTGGGAGGATGAGGCAGGGGCACCAGCCCTCCGCAAGCCCGGAGATCGTCGATAACCATGTCACAAAATACACGAGCCACTTCGATGATCTCCGGATTGTTTGCAGCGTATGTTCTTCCGATCACCATGCTGGTCGAACGGGAGTTCGTGCGGTTCTTTCGACAGCGGTCCCGCGTGGTGGGAGCCCTGGCTCAGCCTGTCATTTTCTGGGTGCTGTTCGGTGCCGGGCTTCGCGGGGCGTTTCAGATGAAGTCCGCCAACGGCGGCGATGTCTCCTTTCAGGAGTACTTCCTGCCGGGGGCGGCCCTCATGATTGTGCTGTTCACGTCGATCTTCTCTTCGATTTCGGTGATTCAAGACCGCAACGAAGGATTCCTGCAAGGCGTGCTGGCCTCGCCGGTGCCGAGATTGTCACTGGTGCTCGGTAAGCTGTGTGGCGGGGCGCTGCTGGCGCTGACCCAGGCCATGTTGTTTCTCTGGTCGGCCCCGCTGCTGCAATACGTGGGGCTGGCTCCCGAGATGCCGATGGGATTCTCGGGGGTGCAGTCGCTGGCCATGATGGGCGTGCTGTTTCTGACGGGGATGGGAATGGCTGGACTGGGGTTCCTGTTCGCGTGGAAGATCGATTCGGTGCAGGGATTTCACGGTGTGATGAGTGTTCTGCTGATGCCCATGTGGTTGTTGTCGGGGGCCTTCTTCCCGCCCAGCGGCAGTCGCTGGCTCAGCTGGGTTGTGTCTGTCAACCCGCTGTCTTACGGACTGTCAGCGTTGCGACATGTGATTGGCCAGGGCGTCACTGACAGCCTGCCTTCGTTACCCGTGAGTCTTCTGGTCAGCAGTCTGTTTGCTGCGAGTTGTGTGTCGCTGGGAGTCTGGATGACGCGCCGTCCGACCGGGGCGTGATCATTTCATTCCCGCGAGTGAAAAGGGGTTGTCGATGAAAACATCATCCCGCGTGGCCATTATCACTGGCGGTGGAACCGGAGTGGGGCAGGCGACCGCGCAGCAACTGGCCGGGCAGGGGTGGTCCGTTGCCGTGGTTTATTCCCGCTCACGCGTCGAGTCCGAAGAGACGGTCGCCGGGATTCTCGCCACGGGCGGGCAGGCGATCGCGATTGCAGCGGATGTCGCGGAGGATGCCGCCTGCCGCGCGATGGTGACTTCCGTGCTTCAAGCGTGGGGGCGGATCGATCTGCTCGTGAACTGCGCGGGGACGACGGAGTTCATTCCGTTTGCGGATCTGGAACAGGTTACGGACGATGTGTGGCTGCGACTGTACCAGGTGAATGTGATGGGGGCCTTTCATTGTGCGCGAGCCGTCCAGGAACCGTTGCGGGCCGCGGGCGGTGGGCAGATCATCAACATCAGCAGTGTGGCCGCCCAGTTGGGGCAGGGAAGTTCCATTCCCTATTGCTGTTCCAAGGCGGCTCTCGACAACCTTACCGTGTCGCTGGCTCGTACACTGGCTCCCCAGATTCGGGTGAATGGCATTGCGCCCGGATTCATTGCTGGACGGTGGACGCAATCCGGGCTGGGTGACCGCTATCACGGGCTGATCGCGGCCTACGAACAGACGCTGCCTCTGGGCCGGGTATGCACTCCCGCCGATATTGCCGAGGGTGTTCTCAGTCTGGTGAACGGCAGCCTGCTGGTGACCGGCCAGACCCTGACCGTGGATGGCGGAATGATGATCTCCGGGTTTCAGGTGAAGTTCAGTTAGCCATTGGTCGGCTGTGACTGCCGTGAATGGACGGACAGAGCCCTGCTGCTGATCGCAGGCGAGCGAACCGTCCGAAACACCCGCAGGGATAACTTCAGCTTTTCCTCGTGAAAAGACGAGGGGCTGTAACATATACAAACCTTTCAGAACCGACCGGCAATTCTCGCCCATCGTCTTGCTCCGTTTTTGGAATCGCCGGTACAAACCCGCCCGCCCTGACCGTCGCTCGTTCGCGAGTGGCCCGTGTCCGGGCTCTCTCTGCTCAACAACCTTCCCACGCTTTTGACAGGATTCTCCCCATGTTTGGAATCCGCACCCGAACGCTGGCAGCCGCGATGGTTGCCCTGATTACCGGGCCGCATGCCCTCCACGCTCAATGGAGCCCGATGGGCGGAGACTGCAGCTGTTACACGCCGTATGTGGCGGCTCCGGCCCCGGTGGTGACGACGGCCTGCCAGTGTCTGCAGCCGGTGACCCAGATGGTCCAGAAGGAGGTGCAAGTCACCGCCTACCGCGAGAAGCAGTACACCGAAGAAGTCCCGGTGCAGAAGCTGAAGTACCGCACCGAAAAGTACACGGCTTACCGTCCGGAGATGGAAACCAGGACGGTTGAAGTCCCGGCGATGACCTACCAGACGGTGACCGAGATGGTGCCCCGGACCATCAATAAGAGCCGCTGGCAGACGATTGTACAGCCGGTGCCCAAGATGGCTCCGTGTCAGTACGACAGCCGTCCTGGAGTGGTCGGTTCGATGAACCGCATGGGCTACCAGATGCGGACCGCCTTCCAGCCAAACTACACGACCCATCGTCAGTTTGTGCCGCAAGTCTGCCAGTGCAATGTGCCAGTCCAGCGACAGGTCGCCGTGCCGACCACTCGCAAGGTGGTCCAGAACGTCATGAAGCAGGTGGCCTACGAGGCAACCCGCCAGGTGGCCTACTACGATACGGAAATGCAGAAGCAGACGGTCACCCGCTTGGAGCCGTACACCACCACCAGGACGGTCAGTGTTCCAACGGTGCAGTACGCGTACGTGGACCCGTTCGGTACGGTCATCGCTCCTTCGGCCACCCGCAGTGCTCAGGAAGAAAAAGAGCCCACTCGTGCGACCGAAGGGGACAAGCTCCCCGGCGGCTTGAAGAGCAGTTCGATTCAGAAGAATCGAGCTGTACCGGGCAAAGCGGAACCGACTCCCGTCAAGGAGCGGGATGTTGCCCGCGTGGCCAAGGTGCCCGCCACCACGGTCGCCCAGAACGGCGACGATGGCTGGAAGACGCACACGCCGACCGCCCGAGAGACGCTGGCTCCACGGTCCATCGCTCCTCGCGGAAAGTCAGCCATTGTTTCCAACAAGTAACCTGCTGCCTTGAACCCCTACTGACGGGTGTGTGGTCATTCTTTCGGCTGTCCTGGCCAGCCGCCCACCCGCCATCGTTTCCACACTAAGAGTCACTTCCCCTCCTCCCCTCCCTTCTGACGGTCTCCCACCCCACTTCCCCTCCCTTCTCTGCGAAACGGCTGCGGATCCCCTCCGCAGCCGTTTTTTCATGGAAGAGCAGCTGTCAAGAAAAAGGGCCGCCCGTGGGCTGCCCTTGAACAGTTGAGGAGCGCGTCGGGATCAGGTCCAGTGCCGTTCTTCTTCCCGCTTCTGAGCCCGATCCCACAGGAGTGAGACGACTTCCTGATTGGCATCCGGGAATCGCAACGAACACAGTTCGCGCAGGTCGACCCATCGGAATGGAGCTGTCGGAGTGAGGTCTCCTTCAGGGTTCTCGATGGCGCAGAGGTAAAAGCTCAGGTCCACAGTGGCGTGGGTATAATCGAACCGGCGGTGGTAGAGCGGTTGCAGAATCCGCACGAGCAGCCCGGTTTCTTCCATGCATTCCCGTACGGCACAGGCCACCGGTGTTTCGTTGACCAGGCACTTTCCGCCGGGGAATTCATCGTAGCCCGCGAGGGGGCCGGATGGTCCCCGGACTCCTACGAGATAGTGGTCGTTGTGTTCCACGACCGAGATCCCAACCCGGACCAGCTTGGGGGGCATGGCGAACTCCTGTAGAGGCAATGAGGCTGAGGGCCGCTGGCTCGGGGCCAGTGCGATGCAGTCGACGCGAATGGCCGTGAGCCATCGCAACACCACAAGCCGACTATTCAGCCTTGATTGCGTCGAGGGGCGGGCCTCCCATGACGTGATAGCCGCAGTCCACGTGCAGGGTTTCCCCCGTCACGCCGCTCGACAGATCACTGAGCAGGAACATTCCGACCTTGCCGACTTCCTCTTCCGTGATATTACGACGGAGGGGTGAGAAGGTTTCGTACAGGGTCAACATCTTCTTGAAATCGCCAACGCCGCTGGCGCTGATCGTCCGCACCGGCCCCGCCGATAGGGCATTCACGCGGATTCCAGATGGTCCGGTTTCGCTGGCGAGATAGGTGACGGCGCTTTCCAGGGCCGCCTTGCACAACCCCATCAGGTTGTAACCGGGGATCACAATCTCGCCGCCCAGGTAGGACAGCGTCAGGATGCTGCCACCGGGATTCATCAGCGGCTTGGCCCGACCCGTCATGGCAATCAGACTGTATGCGCTAATATCCATGGAGACCCGGAAGCCATCACGGCTGACGTTGTAAACCGGTCCTGTCAGATCGGCGGGAGGCGCAAACGCGATGGCGTGCAACATGAAGTCAATGTTGCCGAGTTCGTTCTTGACGGTTTCAAAGGTTCTGTCGAGGTCGGCATCGCTCTGCACGTCGCAGGGGACGACGAACTTGGCCCCAATCGGCTCAACGAGTTTCCGGACCTTGTTTTCGTTCTTGGGGCGTGCGGGATCTTTGTCCGGCATGTGCGTAAAGCCCATGACAGCACCCTCTTTGGCAAGCTGCTGGGTGATCGCCCAAGCGATCGAATGATCGTTGGCGATCCCGAAGATGACGCCCTTTTTGCCTTCGAAAAGCCCCATGGCGGAGTCCTCAATGATGTGCTGGACCGTGCAGAGACGGTGAAGACGGCAACATACCGCAGAAGTGAAAGGGGTTCAACGCGGTCCCCTGGGGGGGAGTCCAAAGTCTCAGGGGGTTGCGATCTGTCTCGGCCCTTGGCAGAATCATTTTGGGAAATCTGGGTTTTCTGACCGGATTTTTGTCATCGTCGGCGACAATTCCAACGTCCATTCTCTGGGCGGTTGCCTCCGTGAGGCTGTGTTTTGTGCGGGAGGTTTGCGTTGAAGGGAATTCCTGCACCCGGATGGATGGTTCGCTGTGTTTTAACAGTGTTCGTAACTATTTTTGGTTTCAGTGCTTTCGCCCACTCGCAGTTCATCCAGATCGTTAACGGCATCCCCGTGGATGCCAATGCCCAAACGCAGCCGGGCGGTTTGCTGACCGTGGATGAAGCCGTGCAGAACGCGGTCATTGATTTTGAACGCCATGGGGAACGTGGCGACTGGCAGAAAGCGTTTCGTGTTCTCGAGAACCTTCCCGCAGAGAAGCGAGTGGGAATGCTCCCCATGGGTAATGGGTTCATGGTTCCCAGCCGCGTCAAGCTGTGGCGCATGCTGGTGGACGTAAACGCCGAAGGACGCCAAGCATTCCGATTGTTCTACGAGCCCAAGGCGAAGCAACTCTATACCCAGATGCAAGGCCAGCTGGCCTCCAATCCCGCAGAGGCGTTCAAGAACGCCGAACTGATCTACGACCAGTACTTCATTACCTCGTACGGGGATGATGTGGCGAATTTGCTGGGTGATGTGGCCTTTGAGAAAGGGCAATTCATCGAAGCGGCAAATCGTTGGAAGTCGATCGTCGATTATCACACGGATACGGATCTGTCGGTACCGCAGCTGCTTGTAAAGAGTGCCTCGGCTTATGTGGGGGCTGGACGGGCTCTGGAAGCCCAGCAGCTGTTGGGGCAGCTCAAGCAGCGACATGCCCAAGCCCAGGTAAAAGTGGCCGGTCGTGAGTGGAGTGCGGTGGAGTATGTCACAGGGTTACTCGGCGGCTCCGTCCGAATGGGAACGGAGAATGTGGGTGGAGCCTCCACCGAGTTGAAGCTGGGCCAGGAGAATCTCAAGAAATCCTGGGAGGTCTCTTTCAACTCCGCCAAGGGACGGAGCGCGCTGAAGGCAGCGGTTTCTCAGAACTACTATTACCGATCCGGTTTCGAAACGATGGTTCCGAACCACGCCAATGATGGCCAGCGGGTTTTCGTGAATTGGCTGGGGATTATCTTCGCAGTCGATGTGCAGTCCGGAAAACTGCTGTGGCGTACCGAGCCGTTTGAAAAGATCCATCCGCATTTCAATGAGATGCAGCAGGGCCGGGTTGACTTGTCACGCTACGACATTCAAGTCATCGGAGAACAGGTATTCGCAACCATGGTGCCGCTGGATCGGCTCAATTACTGGCAGCCAGCGGTCATGCTGTCGACCTGGAATGCACAGTCCGGGGCCAAGGGCTGGGCCAGTGGTGGAGACCAGAACGGGCAACTGAGTTACATCGGGCGGGTCTATCCGTGGAATGGCGGCGGGCTGATCGTTTCGCATCAGCAGCAGCAGGCCAACATGACATTGAACTTTCTGAATCTGAGCACTGGAAAGTCGGAATGGACGATGCCCTTGGGCACGATCACCGGGAAGCAGAACCCCTACTCCGGCGGGCAGGTCTTCCCCGTTCCAGAGTACGGTGAAATCGGACGTCAGCTCTGTCTGATGACGAACTCGGGCTCGATCCTGCAGATCTCTCCCGGTGAGAAAAAGATCGACGGCCAGTTCCGCCTCTACGAACAGCCCACTACGACAAATCAGCAAAACTACTACTATAACGCGGCGCCCTCGGAAGAGACTCAACTGCACACGCGAGGCCGCATGCTGGTGCGGGATGGACTGTTGCTGTTCAAAGAGGTGGGCCGGACGGAACTGTACTGCGTGGATATTCAGTCGCAAAACGTACTCTGGAAGCGTCCTACGGTCTCCTCGGCGATGATCGTTGATGTGGATGATCGCTTCATCTACCTGATGAATTCCGAGCTGTCGGCTCATAGCCGCGTTGATGGAAAACTGGTGTGGTCGGTCAAGCTGCCGATTGCTGGCGGGGGGTTGAGTATCGCCTCGGGGCCCAAGACGGCATTCGTGGCAACCCGTCGCGGACTGTTTGAGATCGACAAGAACGACGGTCGCATCGTGCGGATTGTTCGTACGGACGAGACCGATGTGGCGGGGATTTCAATGCAACTGATCGGAGACCATCTGGTCACGATTTCTGATCATGCGGTCACCGGGTATTCCCTGGCTCTCGGGGCGGCAGCGTCCACCTCGGTGTTGCCGGATACGTCAACTTCCGCATCCGAGGGCCAGCCATGAGCCACTCGACTGCTGGATCTTTCAGCTACCGCAGGGGTTCGGGGGTTCCCACCGAACGATTTCCTTTCCAGGATTGGTCTCCGATGGACAGATGGGCACGCACACTGGTGATTGCTTTTTCGATGTGGGCCTGGTCTGCCGCAGCCCAGGCCCAGGGCCGATCGGGAATCGCGGTCAAGGCGACCGGAGTTGTGAAAATGCGGCCTGATGTCCTTGAGCTGGAAGGGCACGTCAGCGGCAATGCCGAACTGGCCGGCGATGCTATCACCAAGTATCGCAGCAACCGGCAGCGAGCTGTTGAAGCGATCGAGGCCCTGCAAATTCCCAGCCTGAAGATCCAGGCCGGGCGAATCGACATCACCGCCCAGATGGACCAGGCCGCCATTCAGGCCATGCAGCGTGGCATGCCTGCCACGGTGTCTGCTTCGCGTCCACTGAATGTGGCCGAGCCGTTGTCGATTCGGATTGATGGCATCGACGCGCTGACCAATGAGCAGATCATTGAGATGCTGGTGAAGATTGTGGATGCCGGTAAAGACGCGGGCGTCACGCTCGGGGCGAAGGACTCCCCGACATACAACCCCTACACTGGCGGGTACAATACGTCGGGATCGGCAATGGCCCGGTTCCGGCTCTCTGACGTGGAAAGTGCCCGACAAAAAGCATTCGAAGAAGCCATGAAGAACGCCCAAAGGCAGGGCGAGCGTCTGGCGACCTTGTCCGGACTGAAGCTCGGCAAAGTCCGGGCGATAACGGAATCACCCAGCACGCCACAGCCGCAGCAACAGGTCAATGTGGTCTATGGCTTCATGCCCCCCAACTCGGAGAAGGAGGCGGAACTCTATACCAGTTCCAGTCTCCAGGAGATCTCCGTTTCGGCGGCCATCGATGTCGAGTTCGAAGTTCAGCCATAGTGCCTGTCTGGTCATCCCCGATGGTCAATCTTCCGGTCGTCCTGATCCGCCTGTCATGGATTCCCCTGTCATGCTCCAGCATCCAGAAATGAGCCGCCGCCGCCTGCTTGCGGGGCTGTCAGCTGCGCTGGTGGGCGGTGTGGCAGGGTTGTTGCGGGCCGATGATCTGCTCCCAAAGCACATCACTAAAGAGACGGTCGTCGCGGTCAAGAAGGGCCTCGATTTTCTGGCCAAGGCCCAAGCCTCCGACGGCAGCTGGCACGGGCACCCGGATGCGGACACTTATCCCGTGGCAATGGCGGCATTGGCGGGGATGGCGTTCCTGGCGAATGGCAGCACATCGACGCGGGGGGCCTATGCGGACTCCGTGCGGAAGGCCACCTCATACATCGTGAGTCGCGCCCAGCCGACCGGCCTGATTGCGGAGGGCGAAGAGCAGGGCCACCCCATGTACGGGCACGGGTTCGGGCTGATGTTTCTGGCCAGTGCGTACGGCATGGAGACGCGCCCCGAGGTCCGCAAGAAGATGGAAGGGGTCATCAAGAACGCCATCCAGCTCACCGCGAAAGGCCAAAGCAACCTCGGCGGCTGGACCTACTACCCGGGCGGTGGTGATGAGGGCAGCGTGACGGTGACCCAGATGCAGGGACTGCGGGCCGCCCACAACGCCGGGTTCACCATTCCCAAGGCCACCACCGAACAGGCGATCCGCTACCTCGAACTGTGCAAGACCCCCGAAGGCGGGATTTGCTACTCGTACGGTTCCGGCGGTGGGACGCGGCTGCCGATCACGGCTGCGGCGGTCTGCTGTCTCTACTCGGCAGGGGAGTACGAATCTCCGCTGGCCGAATCGTGCATGAACTACGTTCTCGAACAGTTCAAGAGCACGAACAACGAGTTCCGGAGCGGGCACTACTTCTACCTGCACCTGTACGCATCGCAGGCGTTCTACCAGGCGGGGGATGAGCGGTGGGATGCATACTTCCCGAAGGCTCGCGACAACCTGATCAAGCAGCAATCAGGGGAGGGCTCGTGGACCGGTGAGGTCGGTCCGGTCTTCGGAACCAGCCTGGCGTGTACGCTGCTGCAACTGCCGTACAAGTACCTGCCGATCTACCAGCGGTAGAGAAGCGAAAGTGGCAAGTGACAAGCAGATCGTTTGGCACTTGTCCTTTGATACTTGCCACTTCACATCATTCACTGATCGACACCTGAGACCTTCCGATGACCCAAGAAACACCACCGGACCTCGCGGCCCTCGCCAAGCTCAAGAGTGCCCAGGAACGCATCCGCGAACAGATTCGGACCGTCGTGATCGGTCAGGAAGAGGTTGTGGAGCAGTTGCTGATCGCGATCTTCGCGGGGGGGCACTGCATTCTCGAAGGGGTGCCGGGGCTGGCGAAGACGCTGCTGGTGCAAACCGTGGCGCGGAGCCTGTCCCTCAACTTCGGACGCATCCAGTTCACTCCCGATCTGATGCCCGCCGACATCACCGGGACCGAAGTGCTGCACGAGGACCGGCAGACCGGCACACGCGAATTCAAGTTCGTCCACGGGCCAATCTTTGCCAACATCCTGCTCGCGGACGAAATCAACCGCACCCCGCCCAAGACCCAGGCCGCCTTGCTGCAAGGGATGCAGGAACGCCAGATCTCTGCGGGCAATCACCACTACAAGCTGCCCAGCCCGTTCTTCGTCCTCGCCACGCAGAACCCGATCGAGCAGGAAGGCACCTACCCCTTGCCCGAAGCCCAGTTGGACCGCTTCATTATGAAGGTCATCGTCGGCTACCCTACTAAGGACGAAGAGCGCAAGATTTACCGCGCCATGACCGGTGCGCCGCCCAGCGACCCGACGCCGGTCCTCAGCGGGGAAGAGGTGATCGAGTTGCAGAACTTGATCCGCCGGGTGCCGATCAGCGACCTGCTGGTCGACTACACAATGAACATTGTGCGAGCGACGCGGAAGGACGATCCGGAGTCTCCCGAGTTTGTCCGCAACTGGGTACTGTGGGGCGTCGGTCCCCGCGGGGGCCAATCGATGATCTTGGCCGCCAAGGCCCGCGCTGCCCTCTACGGCCGCCCCGAAGTCACCGTTGAAGACCTCAAGGCCGCCGCCGTCCCCGTCCTCCGCCACCGTATCGTCCTCAGCTACAACGCCGAGGCGGAAGGCCAATCGCCCGACACGGTGATCCGCAAACTCGTCGACAGCATGCCGGTGCATGCGTCACCGACGACGAGCGACCCGCAGGTTCAGAGGGCCCTGAAGTAGGAAAACTCGAAGCACGAAATCCGAAATTCGAAACCAGCCGACTGTTCTTCGCATGTTCGAATTTGGTGCTTCGGATTTCGAGTTTCCATCTCTCGTCACTCGCCTCTAACCTCTCGTCCCCCTCATGTCCTACATCGACCCCGAACTGCTCTCGCGACTCTCGGCGATTGGCGTCAAAGCCCGTCAGCCGATGGAGGGGTCAATCTCCGGACTGCATCGGTCTCCGCTGCATGGACTTTCGCCTGAGTTCGCCGACTACCGGTCGTACACTCCGGGCGATGACCTCAAGAACATCGACTGGAAAGTGTTTGGCCGCAGCGACCGGTTCTACATCAAGCGGTACGAAGAAGAGTCGAACCTGCGGGCGTTTTTTGTTGTCGATGCCAGTGCGTCGATGACCTATGGCCAACCGCGCAGCAAGTTTGATGTTGCGTCGACGATTGCCTGTTCCATGGCTGGCGCGCTGATTCAGCAACGTGACTCGGTAGGACTGGCCACGATCAGTACGAAGGTCTCGCAAGAACTCCCGCAGTCGAGTGCCTCGTCGCAATTGATGCGGCTGGATGACATGCTGGGAAAAACAAAATGTACGGGCGAAACCGACCTCGGAGCGGTCGTGAAGATGCTGGCCGACAAGTACCCCCGTCGCGGAATGATGGTACTGCTGTCCGATCTGCTGACTCCGCTGGACCGGTTGTATGATGCGTTGGGCAAACTCCAGCACTCGGGTCACGAGATTCTAATCCTGCACGTTCTGCATCGAGACGAGATCGAAATGCCGTTCAAGGACTCGGTGATCTTCAAGGATATCGAGGGGACCGAGGAGCTGTTTGCCGAGCCGTGGGCCTTCCGCGAAGCATATCAGGCCGCGATGGAAGGGTTCATCAGCGAGGTCCGGACGCGGTGCCAATACTGTGGGATTGACTACCTGCAAGTGCTGACGGATGAGAATCTCGGCATCCGGTTGAGCCATTTCCTCCATGCCAGGCAGCTTTCGGGGCCGACACGCCATCGCGGGCGGATGACCGGTCTGGGCCGCGCTGAGGAGGGAGGGGCATGAAACTCAAAACAGAGGATTCACCACGGAGGTACACCGGCCCGCAGGAGGCTCACGTCACCGTACAGACAAAAATGTCTGTGCCACTGAGACTGCCGTTGAACTTACTCGATTCCGCCTCCGCGCCTCCATGTCTTCGTGGTTCATCCTCTGACTTCAGAGTGATTCCTCAACGGACGACCGGTGACGAGAGACGCCGATTCACGGCAGACTTACGTCTGCCGTTCGCTTGGAATTTCGTGCTTCGAGTTTCTGGGTCGACTGACGTCTGCCGCTCGCTGATCACTCACCTCTAACCCCTTCCATACGTGTCCTTCCTCGTTCCCAGTTTGCTCTTCGGTCTGCTGCTTGCCAGTGCGCCGATCATCATTCACCTGCTGAACCGCAAGCGGTTCATTCGGGTCGACTGGGCACCGATGAAGTACCTGAAGCTCACGCTCAAGACCAACAAGCGGCGGCTACAGATCGAGCAATGGATTCTGCTGGCCCTGCGAACACTGGCAGTGATGCTGCTGGTTTTTGCGGTTGCCCGACCGGTGGGAAAGGGGACCAACCTGGCCGGGATGCTGCGATTGACGGGCCGGGCCAGCCGCATCGTCGTGCTTGACGATTCGTTGAGCATGGGGCACAAGCTGGCGACTACGACGACCTTCGATCGGGCTCGCCGAACAGCGGGAGAGATTCTTCGTCAGATTGGGCCGCAAGACAGCGTGACCGTGGTCACGTCCTCCCGTCCGGATCAGCCACTTGTGAAACAGGCCCAGCTCGATGAGTCGGCCCTGGCCGATCTGCTGGGACGCGTGGAACGGCTCGAACCGGTTGATGCGGGCAGCGCTTGGGCTTCGACACTGGGATCCATCGATCAGCACTTGAAAACAGCGGTCTTTCCGATGAAGGAAGTGATCGTGATCACCGACCTGTGGGAAGCCGGCTGGACGGCTGAAGTCAGTGAGGTTTGTGATCGGTGGGCAGCTGCGGATGTGACGCTCCGGGTGTTTGATACGGGAGCGGAACCGGCAGGCAACCGAGTGCTGGAAGGACTGGATCGACTGGAACCCGTGGTGATGGTCGATGCCCCCGCGCGGTTCATCGCCCGGATTCGCAACGATGGTGCCGAGGTATTGCCGGAGCAGTCCGGGGTACTGCTGGTGGACGGTGTCGAACAATCGATTGCGATTCCGGAAGTCGCTACGAACACCACAGCTGAGATCCCATTGCAGGTGACCTTTGAGACACCAGGCCAGCATCGGTTGTCAGTAACGATTCCCGGCGATGCGATCATTGCCGACAACACACGGCATCTGATGGTTGATGTCCGGCGGGCGGTCGATCTGGAATTGGTGGATGGCGATCCCGGGGTTGGCAACTTTGACGGCGAGACCGACTTCGTAGCATTAGCGATGACCGCAGGGAACGCCCCGTGGAATGTCGCGACGTATGTCGATACGGAATGGGTTCGCGAACCGCTGGCCAGTCCGGATGTCGTCGTTCTGGCGAACGTCGATACGCTGCCCGCCGACCGGGTGCGGGATCTGGAGCAGCTGGTCCATGCGGGAATGGGGTTGATGATTTACCCCGGTGATGATGTCGATGTGGCCGCGTACAACAACCTGCTCTACCGAAATGGAGATGGGTTGTTACCGGCCCGACTGGAAGATCCGCGAGAAGTTGAAGTGAAAGGGCTGGTGATGGAACCCGCGAGCGATTCGCCGGTCTCCCAGTTGTCACGGTTGACTCCGGAGGCATTATCACGTGTGCGACCACGACGGATTCAAGCGGTGATCGTTGCCGAGGATGATCCGCATGTCCGGGTTCTGGCCCGGTGGAGCGACCCCCAGCAATCACCCGCGCTGATTGAAAAGCGGTACGGCGAGGGGCGTGTGTTGCTCTGGACCATCACCGCCGATCGGGCATGGAGTGACTGGCCGACCGAGGGGAGCTTTGTGCTGGCCACACGGCTGGCCGCCCAGTCGGTGGCGGCTCAGGTGACACGGTGGGAGAACATCACTGCGGGTGAAACACTGCGTTTTCCCTACGACAAATTGTCAGCTCCGGCGTCGGTTGATCTGACAAAACCGGGACAGACCGAGTCGACCAATACGCCGCTGGACATGACTGCGACGCAGCCGATGTTGAACGTTCCGGAAACATTCCGGGCCGGGATCTACCGCGCGAGCTGGAAGGGGCCTGCGGGTGATCCGGTTCAGCGTGAGTTCGCCGTCAGCCCCAACCATCTGGATAGTCGTTTGGTCAAGCTGTCGGACGAAGCGTTCCAGGGACTGCTCGGGAAGCTGGTGCCGAGGATTGTTCACGTCTCGGGTGAGACGCTGGAGATTTCCGCTGCCGGGTCGGAGTTGTGGCGGTACGTGGTCCGGGTGCTTCTGGGGGTGCTGATCGTGGAAACGATGCTGGCCGCCTGGATCGATCGAAAACGGTGAGTGAATTTGTGGAACGGGCCCAGGGGCCCGTTCGGGTGGAAGCTGGACGCACAGGTCAATGGGCCCGTGCCACGGAGTGATGATGAAACGTCTGTGGGACATGCTGTTCGGCCTGGACCGCTCCTCGTGGACCGAGGGGGGGCGTTGGAGATTGGACTGGATCTCCCTGCCGGCGGGTGACCGGATGTTGCTGCTGCTGGCGGTACTGGCGATCCTTGTGAGCGGCCTGACTATGGTCTATCGGTGGGATGCTCGCCAGACGAGTCGTTCCACACGGTGGTTCCTGTTGTCGGTTCGTGTGTTGCTGATTTTTGTTGCGGTGCTGATGCTGCTGGAGCCCGTCCTGGTTCTCAGCAAGGAAGAGAAGTTGCCATCACACCTGCTGGTTCTCGTGGACAACAGCCCGTCCATGGAACTGCGTGATGCGTGGAAAGATGAATCGCAAGGGGCCCAGGTGGCCCAAGCCCTGGGAATCCCGGGCGGTGTCGCGGGGCTGCGCGAGAAGACGCGGCTCGATCTGGCCAAGACCGTGTTGTCGCCGGAGTTCCTCAAGACGCTGTCCCAGGACGGAAAACGAGAGGTCCATGTTCACACGTTCTCAGACCGGTTACGGGACGAAGCCGAAGGTTTTGCGACTCAGAAGATGATCGTGGTTTCCGGCCAGTCGACAGCCATCGGGTCGTCCCTGCGACAGGCTCAGTTAGCTTATAATGGCATGCCGCTGGCGGGCGTGCTGATGGTGACCGATGGTCGCTCCACGTCGGGCGAGGCGCCCGAATCGGTCGCGCCGGAACTGGCCGAGAAGCTGGTGCCGGTCACAACACTGATTCTGGGGACGCCGGAAGGGCCTCGCAATGTGCTGGTGACCGATGTGGAAACCAACGCCGTGGCCCTGGTCAAGGACAGCAACCGATTGACGGTACACATGCAGTCGCGCGGTCTGCAGGACCAGGCGGCGCGGGTGCTCCTCGAACGCCGCAAGAACGGTGGTCCGTGGGAAGAGGTCGGGCGGCAAGACGTGATACTCGGACTTGACGGGGCGTTGCAGACCGTGGATTTCAACTTCACGGAGGAGTCTCCGACCAAACTGGAATTCCGCGCCACGGTCGAGGACGCCGGTCCCGAGTTATCGACCGACGACAATCGCGGGCATGCCGAGGTACGCATCGTTCGCGACCGGCTGCATGTCCTGGTGATCGCGGGATCCGCCTTTCCTGAAGTGCAGTTCCTCAAAAACGCGTTCTACCGTGATCGTAAGATCGAGATGTCCAGCTGGCTCCAGAATGCAGATGAGGACTACGAACATCTGGGCGATGTGCCGATTCGCCGCCTGCCGCAGACGCAGCAGGAACTGGACGACTACGACTGCGTGCTGCTGTATGACCCGGACCCGACCGCCTGGCCGCCAAACTTTCCGGAGATGCTGGTCAACTTTGTCTCGAAAGCCGGAGGGGGATTGGCATATGTCGCGGGCGAAATCAATACCGCAAACTCCTTCGACAAGGCCAATGATCCGGCGATGGCCTGGCTGAATCTGCTGCCCGTGGTACGTGAGCCGGGACTGTTCCGCTCCGAAGTCGAAGTGAAGATCAGTTCGCGAGAACCCTGGAAGTTTTTAATCACCGAATCGGGGCTGACCGATCCGGTGTTCACCTTTGCGGATTCGCGGGAAGAGAATCAGAAAATCGTCGACAGCCTGCCGGGTATGTTCTGGCATTTTCCTGTGACCAAGGCCAAGCCCGGGGCGACCGTACTGGCCGTTCATGGTGACCCGCGGATGAAGAACGAATACGGTCCAGATGTTCTGATGGCGACGCAACTGGTCGGGCCGGGGCGGGTACTATTTGTGTCGTTCGACAGTACGTACCGCTGGCGCTACCTCAGCGAACAGACGTTCGATGGGTTCTGGGCACGGGTTGTTGATCGGGCGGGGCGATCCAAACAGCTGGGCGGGGCGTATCCTTTTCGGTTGTCAACGCCCCAGTCCAGTTACACACCGGGGAGTCAGGTGAAGGTTGTTGCGAGGTTCCTGGATCCTGCGGAGATGGAACCGGGATTGAGTTCGCTTCATGGAGAAGTGGAACATGGGGACGGCGATCCGGAATCGGTGATTCTGGTGCCGACCGGCGGACCGGGCGAATTTGCGGTGAGCTTCACCGCGAACGAACCCGGGCAGTACATCACCCGGGTGTGGATGGGTGATGAAACGGCGGGCAGCGTAGCCCGGGCGGCGACACTCCCCATCGATGTGCGGATGCCCAATGCCGAGTATGAGAACCCGGGTATCGATCGGGCCCGTCTGGAACCGCTGGCCGCAGCCACAGGAGGCCAGGTGGTTGATGCGACCCAAGTGGCACAAATCCCCGCTTCATTCTCTATCGGCGAGGTCACGCGAGTTCTTGAAGACCGGCAGGAGATCTGGGACGCACCCATGTTATGGGGCGGCTTGTTTCTACTGCTGGTCATTGAGTGGATCGTGCGCAAGCGGGTCCGACTGATCTGAACGGTGAGTCGCCGGACTTGTCCGACGCACTCATCCGTCATCGAACACGTCGAGTCTGCTCGACGGCTAACGAGCGGAATCTTGTGATGTCTGAAACACCTCTTTCTTTGATGTCCCTCCGCGAGCAGGTGGCTGCTCGACTGGCGGTCGTTCGGTATTCGCTCCGGAGGCATTTTCTGGCCGAGGGGCTGGCCCGCATGCTGGTCGCGACGGTCGGTCTGCTGCTCCTCAGTCTGGGACTCGACTGGTGGCTCGATCTGTCGTGGAACGCCCGGTTGATTTACTGGATGGTGGTTCTGTCTGTGGCGAGCGGGCTGCTGTACTGGTTTGTCATTCGCCCCTGGAAGCTGCCGCTGGGACCGATCGATGTCGCCGCGGTGCTGGACCAGAAACGGGGCGGAGCCCCCTTGGCCTCGCAGGTGGCGAGTGTGATGCAACTGGCGGAGGCTTCGCCGGATCAGTTTGGGGAGTCCGCGGCAATGCGTGAGCAGGCTGTTCGGGCCAGTCATGCGGCACTCGAACAGGTCGACTTCACAGCGACACTCAACCCCCGGCATTTCTGGACGGCAATTGCTGTCGCTGTGGGAGCCCTGATGCTGCCGACAGGGATTGCTCTGGCGTTTCCCAGTACCGCCCGGTTGTGGGCCGAACGCTGGTTTTCGGGATCCGACCGACCGTGGCCACGTTCGACACGGATCGTCGTGGAAGGGGTCCGGAACGGGGTGCTGCAGGTTCCACGCGGAGAGGCCGTGGCCTTGCAGGTGCGTGTGATCGATGACGAAGCTCCCACGGAGGCTGTCTGGCTACGGCAGCGTCCCGCCGAAGGCAAGACGCAGACATTGACTCTGGAGAAGTTCGCGGATGGCGACTTCCGCCTTCAGCTGGCCCCCCAACAACAGGTCAGTCGGATGGAGGTCTGGGGGGGCGACGGTCGGGCGGAACCATTTCGTGTTGAGCCGGTAGACCGTCCGCGCATCACACAGATTCAGCTGACCGCACGGACACCGCGCGATAAGACACCGCAGAACTACGATTTCTCGGCCACGGAGGGTGGGGTCCGATTGCCTCCACAGACTCAGGTTTCACTGCACTTTGAAACGAATATCGAATGTGAGACCGTCAAGGTAGAGTCCACTTCAGCCACAGTTCCAGCCTTCCGGCGGCAATCGACATTGGCCCATGCCGTGGAGTGGACTCATCAGGAATCTGTCTCATTGCGTGTTGTGCTGGTTTCCAGCGAGTCCGGTTTGGAGTCACATCCCCAGTCGATCAACATTGGCGAACTTCCGGATCGGGCTCCGCGGATGAGTGTCCGGCATAGCGGCGTTCGCCTGCGAGTGACGCCTTCCGCGACGATCCCGTTTACGATCAGTGCGCGGGATGACTTTGGCATCGCCCAAGTGAACCTCAAGCAGGAACTGGCAGCGATATCGTCCAAGGTGAGTGCCCCCGAGGAAGCTGCGGCACCGAGTCCGCCATCTCCCGCGATCGGGCCCGAAGACACCACCGCGACACCGCCGTCGAGTGCTGTTGACTCGGAGGCCCCCCCCGTGTCGGGGTCTGAGTCGACCGATCCCGCTGCCGCACTCCCGGAGGTGAAAGAGTCTGCCCCGGAAGCTGCTCCGCCGATCGCGAGTCCTGCGGCACCGCGTGTCGCCACACTCTTTCCGCCGCCGGTCGAGGGAGGCGGTTCTCAGATTCCACGACAGTTGGTGGTTGACTTGGAGCACCGGGTCGAGGTAGCTGACTGGAAGCTTGAACCGGGTCGCACACTGGTGATTTTCGCCACAGCGACGGATGACTGTGTTCTGGGGGCTCAGTCCACAAACTCCGCTCCGGTAATTTTTAAAATCGTTTCAGACAAGGAACTGTTTAAGGAGATCCTCCTCCGTCAGCAGCAGTTGCGGGTGAGGCTGCGCAAAGCCCGAGATCAGGCGGACGATATGGCGTCGAAGCTGAAGTTTGCGGTGACCGCAGAAGATGCTCGGGCGATTGCCCGGCAGCATCAAGTGGTCACACGTGAAGTTGGCCAAGTGTCGCAAGGATTGGAGGCGACGCGGCTGGAGATGGAACTGAACAAGCTGGGCGGCGAAGAGGCCAATCAGCTGATCGAGGAGATTGTGCTGAAACCGCTGCGTAATCTGGCGGAAAGTGACCTGCCGGGACAGCGTCAGAATCTCGAATCGCTGGTCGAATCGCCGGGCGAGCGTCTCGACGAAATCCTCGCCGTACAACAGAAAATTGTGGCGGATCTGGACAAAATCCTGAAGAATATGTCCCAATGGGACAGCTTTATCGACATCGTCAATCAGTTCGACGAAGTCATCAAGCTGGAAACACGCGTCCGTGATCGTACGGAAGAGCTGAAGAAGAGCGCGGGCGAGCAGCGTAAAAAAGAGACCGACTCGATCTTTGACAACTAAGGGCCCAAACGGTCCCTTGCCGGGAGACAGAACATGTCGCAGCGAATGATGAGTTGGATCCTGCTGGGGGTGATGGCCCTCGGTTTGCCGTTGAATGCCAGGGGACAGGAGAAGGCCAAAGAGGTCGGCGCCCAGGAACAGATCAAGTTCGATCAGGACAAAGCCCAGGCCCACATGCGGGAACTGGAAGAGCGAATGTTCGAGCTGGCGAAGCTGATCCGGGAGTCCCAGCCCGAGGATTCCGCCCGGCTCATCATGGGGGTTCAGAAGGCCCGTGAGCATCTGATTGCCGAGCAGATGGGGGAAGCCGCGACGCTCCTGAGTTCCCTGAAGCTGGATCAGGCCACTGACGAGCAGAAGGAGATCATCGAGAAACTCAACGAGTTGAAGAAGCTCCTGCTGACGGCGGATATTGGCCTGCAACTGAAGCTCGATCAGCTGCGGAAGCTTAAGGAGGCGCGGGAGCAACTGGCCAAGTTGACGGAGGCCGAAAAGGCCCAGCTGAAATCAACAGAGGATGAACTTACGAAGAATGCTCAGCCCGGAGAGTTCAAAAACCTCGAACCCTCCGAGAAACGAAACCAGCGTCAGGCCGACGACCTCGAACAACTGGTCAAGCAGTTTGGCGGGTTGACGGGCGGGGCGGCCAGTGCGGTCGGTGCGGCCAGCCAGTCGATGGGCAAAGCGGGTAGCAGTCTGGGAAAAGGGGACGGCAAATCCGCCCCGCCGGAGCAGGCCGAAGCCGTCAAGAAGTTGACCGAGGCCGACAAGGATCTGGCTCAGGCGGAGGAGCAGCTCAAGAAGGAACTTGAAGGGCTGGTCCGTCGGCAGGTAATGGAACACCTGACCAATATGATTGTGATGCAGAGAGAAGTACGTGAGACAACCGAGAAGCTTCAGCCCCGGATTGCCGAAGGGTCCGCTCCGGCGGTGGCCTCTCTGAAACGACTGGGCGATTCCGAAGAGGAGATTGTCCGGTTGGCCAATGACTGTATCGATCTGTGCGAGTTGACCGACTTCAGCGTGGCCTTCCCCACGGCTTTGCGGGATATCGTCGCCAAGATGGAGCTCGTTCGTGACAACCTGGAGAACGGGCTGGGGAACGAAGAAGTCATTTTGTTGGAATTGGAAATCGAAGCGGATCTGCAAGGACTACTGGATGCCCTGAAGCAGGCCAGCAAGCCGAATCCGGAGGGAGACGGCGAGTGCATGGGCTGTAAGGGGAACATGAACAAGCTGCTGGCCGAACTGAAGATGTTGCGGCAGATGGAAGTCTCGTTGCAGTCACAGACCCAGCGGCTGGATGAGCAGGTCGCCGCCCGGAAGATTTCGGAAGTACAGCGGGCCGAACGGTGTGCTCCATTGCAATCACGGCAGGAGCAGGTGCTGGAGACCACCACCCGAATCGCGGATACGTACGGGGACAAGAAGTAGGTGAAACACACGGGAGGTCATCCGGCCTGCCCGGCGAGTTTCGAGGGAACGTGATTCCCGGGACATGCACAGACGGGATTGCCTGTCGTGCGGAAGAAGTCAACGAATCATCCGGAGCGACGATCATGCGAACACCGATTTGGGCACTGGCGGTTCTCTCTTTCTCCTTGGGGGTGAGCCGCGCGGATGAACCGGCGAAGCCTGCCTCGGAAACAACGACCTCCACGGTGTCTGAGCCCGCAAAGCCCAACCCGGTGGCTGTGGAATCGACGCCCCCCGCAGACCCGAAGCCCGCAGCTCCGAAGGAGCCTGCGAAGCCACCAGTCGACGATGATCCCGATGTCGCAGCCCGGCGGGCGACGGAGTACCCCCTCGAAGATGACGAGTGGAAAGAGTATGCCCTGGGCATCCTGGAAATGGAGATGCAGGAAGCCATCGAGGATCTCTCGAATGGCAAGCCCAAGCCTCCGGCCCTGGTTACCCAGCCGCGTATTATTTCGCGGCTGGATGTGATGATCGAAGAGCTGGAGAAGAAGACCGGCAGTGGCAAGGGGTCCAACAATGCGGGAAACAAGCCCGCCGAGAAGTCAGTTTTGCGTAAGGGCAAAATGAAGGATGGCGAGATGCGGGCCGTTGATACCGATGGCAAACGTCTCGATCGTCTGACGCCGAAAGAACGCGAGAAGATTCTACAGGCACAGGGCGAGGGATTTCCCGCTGGCTATGAAGACGTGTTGCAAGATTACTTCCGCAAGCTGGCCGCTTCGGAAAAAACGACTCCAGGAACGAAGCCCGACCTGTCCCCGCCCTCGAAAGAGTGACCTGGCGAAGCCGTAGGGCAGCATTGGGCCGTGACCGATCCGGTGGCGTTATTCAGAGATTTTCATGCGGCAACTTTCTTGCAACGTCGTTCTTCTGGTTCTCTTGCTGATCCCGGCCATGGCATGGGCCGGGGGGGATCGATTGAGGAAGCACGATGGCTCCGTCCTGGTTGGGGATCTCGTTGAGGCGAGAGAAAAGTCGATCGTGATCGCGCCCGAAGGGGCTGGTTCGGAAGCCCGGGTTGAGGTGTCCTATCGGGATCTGAATGCCATTAAATTTCGCGACCGGGATGGGAACGCTCAGTCCACGCGGATACTGATCGACAATCGAGGTCAGGAAAAGCCGGACAGGGAGTTGACCTCCACGATCAAGCTGCGGTCGGGCAAGCATCCTGTGGGGCTGGCATTCTGGCACAAGACCGGGCCCACCACTCTGAAGCTGGAGTATTCCGGGCCGCAAATCAAACGCACGAAAATCGCCGCGAGTCTATGGTCTCATCCGGAAGCGAACGCTCAGCGGACTCGCGATTTCACAGGGTGGGATGCCGAGGGATTCCTGGTCTCGGAGGAATTCTCCCCGGTGGAGAAAGGGGTTCAGGCCCGCGTTCACGAGTTCGGACTCGATGCGGACATCGAAGATTTCGCGGACTTCAAAGGGATTCGTGTGGCGCGGTATGCCGTGGCGAACAGCCTGGATCTAGGGGCGTTCCGGCATACGAACACGCACTACGCAGTGGTCATTCAAGGGTATCTTCAGGTGCCCGCCGATGGGGAGTACACCTTCTACCTGAAGTCGTCCAATGATCTCGTCCTGTGGGTCGGCAAAGATCCCCCGGGGGTGCATCCGGGCAGCCAGACTCTGCAGGGGGAGCATTTCTCGGTACAGGGGGCTGACGGGGGGGCCTGGTGGGGAACGCTCGGGAACTGGACTCGTGAGACGCTTTCCATCGAGGTCACTCTGGGGGGGCAGACGCAGTCCCTCGACGCTGCGATCCCCTATATTCAGGAAATGTGGTCGACGCCGGCGGTGCTGAAGACGGTCAAAGTCGATCGGACCGGGGAGTCCTCGACGGCGGACTCGATCTATGTCAAATCAGCGGACGGGAACACGATCCAACGTGTGAACGGTCTGGTGCTGGGGCGGGAAGGCGATTCGTTGCAAGTGGAGTATGAGGGCGAGAAACGCGGTCTGAAAATGGAGCGAGTGGTCGGTGTGGTCTTTCAAGGGCGTCGCACCATCGATCGTCCCGCGCAGGGGGTTCTGCTGGTGGCGGGGGAGATTCGACTTCCGGGGCGGATTGTCGAGGCAGCTCATGCCACGCCACTGACCTATCAGACCGCCTGGGGCCAGACGATCGTCTGGCCGTATGATCGGGTCGTCCGATACGACGTTCGAAATGGCAGGAACACCTGGCTGACAGATCTGACTCCTCAGACCGTCGAGCAAACCCCGTATTTCGAGCGGCATCTGGGCTGGTCAACGGACAAGAGCCTGACGGGGACCGAGTTGAAACTGGCGGAGAAAACGTATCCCCGGGGACTGTGCCTCCACTCCCGCACGGTGCTGAGTTACGACCTGTCCGGGGACTATCAACAGTTTCAAACCGACCTCGGATTGCAGCACGCGGACGGCCAGCTGGGGCGTGCCAGCGTGCGGGTGTTGCTGGATGGCCAGGCAGCCTTCGAGAACCGTGACCTGACGCTGCAGGCTGGGCGGCAGGAACTGTTACTCGATGTGAAGGGCAAGAAGTCACTGACGCTGGAGGTCGATTTCGGCCAGAATTTTGATGTGGGTGACCACGTCACATTTGGAAACCCCCGGTTGGTTCGCAACAGCGAATGATCGATGGGAAGATCGCGGTGGCGAACAACACGATCTGGAAACAGAAGACGAGAACCATGACCCGCACGATCAGGAATTTGGCATTGACGGTCTCTCTGGGGGCTTCCGTGATTTCGGCGGAAGCGCAGGAGGGAAAGGGGCTGATCGTTCGCGATGTGAATGTGGGGTTCGTAGCCAAAGGATCCATGAACGACCGGACAGCGTTTCGATCGTCCCTGCCTGCCGTGGTGTTGTCTCAGCGTCCGGTTCCGACGAAGCCGAACGATACCGTCCCTCAACCGCTGGGAGTCATCACATTCGAAGGAACCCCGACGGATCGGGTCGACATCCTTCTGGAGTACGATCAGTCGGCCCGGCTGCTGGCTCGTTGGCCGCATATCGATTCCCGGTCGACGCGGGCGTTGTGGCGGCGGATGGACCTTGTACGGGCCACCGATCCGCCCAGTACGCCCTTTCCCACGACCAGCTGGTTGAACCCGCTGCGCAATGCCGACCGTCTGGCCATTAAGCAGGAGCAGCGGGTCGACAAGTTGATTGCGTATGATCTGTCTCTGAAGGCAACGACATCGATCGAGTTGGAAGCGGCCCCGACTGGGTATAAGGCGAGAAACATTGGTCCCGCTGTCATTCATGACGTAATGGTCTATCGCCCGAGCGGGAATGGAAAGTTCCGTGCAGCTTACGCTCAGGAACTGCCAGGATTGGGCAAGGCTGCCGCGACCACAGCGACAGCCGAACCCGCCCCAGGCGACACTCCGCCTGGAGCGGCCACCGCAGTGGTTGTTGCTCCGGCCAACCCGGCGGGGCTGCTCGCCCGGTTGCTCGTGGGGAATGTCGCCACCCAGGCGGCTCCTGAGCAGCCCACCCCGGCTGGTGAGAAGCCCGCGGCGACGGTGGCCCCCGCCTCGAATACGCCCCAGCACGATGTGACGTGGGCGAGCGAGGATCGGACTCGCGAGGAGTTGATCGCCGACTGGGAACCCCGGCTCACCGCTCTGGGTTTGGGAGCCGTAGAGGTCGCACACGTCCAGTCGATCCTGCGGGCCCATGCATTCGACAAGGACTCGGCACGAGTGGTGTTCCGGTTGGATGCCGCCACGATTGAGACACTGGCTCCCCTGGAAGTGTCCCCCGCACCGGACAGACTGAACCGGGTGTGGCTGGTCATCTTCGACGGGGCTGATCCGGAGATCAAAACTCGTATCACGACGCTCATCGCTCAATTGGGGGATCTCTCCTATTCCAAACGAATGGAGGCCAAGGCCCAATTGCTCAAGCTCGGTCCAACCGCCATTCCCCAGCTGGCAGCGGAAAAGGAGAACAAGGATCCGGAGATTGCCTTTCGGATCGAAGAGATTCTGGAAGCGGTCCAAAACCCCGGAGCAGATCCCCCGGTGGATGGGGTTCAGGCCGAAGCGATCTTCTTTGATAACTGACAGCCCGCAGTCGAATCGCCTGTCGGGAGCAAGGCGGTATCAGAACGAAACGGTTTTATCGGAGTCGAGGGATGGTTTCGTCCGTCCAGCTGTCGGAGGTTTGTACTCCGTCCAGTGACGGAGGAGCCGGACGAGGTTTGTACGTGGAGGGCGGGATCGCCGAGTTGGGAAACGGTCGAACGTTGACATCGGGAGCCCCTTCCACATCCTCATAATTCGGGACGAGCTGACTAGCCGGTGGGAGGTGATGGTCGAGTGCGGTGGGGATATTCCGGGGGGGCGTTCGTGAGGTGTCGAACTTCACGGGCTGGATTGCCTGTGGAGCGATGGAAACAGGGGGAATCGTGCCGGGGACCGGAGCCACTTTCAGCTTCGTGCTGGTGTCGAGTTGCCGACCATCTTCCGTACGGAGCCGCGCGTGGACTACCAGCTCGGGAGAGCTGGGGGGCGTCTGCCACGGCAGTTCGAACTGCAAGCCCGCCCCGACAAAACCACTATGCCAGGCTTGTGCGGCCTCGGCGGGGGTGAACGTCCAACGACCGACAAGTTTGTCGCCGGGTCGGGACATGTCGTACGCTTCGATCTCGACCTCGCCCGCAATCTTGACGAGGTCGCCCTGCTGATCGATGGGAGCCACGAGAGTCACGAGAACCTCATCGCCGGGGTGGCCGTCGCGATCCTTGCCGCCCGAGAGGAGCGTATTGATCGACAGGCCGGACAGTCGCACGAGGTTTCCCGTCTGCTCGGGTAGCGGCGCGTTACCGGTTGTGGAAACTAACTGGGTTCGCAGCAACGCTGTCTCGCGATGGGCCTCCACCAACTGGAACTCGAGGCTCTTCCGCTGGGACTCGGCCTGGTGCAGGGCATCTTCGGTCTGCCGGATTTCCGCTTCGAGGAGGTCCATTGACCCGCGTGAGGCGCACCCCCCCAAGAACAAAACCGCCCACCCGGACAGGGAGATCCACTGCCGGGAAAGCGGTCGAAGCTGGGCGAACCGGGTGGTCATCCGTGACCTTCAGGGGGCGGGTGTCGGGCAGACAACGGGGAGGCATCCTGCTCCACGGAACCGTTCGAATCATCGAACGGAGTCTTTCAGGAACGACTGATGGCGTTTGCCCAGTCGGAAACGTTTCACGTGAAACGTTTCGTACGGGGTTCATGGCCCGTCGAACCCTGCGGCTCAGGCGTTCTCACCATGTCCTGCTTTGGGAGGATTGGGCAGCTTCGTCAGAACTTGGTCGATCAGACCGTACTTCTGAGCTTCTTCGGCAGACATGAAGTTGTCGCGATCGGTATCGCGTTCGATCTCGTCGTAGGTCCGTCCGGTGTGGTGCAGCAGAATCTCGTTGAGCTTCCGCTTCATCCGCAGCAGCTCCTTGGCATGGATTTCGAGTTCCGTGGCGGTCCCTTCCATCCCGGCCAGAGGCTGGTGAATCATGATCCGGCTGTTGGGCAGCGAGTTCCGCTTCCCTTTGGTTCCGGCGGTGAGGAGCAACGCTCCCATGCTGCTGGCCTGACCCAGGCAGTAGGTGGCCACGTCGCAGGTCAGATACTGCATGGTGTCGTAGATCGCCATCCCCGATGTCACCGACCCGCCGGGCGAGTTGATGTACATGTGGATGTCTGCTTTGGGATCATCGAACTGCAGGAACAGCATCTGGGCCACGAGCGAGTTGGCCACGAGATCGTTGACCTGTGTTCCCAGAAAGATGATCCGGTCTTTGAGCAACCGGGAATAGATGTCCATGGCCCGCTCTTCGCGGCCGGACTTTTCAATGACAATCGGAACAAGGTTGGACATTGTGGAGGGCATTTCCGTGAACGATGTGTGCGAAGGAGGGGAGCGTCAGCCGAGGCCAGCGGTTCAGTCCACTGGACTTAGGCGGTGGGTGGCAAGGCTTCGGTGGACTTGGCCTTCTTCTTGTCTTTCTTGATGGCCACCACTTCGTCGACCAGGCCGTATTCCTTGGCCTGCGCCGAGTTGAGGTAACAGTCGCGGGAGGTGTCCCGGGCGATCCGGTCGATCGGCTGCCCGGTGTGCTCGGCCAGAATCTGGTTGAGCAGTTCGCGAGTCTCGATGATCTGATTGGCCTGGATCTCGATATCCGAAACCTGGCCACCCACCTGACCGTGGGGCTGGTGAATCATCATCTTGGCGTTCGGCAGCATCCGCCGCTTACCAGCGGCTCCCCCCGCCACAAGGATCGCTCCGCCACTGGCTGCCAGGCCTACGCAGTAGGTCGCCACGTCGCACTCGATGAACTGCATCGTGTCGTAAATCGCCAGCGTGGCGGTTACGGAACCGCCGGGCGAGTTGACGTACAGGTGGATATCCTGGTGACGATTCTCGCTCTGGAGATAGAGCAGCTTCATCACAATCAGATTAGCCATCCCGTCGTAGATCTCGCCGTCGACGAAGACGATCCGGTTTTCGAGCAGCAAATCACCCAGCGTCATTTGCCGGGTACGCTGGTAGTCGGCCCCTGCGGCGGCGGCAATCCGGGGATCCATAGTGGCGTGCTTGAGGTTCATGTGGTCCAGAGGGGGATCGCGTCAGGGCGACAGGAAAGAGGTTGTTCGAGACCGTCCGCCTTGTCGGTTTGCAATGGGGAAGTTCCCCGTTGCGGATCGGGAGAGGGCGGACTCCGGATTGTTCGCAATCCCTCGAAGACGGTCAACCCCGGAGAGCCTTTCCCGGAGAAACATCCCATCAGTGACGGCGGATGAGTCCGCCATCAGAATCTGGTCCCGGGTGCGGAACGCTCTGACAAATCCAAGCGAGGGTCCGCAGGTGGGAAATGTCCTCTTGACCGTGGCTGCGATCTGGTCGAGACTCACTCTGTTATCAGGCGGCTGGTCTGTCGACTCGGGAAGGATCCCATGAACATTCGTGACCTGCGCTACCGGCTCGAATATCTGATCTTCCGATTGTTCGCCTGTGTGATTGAGGTGTTGTCGGTGCGGCAGTCGCGGGCAATCTCGCAGGGTGTTGCCTGGATGGTACTGCATCTGTTGCCCCGAAAGATGACGCGGTATCGGGTGGCTGCCGAAAACATCCGCACCGCACTGGGCCGCGAACTGCCCGATGCCGAGGTCGACCGCCTGATCTATGGAATGTGGGTTCATCTGGTTCGACTGCTGATCGAGACGATTCAGCTTCCGCGGAAGTTGAGCCTGCGAAATTTTCGGGAGTCGGTGGTCTTTCGCGATCGCGCTGTGGCGGTTCAGGCCCTCTGCTCGGGGCGACCGGTGTTCTTTCTGGGGGGGCACTTTGGCAGCTGGGAGCTGGCGGCATCAACGTTTGGGATGTTTGGCTGTCCCATGGGAGTCGTGGCTCGCAAGCTCGACAACCCGTACCTCAATAAATGGTTCCAAGCGTCACGGGAACAGACAGGCAACAAACTCTATATGAAACAGGGCGGGTTTGACGGCATGATCGAACTGGCCCAGGCGGGTGGGAACCTGGCTTTGCTGGTGGATCAGGATGCCGGACGGCGGGGGGTGTTTGTCGACTTCTTTGGTCAGCCCGCATCGACGTTCAAATCGATCGCTCTGATGGCCCTGGAGTACAAGGCGATCCTGGTCGTGGGATATGGCATCCGGCTGGAGGATGTCCCGCTGGATGCTCCATGGGCTCGTTTCGAGATCGGCTGTGAAGAGGTGATCGATACTCAGACAATCGTGGCTCGGGATGAAGTCCGGGAGATTACCCAGCGGTTTACGACCGCCCTCGAACGGGCGATCCGTCGGGCCCCCGAACAATATTTCTGGGTGCATCGTCGCTGGAAGACCGATCCGGTCACACGCCAGAAGTCCAAAGAGTCCGAGTTACGCGCGGCGTAGTCGCCCCGACGTGGTCGCATGGAGATTCGGCCCGGGGACGACGTTCTCTCGCGAATGATCCCGGACGGCGATACGATACTCATCAGTAATCGTGGATCTATTTGTCCAGTCGGGGACAGTGGGGACGCTCATGCTCCATCGACGTGATGCACTCTTGCGGCTGGGTCAGGTGGGACTGGGCAGTGTGGCCTTGCCGCAGCTGTTGCAGGCTGAGACTGTACGTTCGTCGCAGCCGCTGGTGGGTTCCGGAACCGCCAAATCGTGCGTCCTGATCTATCTATGGGGAGGGCCGCCGCAGATGGACATGTGGGACCCCAAACCGGATGCTCCGGAGGGGATTCGCAGTCCGTTCTTGCCAATCGCGACCCGCGTTCCGGGCATTCAGTTCACCGACCAGCTGCCTCGAATGGCTCGGCATGCCGACAAGATGGCTGTAATCCGGTCGTACACTCACGAGAGCAACCAGCATGAAGTGGGTGTCTACCACACCCTGACAGGCAAGATCGATAACACGCTAGCGGTTCCCCGCAATCGGCGGAGTCGACGTGATTTTCCGAGCCTGGGGGGAATCGTTTCGAAGTTCAGCCCGCCGAGTGTCCTTCCGGCGAGTGTGACCATTCCGCGTCCGATCGGGCATGACGGGGTGATCTACACTGGTACGCATGCCGGGTTTCTCGGGCCTCGATTTGATCCCCTGGAACTCCAGCCACCAGCGGAGGTCAATGTTCCGGCGGCCCACAGCATGGAACTGCCGGACCAGTTGAGCCAGGCCCGGCTGCAGGCTCGACAAGGGATTCTGTCCTTGCTGGAGAAGGAAGACCGGACCGCTCAGGGGGCCGACCTGATGCGGGTCTCTGCAAAGAGCGGCATGGACCGATTTCGCGAACAGGCGTTCTCACTGCTGGTGTCACCGGAAGCGAAGGGCGCGTTCGACATCACCCGCGAGTCTGATGCGACCCGCGATCAATACGGGCGGAATGAGTATGGCGAGGCCATCCTGCTGGCTCGCCGCCTGATCGAGGGGGGCGTTCGTCTGGTGACAATGACGTGGTACTACGTCTGTCCAGATGGGAACGTTGCCAATGTCTGGGACAATCATGGTGGCACGGGTTCACTCGGCGGAATCAGCGGTTATGAAATGCTCAAGCAGCCGTACTGCCTGCCTTCCCTGGATCAGGCATATGCCGCCTTGCTGGACGATCTGAGTCAGCGTGGGCTGCTCGACGAGACACTCGTCATCATGCTGGGTGAGTTCGGTCGCACCCCCAAGATCAACAAGGACGCGGGCCGCGATCATTGGGGAGCCTGCCAGTCCGTGGTTTTGGCAGGGGGCGGCGTGCGGGGAGGTGTGGTGCATGGCGCGAGCGATGCCCAGGCGGCGTTCCCCACCAAAGACCCGGTTCGTCCAGAAGATGTCATCGCCACCGCGTACCACTGTCTGGGGTTGCCCCCCGAGACGTTAATCCACGACTCTCAGGACCGCCCTCACCGGTTGAGCGAAGGGCAGGTTGTCACGGCGATCCTCTAACGACGGGGGCTCGCGTGGCCCGTTAGCTCGGTGTGCCAGTCTCCGGGGCCTGGGGTTTATAGGCTCCCAGGAATTGACTCAGGCTGCCGAATGAGCCGTTGTTGAGCAGCACCAGATAGGCCGGGACCAGAATCGGCCGCACGACAAACGTATCGACCAGCACGCCGAAGGCCAGAGCGAATCCCATCTGCTGCATCCCGGCCAGCGTACCGGTCATCAGCGAGGCGAACGTCCCCGCCATAATGACGCCGCAGCTGGAGATGATGCCACCGGTTTTTGTCAGGGCCAGCAGAATCCCCGGAACGGCTCCATGCTTTGGCTGCTCTTCGGTGACGCGGGACATGAACAAGACGTTGTAGTCTTCACCGAGCGCCAGTAGCAGGGTGAACAGGTAGACCGGCACCTTCCAGTCCAGACCGACGAAATCCTCTCCAAGCGAATATCGGAAGACGAGGAAAGTGGCTCCCAGGGTCACCAGGTAGCTGAAGATCACCGTGATGATCAGATAGGCACACAGCGCGGGCTGGCGCAGGAGAGCCATCAGCACCAGAAATACCGCGACCGAGACGTAGACATTGATCCGGGTCTGGTCCCGGTCCGTGGAGTTCTTGAGGTCGCGAATACTGGCTGTCGGACCGAGTGTGTAGATGTTGGCCTGATCCGCAAATTCGTAGTCCGCCGTCGTTGGGGAGGCCACCACGGGAACCGCATCGGCAGACGGTTCCTCTTCGGAAGTGTCTTCCGCCAAGGCTTCGGTACTCTGCTCAGAATCGCGCACTCGTTCGGCAGCAGAGTGCTCCGCCACGGCCTCGGCGAGAGCAAGTTCGGCATCTTCCAGCCGGGTGATGGCATCGCGGGCGAACGGGTCGGTCTCAAACACGATGTCCAACCGCATCAGCTTGCCCTTGCGGGGGCTGGCGGGATCATGGCTGCAATAGGCGTCGTATGCGGCTTTGTTGCGGAGCTTCTTTTCGCGGAATGTCAGTCGTCGTTCCGAGACCACCAGCCCATGGGGCGAGGACTGGGAACGTACGTCGGCAATGGCCAGCTCGCTGCGTCGCTTCATCAGCGAGGCGGTCAGCGTTGCCGAGAGCCGCGCGGAGTCCGTGGGAGAGGTCAGGTCAAACTGCGGATGCTCAACCAGAAACGTCGTAACGCCGGCAGCACCGGGCGGGAAGTGCTTCTGAACCGCTTTGGCTCCCATCACGCTCGGTTCATCACTCGGCAAGTCCGAGAGCAGCCCGTAGCTCAGATGGTCCTTGAATATTGCACCCACGAGAGCGAGTGGTGTGAGCAGCAGCACCGTGGAAACGAAGACGGCCCCGGGACGCCGGGAGACGAGTTCGGCCACCCATTCCCATCCCCGTTCGAGCCACCGCTGCTGCTGCAGGAATGTCCAGAACGACGACGCGGGAATGAAACTGGACGAGGCGGTGATTCGTTCCTGTCGGACATCCGGCCAGAAGGTCCACCGACCAAACAACAGAATCAGCGCGGGTGTCAGTGTCAGTGAACACAACAGGGCGATGAACAGGCCGAATGAAATGGCGACCCCGGCCTGTTGGAACTTGCCGAATTCCGTGAAGTGCAGCATTCCAATACCGACAATACTGGTGCCCGCACTGGTGGCCAGGGCGGCTCCCACCTGGGTCACCGCCAGAGTGATGGCCTCTTTAAAGGAGGCACCGCGATCCAGTTCTTCTTTGTACCGGGCCAGCAGGAACAGGCAGAAGTCGACGCCCGAACCGTATGCGACCACGGTCACATACACGTCCAATCCCGTGAACAGTCCGACGATATTCCAGTCCGCCAGAATCCGAAGCGAATGCAAGGCCACGCGCACAGCCACCCCGACGGTGACCAGCGGGATCAGCACCATTAACGGTGCCCGGTAAATCAACAGCAGGAGGATGATCACCAGCACCTTGGTGTAGTGGTCGGTTTTGGCCGCGCTCTCGGACTCGGCCACCAGCATGTCGCGACCGACCGTGGCTGATCCGCTTAGGGCCACATCCAGACCGGCCGGCATCACATTCCGCTTCTGCTCGATCAGCTCTTCGATCCGTGAGACGACGAGCTTGTTTCCCCGATCAAGGAACTCGGTGGCTAGCTCCACGCGGATCAACGTCGACTTCTCATCCTCACTTTGCAGGAGCGGGCCGATGCGAATATCTTCGAATGTCCAGATCCCGCGGATGATCCGATCGCTGGTCGGGATGAGCGGCGCGTTCGGGAGGAGCGGTTCCTCCTTGTAACCTTTCGCGGTCTTCTGCTGGATTGTTCGCAGACCGGATTCCAGCTCTTTTGTCACGAACAGCTTGTCAGCATCGGTCAGCCCCTGCTGAACATGTTCACGCTGGACGACGATGACAATGCTGGACCCCAGGGGATCGAGTTGGGCTTGTTCGTTCGTCGGTTGGCTGCCCTCATTGTCGGTGACTTCAACGGGGGGGGCATCAGCAGGGATTTTGTCGGTCGGAAAAGCTTCGCGAAACGCCTGTTCCGCTAGAATGCTGGGACTTTGCTGAGGCAAAAAGGCAAACTCACCATCCTTGGCGACCTGTTGCAAGGTGGGGGCCGTGGTGATGACCACCACCAGGATGACCACCCACGCCAATAAGGTGCCAACGGGCCACCGGCTTACGAACTTGCCACACCAGTTGTACATCCGGGAGTTTCTGCGAGAGGACAGGAGCGGTCAGCGGTGACCGCCGATGAATCACGTTTCGCACGGCACATTCACGGAACGAACTGTCCCAAACAGTTCCCACAGAGAAAATCCGATTCAAGTTCCAGAGCTGCGCTGCCGAAGCATATCGACACGCTACAGCCGACCGGGGGTGTCGTCAACCAGACCGAGACCAGTCTTACTCTTGGCGACACGCAAACTTTACTTATCTATCCCCAACCACCACAGACTGTTGCGTCATTCTCTTCAGACGCTGCGGATCAGGTTCAGGCATTCGTGACAAAGCTCGGACCGAGGGGACCGGACCATCGTTTGTTAGTGTGATCGCATGTTCAGACAAATCATCCCGGTAATACCGCTGGGAGGGAAAAATGTCGGCGGGGTAGGTGAAGTTGTCGAGCATGGCCAGCGCAATGCATTGCCCCACGCCCACGGCACTTTCCAGCATTCCCCCGACCCAGCAGGGGATTCCCGCCTCCTGACAGAGATCGTGGATGCGAATGGCATTCGTCAGTCCGCCCACTCGTCCAGGCTTAATATTGACGTAGCGACAGCTTTGCAGGGCAATCGCCTGCTCGGCGTGTCGGACACTCGCAATACTTTCGTCGAGGCACACCGGGGTCTGAATTGCCCGCTGTAACGTGGCGTGGTCTACCAGATCGTCATGATTAAGCGGTTGTTCGATCATCGCCAGTTGAAGTTCGTCGATCGTCTGAAACATTGCCCGGTCCCGCAGCGTGTAGCCACTGTTGCAGTCGATGTGCAGCACGGCATCCGGGAACGCCCGGCGAACCTCTCTCAACATGGGGAGATCCCAGCCGGGGCGGTATTTCAATTTGATCCGGGGAAAACCTGTCTCCACGGACCAGCCGACTTTCGTGAGCAGTTCGTCCACCGAGTCGGCCACTCCATAGTCATCGCCGACGGGTACCTCATTGCGGGTGGCTCCCAGAAGGTGATGCAGCGGTTGGTTGGCCAGCCGGGCTTGCAGGTTCCACCACGTACAGTCCAGCACTGCTTTGGCAAACGGATTGCCCTTAAACAGGCTCAGGCGTTGCTGCAGGTCGGCCCCTGAATCGATGGTCTGCCCCAGAATTCGCGGGGCCATCCAGCGAGCTGCGGTCTGAAAGACTCCCGTGGCATGCTCGGGGCTATAGCACGGAGCTGCCAGTGGGCAGGCTTCTCCCCAGGCATCGACCGATCCACTGCTCATTCGGCAAAGCACCGACTCGACGACCGCATCCTCGCCGTAAGCTGTCCGCCACGGAGAGATCAGCGGCATGGCCACATGAAACAGCTCGATCCGGTCAATACGCATGGGGTTGAACACCTTCCTGATACGTGGGAAGTCGCGGGCAAATCCGGCGGACTGTGTTCTCAACAGGAGGAGTCAGGGGCGTCCTTCCACCACCTGAATTCCCTCGATCAGCCCCAGATAGAGAGCCTCGCGATCCAGAGGTTGCAGGTCTTTGGCATTGGGGGCATCCAGCATTTTCCAGAATTCGGGCCCCTGGCCTTGAACGACAGCCCAACCCGCCAGCATCCGCAGGGCATCTTCGCGAATCGGTGGATCGGACAGACGCCGGGCATAGTCGAACGCCATCGCCAAATCGGTCTTACCGAGTCGACTGATCAGAGAGAGCACTAACCGGTCAATCTTCTGGCGGTCATACCCCCTCTGCGAGTACAGACTCTTGATTTCAGCAACAGTGCTGGCGGCGGCATCGGCTTTCGGCTTGCGGGTGGCGGCTTCAATCTTGCCGAGCGCCAGCAGCAACGGGTCACTGGGGAAGGCTTCGGCCTTGGGGCGTTTGTTCTTGTCGTAGGCGGCACTGATTGTTTTGAACATGTCGGTCTGACCGTATGTATTGGCTCCGAGCCAGACCGCCAGCGGCACTTGAGATTCCAGCCGATATGGTTCCAGCGTGTCGATCTCACCCGTGTTGCGGGCCATAACATGCTCCCACACTTCCTGGGCCAGACCGGCGCGGGCCGCGCGGACCAGCAGGGATTCCTGAATGGTGAATCGCTCCTGGGATTCTTTCAGGAGCACCTGGCATTGCGCCCGGTATTGATTGAACGCCGCGATTCGTTTGGTTTCCTGCGGTTCGAGTTTCAGATCATTTTCCAGGAGACTTTTGACGATCGTCGAGTTTTCTTCGCACTGAGTCAGTAATCGCTGGACCGCCAGCGGTCCCGGAGCCACGCTGCGCAGTCGATCCAGGGACTGCTCCAGAGTCGTCCAGCTACCGGGAAGGTCACCGAGTTGCATCTGCAGGAAAGCCAGGTCGGCCACAGCCAGGGCGAGTGACTTTCCGGGACGAGGGTCCGGCAGGCCCGCGAATGGCCGCCCCTTGCTGTCATGGATGGCCTTCATGGAAGGCGGCACGCTGGCAGTCGGGGCTGTCAATGCATTGACGAGTGCGGTGACGGCATCCCGGCCTTTCTCGGCGGTTGCCCGATCTCCGGATTGCAACCGGACAATGGCAGATGCGACGGACATGCGAATCCGGGCGGCCGGTGTTGCCGCTTCGAGAGCTGCCGTCAACGCAGTTTCACCCGCCGGATCGGGGTGTCGCACCAGATGCCTCGTCCGGATGGTTGCCCAGGCAGCGGAGCAGGCATCAGCGGTCATTACATCAGGCGCCGCCTTGATCCAGGCCAGAGCGTGATCCCACTGCCCATGCGAACAGAGGTGTTGGGTTGTGGTCATCCATAGAGAGTTCCCACTGAATTCGTGGTGCGGCAGATCTTCCATGGCTTCGAAGTCGAAGGTTCCCCCATCGAGTCCTCCGCGCCACAACGCGGACATCATCGTACGGGAGCGAGAATCGCCCTGGGCATAGCGTCCCACCAGCTTCTTGGCCTCATCGATCCGCTCGGCCCGGACGAGTGCCGCTGCCAGAATCGCCATCGAATCGAGGGGCTGTCGTCCCACATCGGGGAGTTTGGCCACCACATCCAGAGCCTGCCGCAGTGCGGCATCTCGGGCTGCCATGTCACCCGCAGTCGAAGCCGCCTCGGCCTGCATGGCGAACGGAGTGACCGCGTAGAACGTCGTATTCTTGTCGATGGCCAGCAGACGGGTGATCTGCTCGGTGGCTTCGGCATTCATCCCGGCCAGCAGGTAGGCATCGGCTGCCAGTTCCCGGGCCAGCGTCTTGTTACGAACTCCATCGCGTTTCTGGGCTGCCTCGGCGATCGCCTTGAGCGATTGCGTTCGCATCTCGGGCAGGGTGGCGGGCGGGGCGGCCTTCACAGTGATCGGAACGTTCTCAATCTTCTCGGGTTGTTTATCGTCGACGGGGCCCACCGGATTCACGGGAGTCGGCAGCTTCACAACCGGCTGGGGTTCCTCGCGGAGGACGAAGTACCACACGGCACCTCCGACGATCCCCAGTCCTGCGATACCGATCAGAGAGAGCATCGGCGTTGTCAGACCGGACGGTTTCGCTTCCTCGGTCTTGACGATCGGAGCGGGCGGGGCCTTGTAGATCGGCATCCGACAACCGGGGTTACAGCACTTGATCTCCTTGCCGTATTGTGCCGGACTGATGAATCCGGCAGTGTCGCACATCGGGCATTTCACCTCGATGGTCCGTCCCTTTCCGGTCTTTGCGCTGACGGGGCTGGCTTGCTGATGTGCCAGCGAGTCGACTTCGAACGGATCATCGACCTGGGGCTCTTCGTCCTGATCGTGCGCGGGGTGGCTCTTACCCGCGGGAGTTGCCGGCTTACTGACGGGAGCTGCCGGTTTTCCGGACCCGGCAGCGGGCCGGGGGGCACCGGGTGTCCCGGGCTTGGCGGTGACCGGTTTAGCAGGGGCCTTCACGCTGGGTTTACCCGACATCGAACTGCCACAGAACGGGCAGTCTTCGACATCGTCTTCAAGGACCGACGCCTTGCAGGCCGGGCAGATGCGAAAATCCATGGTGTATGCCTTTGCGGTACGTCGTGCGCGGGAAACGTCCCTGGGAAGGGATACGCCGACGGCCATGCGATGGGTGTCGTGCCCACTATAACAGCCCCTCCCGGCACGGTGAACCGGAATTGGGAAAGAGCTGTTACGCGGAGACGAGGGACTCTACATTATGTGTGCTGTTCGGCCCCCCGCGAGTTCCCCCAATCGTGGCCTCAGTCGGGCGAAAGGAGAGGAATTTGTCGGGTGTTCGGCATGCTCTTCATTGACACCCATGTTGCTGACAGAAACAGGTTTCGCCATGACAACGCCCTCGCTCGAAAGTTCGGTTCGGGAACGTTACGCCGCCGCCGCCGAGCAGCGCGAGGTGGCCTT
This sequence comes from Planctomycetota bacterium, assembly GCA_003671275.1. Classification (GTDB taxonomy): domain Bacteria; phylum Planctomycetota; class Planctomycetia; order Planctomycetales; family Planctomycetaceae; genus TH-plancto1. The sequence continues at coordinate 37,651 of QWPB01000184.1, read as the reverse complement.
GTGCTGTCCCGTCAGTTACGCCCCCCGGTTTCTCGAACGGATTCCCTTAGAGATCCTGGAAAAGGATTACGGTTGCGGTGATCCGTCACGCCACCTGCTGCCCGGCGACACCGTACTGGATCTGGGGTCCGGGGGCGGCAAGATCTGTTACATCGCCGCACAGATCGTCGGAGCGGCCGGGCATGTGATCGGGGTCGACTTCAACGAGCCGATGCTGGCACTGGCCCGCAAGTACCAGACTGCCATGGCAGACACACTGGGATATGCCAATGTCGAATTCCGGCGGGGGAGGATTCAGGATCTTCAGTTGAGCCTGGACCGCCTGGATGCCAAGCTGGCAGGGGCTCCGGTCAGTTCGGCGCATGACTGGTTGAGTCTGGATGAGACCATCGAGCAATTGCGGCAATCGGCCCCGTTGATTGAGTCCTCGTCGATCGATGTGGTGGTGTCAAACTGCGTGCTGAATCTGGTGAAGACTGCGGATCGTGACCAGCTGTTTGACGAGTTGTTTCGTGTTCTGAAGCCGGGGGGCCGAGCAGTTATCAGTGATATCGTGGCGAGTCGCGATGTTCCGGAGCCGTTGCAGAAAGATGCCACTCTCTGGAGCGGATGTGTCAGCGGCGCGTTTCGAGAGGATCAATTCGGACGGGCGTTCGAGGCGGCGGGCTTCGTGGGAGTGGAGATTCTGGAACGACAGGCCGAACCCTGGCAGGTGATCGAAGGGATTGAATTCCGTAGCCTGACTCTGCGGGCCTATAAACCGTTGGCATCCGTCGAAACGCAGGATGGCTGCGAAGTGATCTACCGGGGGCCGTGGGCTGTCGCGATCGATGACACGGGCGCCGAGTTGCCGCGGGGAGAACGGGTTCCGCTGACTGATTCACAGCGGGCTCAACTGGCCTTGCCACCGTATCGAGATCACTTGATCTGGTCTGGTGAGTTTCAGCCGGTCCCCGCCAGTGACTGTTGCGGGCCGGGTGGTTCCACGGGTGATTGCTGCGAGCCGACCGTCGTGTCACTCGATTTTTAGGGGAAATTCTCCCTTGTCTCGAGCCGGAGGAGCCGCCCGGATCGTGGCCCGGCGGCGAGTGGTCGATGCCCGCCCCCTTCGTGCAGGGCGATCGAGGGGAATGGCGCTAGGCGGCCTTGGCGTTCGCGAGGATCTCGCCATTTTCGCCGACCTGATCGAAACGAACGGCCATGCGTTTGGAGACTCCGGCCTGTTCCATGGTGACGCCGTACAGAAAATCTGCGGCGGTCATCGTGGGCTTGCGGTGCGTGATGACGACGAACTGAGTCATCGACGCGAACTCCTTCAGAACATTCGCGTACCGTCCCACGTTGGCGTCGTCCAGGGCCGCGTCCACTTCGTCCAGAATGCAGTACGGGCTGGGCTTGCTTTTGAACATCGCAAACAGCAGACCGACAGCGGTCATGGTCTTCTCGCCCCCACTGAGCAAGCTCAGGCTGCGCAGCTCTTTCCCGGGAGGCCTGGCCACAATCTCGATTCCGCACTCCAGTACGTCATCGGGATTCTCCAGAATGATGTTTCCATCCCCCCCGCCGAACAGCTTGCGAAACAGGATCAGGAAGTTCTGGCGAATCGTTTCAAACGTTTCAATGAACAGCCGCTTACACTCCGTGTTGATCCGGCGAATGATGTCTTCCAGAGCACTCTTGGCCTCCTGCAGGTCGCGCAGCTGGGCGCTCAGTTCGTTGTAACGGTTCTCGATTTCTTCAAGTCCCGCCAGGGCATCGGTGTTGACGTGTCCCATCATCTTGATGCGGCGGCGGAGCCGTTCCACTGCCGCTTCCAGGTCGGGGCGAATTTCGTCGTAGCAGGGATCGGGCGCTTCCGGCAACCGGGGGCGCTCTATGACGGGCTCTTCGCTGACCTGTTCGAGGGAGCCCCCCGACCGCTGTTGCAGGTAATCGCGATAAGCCGAGGCCGGGGATGCAACCAGCTGATCCAACGACAGCTGGTATTCTTCGTCGATGCGCTGGGCGAGGACCGTTTGTTTCTGTTCGATCTCGCGGATCTTGAATTGGGTCTCATGGGCCGTCTCGACGGCCTTGCGGCGTTGCCGGTGCCAGTCATCTAGTTCCCGTGAGCGGCGGTTCCGTTCTTCACGCAGGGCTTCGCGTTCTCGCGTGGCAATTCGCAGGTCGGCTTGGACCCGTTCCTGTTGCCGCATACGCTCCGCGATGATCGATTCCGTACGCAGCAGCAGTAAGGTCGATTGTTCCTGAGCCTTGAGCAACGCGTCGTACCGTTCCGTGGATTCCTGTTCCTGCTCGACTCTCTGCAGCTGGTCCTGTCCGAGTCGATTCTGTGTTTCCCGCAGGCTGTTGAGCCGTTCCTCGTGTTTGGCCAGTTCCAGCTGTTCTTCGCGGACCAGTTGATGAACGGACTGTAGGGCGGTTTCGATCTCGATGGCTTCGGCTTCGTGCCGCTGAACCGTGCGGGCCAATTCGTCGGATTCTCGCAATTCGGTTTCTTGCCGGGTGCGGACCGACTGCAGTTCCGATTCGATCGAGAGGGATTTTTGTTCCTGTTCCGCCGCGATTAGCTCGAATTTTTGCAGGGCGGATGTCAGGCGAGTGACCTCTTCGGATTGAGTGGTCAACCGGTGCGAGGCTTCTGTTACCTGTGAAGACCGCTGTTGGGCGACGACTTCGATTTCGTCCTGCCGTCCGGATCGGGACTCCAGCGTTCGGGCCAGCAACGCCAGGCGTTCGACATCGGAATCGATCGCCCGCTCAAATCGCACGACTTCACTGCGGAGCTTTCGCAACTCACTCTTGCGGGAGAGGACCGCACCATCCACCGGCACCGCACCAATGAACAATACGCCATCGCCGGTCACCAGTTCGCCCTGCAATGTCACGAAGCGGCAGCCCTGACCCACGGTGGCCGCCAGTTGAATGGCTCGATCCAGTGTGGACACGATCCAGGTATCAGCCAGCAGGCGAGCCGCCAGTCCGGGGGTCCGTAGAGTTTCGGTGACTAGTTGGTCGGCTCGCTGAATGACTCCCGGTTCACGGCTGAGGTCTGGCCAGTCCCGTCCGTCGAGGCTGTAGATTTCGAGCCAGTCCGGCGTCGATGTTCGCGACCGCGCGACGCCCTGAGCGGTTCGCAGCTCGATGAATCCCACGCGGTCAAGCAGTTGCCCTTCGCCCCGGTTGAGGTAGTCCAGCAGAGGCCGCAACTGGTTGACAACCAGGATCTGGGTTCGATCGCCCAAGGCCAATTCGACGAGGGGGGCGGTGTCGAGCGAGGTATCCAGCAGATCTCCGACCGTTCCGAGGATATTGGACCAGGGAGCCTCACGGAGAGATTCGGCCCGTCGCAAGATCTCGCGGACACCGAGCCCGATTCCTTCCTGTCGTCGTTCGAGGTCTTGCAGCACGTTGAGCCGGGCGAGGGCGGCGCTGCGTTTTTCCCGCAGTTCCGCCAGCCGCTTATCCGTCTGCAACTGTTCCTGAATCAGGGCCGATCGTTCCGATCGCAGCATCTCCAGTTCGTCACGCGTCTTCCGGTTGGTGGAGTCGGCTTTTTCCAGTGCGGTCCGCCGCGACTCGAGTTCCATCTGGGCTGCCGAGAGTTCGGCGAGTCGCTGATCGATGCGGCTGCGGGTCTGGTCCAAAGCCTCGCGTGCGGTCTGATGCTGCAGTTCCAGAGTGGCGATGCGCGTTGTGGCGGCTTGAACACGCAGCCCCAGATCGTCGCGCTGCTGACGGAGTGTTCGAATGCGGCCGCGCGCCGAGTCCAGTTCGTTTTGAAGGAATCGCAATTCCTCGTCACGCCCCAGCATGGCCTCTTTCCGGGTGGCGAAACTGGCGGAATACTCAGCGAGTCGGAGGCGTGTTTCTTCGATCTCGCGGGCGACCGAGCCAGCGCGATTCGTCAGCTCCAATCGTTGTTTACGGAGGCGTTCGAGATCGGCTTGCAGTTCCCGCAGGCGGAAAGTCTGGTGACGGATCGTGGCTTCCTGAGAGGCGATTCCCTCCCGGTTGGAGGCCGACATTCGTTCGAGATCGCGGGTCCGTTGTTCGATCACCTCATGTTCGGATTCGAACTGTCGAACCTGTGATTCCAATTCCTCAACGCGGGCTGCCAGTTTTTCGGCTCTTTCGCGGGCCGTGGTTTCACTCGCCCGGAGTGTGGTCAGTTCCGCAGACCAGAGACGAGCGTCATCGGCGGCCAGTCCCGTCCACAGCGTCTTCAACTCGGAGGCAATCTCGCGATACTTGGCCGCCTTGCTGGCCTGGCTGCGGGTGGCGTTCAGCTGGGCTTCCACTTCGTCGACGATGTCGGCCAGTCGTTGCAGATTCTGGTCAACCCGTTCGATTTTCTTTTGGGCCTCAATTCGTTTGGCTTTGAAGCGGGAGATTCCGGCGGCTTCTTCGAAGACCTGCCGGCGAGCGGCGGGGTTGGATTGCAGGATCTGGTCGACCCGCCCCTGCTCGATAATGCTGTAGGCCGCAGTGCCCGCACCGGTCCCCAGAAACAGATCCCTCACGTCTTTCAGACGGACGACCTGTTTGTTAATCAGGTATTCTGAGTCGCCGCTGCGATACAGGCGGCGACCGACCTGAACCTCGGCTGCGTCGAAGGCAAACAGCTTATTCGAGTTGTCGAATGTGAGAACTGCCTCCGAGAAGGCACTCGGCTTGCGGCCATTCGATCCGTTGAAGATGACATCCGTCATCTCCGTGCCGCGGAGGCTCTTGGGGCTTTGATCCCCCAGTAGCCACTTGATGCCATCGACGACGTTGCTCTTGCCGCTGCCGTTGGGACCGACGACGCACGTTACCCCCGCCGCGAACTCGAACACAGTTCGGTCCGCGAAACTTTTGAAACCAAAAAGTTCGAGGGACTTGAGCATGGAGCAGATCGATCGGTCAGGGCTTCAGAAGAGGAGATCGATCGGAAGTTCATCAGGACGGGGCGGGCCGAGATGCCGGGAAAGACTACTGGACCTCGAAGCTGACTCCATTCATCTGCTCCTGGGCCGAAGCCTCGGCGGCGGATTTCGGAGCCTCGGCACCAGCGTCCATCTCGGATTCGACTTCCAGCCCGCTGTGATCGATGTCGAACATGTTCGGCATGAGGGCCGGGCTGCCCACCGTTTCGGAGCTGGGGCCTTCCACCAAATCGGGACGATCAAAGGTCCGGCCCGCCCGTGGCAGGCGGTCAATGGCCAGCTCCCCGCTGAGATTTCGCTGGGTTTCCGCCTGCTTGAGCAGGTCATAGATGTCCGGGTATGTCGCTCCCAGTTCCACGGCGGCCCCGACGATATCGGAGAGTTGGGTTGTCGTGACCAACTCCTGGTTGGCCTGCCCGGGGAGGAACAGCGAGATCTTCACGCGGTCGCTATTGTCGGGGCATTGCACCAGGATGTTCTTGCCAGCTCTGAGAACGATTGGCGTGGCAAGTTTTTGATCCGCACCAAAGAGCACCATCTCCTGCTGCCGACGGCGAGTCAGGTGGACAGCTGGCGAGGCTGTGGATTCCACAAAGTGCATTTTGAAGCCGTACTTGAATTTGTGCGTCAGGATCGACGGATCGTTGGGAGAGGCAATCGACAGGGCCCGGAAGGCACCGTAACGCACTTCAATATCGGAGTGATTCATCAGATCACGTATCGCCAGAACGGATTCGCCATTCTTCAGCGTCGAGAGTGCTGCCAGGGCGAATACCCGGAAGGCTGGTTCGTCTTCCACGACTTCCTTTAGAACCTCCACTCCCGACGGATCGTCGAGATAAGCGAGGGCTTCGGCAGCCCGGAAGCGGGCTTCCTGTTCGATGGCCTGAAGCCCTTCCTTGAGCAGCGGAATCGCGTTCGTGCCAATAGCCTCCAGTTCCAGCGCCGCCTGTTCACTGGTGTCCCCCTTCATCAGGGCACTCTGCAACTCCTGAAGACGCAGCTGATTGTCAACCTGGGATTCGGTCAGGCGGATGTTTCGGATTACCTGCAAAAAACGAGGGTAATTATCGCGGTACTGGTCGGAGACAAACAGCTCAATGGCTTGATCGGTCTTGGGCTTGGCCAGCGGACGTTTGATGCCGTGCGAGTCATATCCATGGAAGCGGGAACCGATCTTGTCGGCGATGCGGACGGTCATTTTGGCGCTTCGGTAATCCTCCCGCAGCCGGATCGTCAGGTTGCGTTCCGTGCCGGTGAACTGTCCACCTCCGGGGATCACTCCCCGCAGCAGACCATTGGCATCGTCCCCGTTGAGGAGAATCGGGCCGCCCGCCAGCCCCAGTTCGCGCCCTTCTCGCAGGCCACCTTCCGGCAGGTAGGCATACTCGCGCAGGAAGCTCGGCAGAAGATAGCCGCCCTTGAGGCTCTTAGTCAGACTGCCGTCCGGCAGTTTGATTTCGACATCCAGCGGGTCTCCGGTCCGGATCAGCGGTGGGATATAAGCGGTGACCACCACCATGGTGGTATTGGGAGAGCGCAGGAGGGTTTCGGGTTCGTCGACCCGGCGGCGGCGCATTTCTTCCAGCAGCATCTTGCGCTGGTTGGTGGCGGGCGGGTCTTCTCCGGTTCCGTCGAGGCCGATCACCAGACCGACTCCCTGGACCATGCGGACGGTGTCACCGCCAATGGAAATATAGTCGCCGATCAGCCGGGAATGTCCCTTTTCTCCCCGGATGGCGTCGGTGACGCGGGCTCGACGGCGGTTGTCGGGGTTCAACATCCCCGGCAGTTCGAAATCCAGATCCAGTGCCTGGCATCCCGCGGATAGGACCATCAAGCCGAGCAGCCACCATGCAGCAGAGCGAGTGGAATGCATGTCGCCGATCCTTGGCGGGAGAAACCGGAGCGGCGAAGAGAGGATTCGGCGCCACACCGGGCAGAAGGGGCTGGGCGCAATGCCCCGCCGCCCTCCGCAGGGGAAGGGACGGGACAGTACGAGTACCGTTTCCTGTGGGTCAAGACCGTCGGGTCAGCGGCCCGTTCCCCGCAGCCTCTACGGGCAGAAACCGCCGAAGGAGGGTCGCCCCGGGTGGGATCTGACGTACCGGTCCGGTGTCAGACTTCGTGAACCAGCACGACGTTGTGTCGGCTGGTCGGTAAACCAGTTCCAGACAACAGGATAATTCGATCGCCCTTTTTCAGGTCGCCCGCTTCGAGGGCCCGACCAATGACATAATCGAGAAGCTCCCGGTCTTCGTGGGCTGGAGCCTCGGGCACAGGGATCACGCCCCAGTACAGACACATCCGCCGCAGCGAAGACAGGCTGTCACTGACGCCAATCGTCGGAACAAAACGACGGTTCTTGGAAAGGCTGAGTGCCGCCCGTCCGGTGGAGCTGGCCACGATTACCAGCTTGGCCCCGAGTTCCTCGGCCAGGCGTCCGGCCGAGCGTGCGGCGGCGTCCGTGATGGGGCTGACACCCGGGGTGGGGTGCTTGTCATCGCTGGTGAATCGAGAGTAGGTGTGCAGCAGCGGTTCCGTGGAGACGGCGATGCGATGCATCATCTCGACCGCTTGCACGGGATACTCTCCGATGGCGGTTTCTCCAGAGAGCATGCAGGCGTCCGCCCCGTCCAGAATGGCATTGGCCACATCGGTCGCTTCAGCGCGGGTCGGGATTCGGGAGTGGTGCATGCTGTCGAGCATCTGCGTCGCGATGATCACCGGCTTCCGGGCGCGATGGCAAGCCGCCACGATCCGCTTCTGAACGATGGCAATCTCGGCGATATCCACCTCGACACCCAGATCGCCGCGGGCGACCATGATTCCGTCACTGGCGGCGACGATGGCCTCCAGATTGTCGAGCGCTTCGGGCTTTTCGATCTTGGCAATAACGTGCGGAGCGTTACCCGATTTTGTCCCGGCGATCAGCGACTTCAGATCGAGGATGTCCTGGGCCGTCCGCACGAAGCTGAGGCTGATGTAGTCGGCTCCCGCACCCACCGCCCAGACGGCATTGGCCCGGTCCAGGTCGCTCATGGCCGCCGCCTTGAGCTTGACTCCCGGCAGATTGACTCCCTGCTTGCTGCGGAGTGTGCCCCCCTGGGTCACCACGCATGCGGCACGTTGCCCATCGTTTGAGATTACGCGGAGCGCGACGGTCCCGTCGGCCAGCATCACGCGGTTTTCGGCTTCCAGCTCATCCAGCAGCGGTTCATACACACAGGTCAGAACGTGCGGATCGTCCGTTTCCTGACCGCGAATGAAAGTGACCTGATCTCCGATAATCAGATCGACCTGCCCCCCAGGGATGGTACCCAGTCGCATTTTGGGTCCGGCCAGATCGACCAGTACGGCGACCGGCTGCCCGACCCGCTTCTCGGCAGCACGAATCCGATCCAGCCGGACCTGATGCTGTTCGCTCGACCCGTGGGCCGTATTCAGTCGAAAGACATCGACTCCCGCCAGAATCAATTCCTGGAGCTTTTCGATCGAGTCGCAGGCCGGCCCTGCCGTGGAAACGATCTTGGTGTGACTTTCACGCTTCCAGACAGATTTGTTAGGCATTGCAACGCGGGGGAGAAGGGAGGCTGCGGAAATTCAGCTGAGCACCAGCGGCCGCGTGACGCATGATAGCCAGTCACTGACCAAGACGGCACTGATTTCGGATTCCATCCACGAGTGTCATTGCGTTGATCCGTCGGACTGCGGCGGTGGGCTGCCGGGTGTTTGCTACATCACCATGACAATTCCATCGAGAGCGTGAACCCGATGATAAATGGCGATCACATGCCGGGCCGATGTGCACTCCGGTTCGATCGAGACCGAAACATGACGCCCTCCAGAGGTGGATCGCGTCGAGAAGGCGGGTTCCGTCCCTTCGGGAAGCTCCATTTTTACAGCGGCCAGGACACGTCCCACAAAACAATCTGTTGCCAGCCCGATCACCTTAAAGGAGTAGGTACAGGGAAAATGATGAGTGGCTTCCAGCAACTCAATCGACGGGACGCGATCCGACATCGTACGACTCCTGGCTGTCTTCGCCGTCGATCGGATCAGCACGGGTTCTGTCCGCACGGCACCGAAGATCCAGACCCCATCATAACGAATGCGCGGGTCTGGGTTCAGGAAGCGTAATGTCGATTGATGAAGTCGTTTTGAATCCACAGCAGTTTATTGAATGCCTGGATCGTCTTCAGTTGGACTTCGGGCGGGATCGGCCACTCGCTGATCGATGTCAGCAGGACGTTCGAGAGAACGCCCATCAGGGCATTCATCTGCACCAGCGGAACATCAATCTCCTTGTTCCCGGCCTTCGGCGTATGCATGCGACCGACCATGTCGAGGTACTGCACCATTTTGGCGTCATAGGCCCGACCGATCAGGGCGATGAAGTAGCGGTTCAGATGGTCCTTGCGGAACTGGATCTGTGGGTGTTCGGCGGTTAGTTCCTTCAGGTTCGCCGGGGTCGGTCCCTCGTAGCCGGTCTGCCGGGGGACGAAATGCCGGGCGGTGGCGTCATAGGCCAGTAGTTTCTGGTAAGTCGCCTCGACCAATTGTGGAATCCGCGGTCCGAGGTGGGGGGCTGAGCTTTGAATCCGCTTCACATCCTCGGGACCAAAGCCGATGAATTCGGCGAGAAACTCGTAGCGGTACTGCGGATCGGTTTCGAGGCGGGGTTCGTCGATGGACTTCATGGTGAGGTAATAGGCTACGTTGACGTAGGGCTGCAGGTGAATTATCTCACGATATCCCAGACACCCTCCATCTCCCCGGGGAGAGAGGGGGAGCCAGCAGGAGTGCTACAATGCCAGCTGAACCAGTTCCGCGGGCGGTTCGGCTTCGATCAGTTTGAGATCGTACTTCTCCTGAAGGATCTTAAACACGTTCGGCGAAATGAAGGCCGGGGCCACCGGGCCGACGCGGATTCCCTTCACGTCCAGAGCCAGCAGCGTCAGCAGCACCGCCACAGCCTTCTGCTCGAACCACGACAGCACGATCTCCAGTGGCAGATCGTTCACACCGCAGCCCAAGGCATTCGCCAGCCCGACTGCGACCTGCACAGCTCCGTAGGCATCGTTGCACTGCCCCATGTCGAGCAGTCGCGGAATCCCGGCCACCGTTCCGTAGTCGTGGTTCCGAATCCGGTACTTGCCGCAGCCGAGGGTCAGAATCACCGACTGCTCCGGCGATTGCTCAGCGACTTGCGTGTAATAGTTACGGCCCAGTTCAGCTCCGTCACAGCCACCGATCAGATAGAACCGTTTGATTTCCCCGGATTTGACGGCGTTGATCACCTTGTCAGCGATCCCGAGGATCACGCTGTGGTGGAAGCCGATCGTGGATTCGCGAACGAAGTTCTCCGGAAGCGGTTCGCAGGTTTTGGCCTTCTCGATGACTGCGGAGAAATCATCAGTTGCCAGCCGCGTTGCACCAGGGACGGCGGTGACTCGCGTGGTGAACAGCCGATCGGCATAGACATCCGAGGGGATCAGCACGCAGTTCGTCGTGGCCAGAATCGGCCCGGAGAACATCGGGAACTCCCACTGCTGGTTCTGCCACGGCCCGCCGAAATGCCCCGCCAGGTGCGGAAATTTCTTCAATTCCGGGTAACTATGAGCCGGCAACATTTCGCCATGGGTGTAGACATTGATGCCCGTCCCTTCAGTCTGTTTCAGCAGGTGGTACAAATCGACCATGTCGTGGCCAGTGACCAGAATACCGGGCCCGGAAAACGTCCCCTCACGTACTGTCGTGGGGACCGGTTTGCCGAGCTTCTCGGTGTGGCCCTCGTCCAGCAGCTGCATCACACGGAGGTTCATCCGTCCGCATTCGAGAACCAGTTCGAACAAGGAGGGAATGTCGAAATTGACATTCGTCATTGTGGCGAACAGGGCCTCTTCGATGAAGGCGCTGACCTTCTCGTCCGTCTTGCCGAGCCGTCGGGCATGGGCGGCGTAGGCCGCCATCCCTTTCAGTCCGTACAGCAGGATCTCCTGCAGCGACTGCATGTCCGGGTCTTTGCCGCAGACACCGATATCGGTGCAGCCGGTGCCGTTCTGAGTCTGTTCACACTGGTTGCAAAACATCAGAGATTCCTTCGGAACGTCAGAGAGCGCACAGCGGAGCCCCCTTCCCATGGAGACCCGCATCCGGCAGCAAAAGACGCACTTCCCATGCCTGTTTTTGGTGGGAGAGGAATCGCAGAGCGTTCTGGGCGGATTGGCCTGTAGGAATGACAGGTTCGCACAGTCGAAGGCTATTTCGGCGCACTCACTGAGCGGCGGGGCACAGCTGGGGGCAGGTGGTTGGACGTTTCAGGAATCGTTGACGCTTGCTCCCGGTCGCATTCACCAGTAGGTTGAGACGATTCCGGTGGACCGCAGGGCGGTTCCCGATCTGCTATCGAGCGACTTGCGGAGTGATTTCATGTCGGACCAACTGGCGAACGACTCGTCGAGTGCCCCGAGCGGTGTGAAGTTCAAGCTGTCGGTGATGATGTTCCTGGAGTTCTTCATCTGGGGCAGTTGGCTGCCGGTGAGCTTTGGGTACTTCGGGGATGCCGGTCTGAAGTTCACGCCGGGTGAGCAGTCGCTCGTTTCCATTTGCTTCCCGCTGTCAGCGATTCTGGCGATGTTCTTTACGAACGCGTTCGTCGATCGCACGTTTGCCGCTGAGAAATTCCTGGCACTGAGTCACTTCATTGGCGGCTTGGCACTGCTCGGGATGGGGCAGGTCACGAGTTTCCAGGGGATGCTGGGACTGATGGCGTTGCACTGCCTGTTCTATGTGCCAACGATTTCGATCACGAATGCGATTGCCTTTGCTAATCTCAAGGACGCACAGAAGGAGTTTGGCCCGGTTCGCCTGTGGGGGACGATCGGCTGGATCGCTGCGGCGTGGCCATTCATCTTCATTCTGGTCGACTGGGCGAAGGTGCCCGCGATGGCCGAGGCCGGCGGCTTTGTCAAATGGCTGGGAACCGCGTTCCAGACATCACTCGTGGGGGAAGCCCTGATCAAGAAGGAAGCGATGGCCTTCACGGTGGCGGGGGTGGCCTCGATTCTCATGGCGGTCTTCAGCTTGATGCTGCCGCATACGCCGCCCAAGCCCGTGACCATTGGCCAGGAGTCTTCCGCTGGTCTGGGGGCGCTCAAGCATCTGGCCACGCCGTTCATTCTGGTGCTATTCGTCGTGACCTGGATCGATTCGACGGTGCATGATGGTTTCTTCTTCTTCGCGTTTACCTATCTGGCGAAGGTCGGTGTGCCATCCAACTGGGTGCAAACCGCGATGAGCGTGGGGCAGATTGCTGAAATCGGCACGATGGCCTTCCTGGCTCCGGTGCTGGCGACGCTGGGCTGGCGGAAGACGATGGTCATCGGGATTCTGGGACACGCCGCCCGGTTTGCCGTCTTTGCTCTGGTGCCGAATCCGTACTGCGCAGTCGCGGTCAACGTGCTGCATGGTGTGTGTTACGCCTTCTTCTTTGCCACGTTGTACATCTTCATTGATGAGTTCCTGCCCAAAGATTCGCGAACCAGTGCCCAGGGGTTGTTCAACTTCCTCGTACTCGGGATGGGCCCCATCACGGCGCGATATCTGTGGCCGTACCTGCAAGACATATACACCGTGAAGGGGGAGGTGGTGTACAGCAAACTCCTGCTGTTCCCGTCGGGCATTGCAATCGTAGGAGCCGTGCTACTACTGCTCTTCTTTCATCCGCCGAAGAACAAGGCCGAGTCCACGGGCGATGTGGTGTTACCGCACTAGGTGCCTTGTCAGAAATGGTCTTCAGGAAAGGCAGGCAGGAATGTCTGCCCCACTGGCACAGACATTCCCGTCTGTGTGCTTGGATGACAGTTTCTGAATCTGTGCGAAGTGGGATTTGTCGTTGATGGTGGATCGATCGGAATATCGTTCGATCAACTTTCCACACGAAGCCATCGACCCTTTGACGACTGAGAACCGACGACTGATGACTGCTTCGAAATCTTTCCAACCTGATCTGCCCCGCATTGAGCGGGCCGTCCGTGAAATCCTGGCTGCGGTGGGGGAAGACCCGGACCGCAACGGGTTGCTCGAAACGCCCGCCCGCGTCGCGCGGATGTATGCGGAGATGTTCAGCGGTCTGCATACCGATCCGCGGCGGCATCTGAACCGGGTCTTTGAGGAGACGTTCGACGAACTGGTACTCGTCAAAGACATCAGCTTCCACAGCATGTGCGAGCATCACATGCTGCCATTTCTGGGGAAGGCCCACCTGGGATATCTGCCCAAGGGCAAGATCGTCGGACTCAGTAAGCTGGCCCGCGTGGTCGAGGAAGTTTCGCGTCGTCCGCAGGTGCAGGAGCGGATGACTCACACGATCGCCGACATGATGATGGAAGAACTCGACGCCAAGGGCGTGGTCGTGGTGCTGGAGGCGGAACACTCGTGCATGTCGATCCGCGGGATTCGCAAGCCGGGATCGCTGACGATCACCAGTGCGGTGCGGGGGTTGTTCAAGACGAACGATTCCAGTCGGGCGGAAGTCATGGCACTGATTAACCGGCCCTCCTAGGGCCGGAACTGTCCAGAAGCACGGGGCTGATCGCGGGGCGTGACGAAACTCGGATCGTCGTTCGGTGAACGATTGCATATTCTTCTCCGATTGGAAGTCCCCCCTGGGAGAGGTTTGCATGTCCCGTCCGTCACTGGCCAACTGGAATGGTCAATTGATGCCCTTGTCCGAGGTCCGGGTTTCGGTGCTCGACCGGGCCTACCTGTTTGGCGATGGCGTTTACGAGGTGTTTCGCGTCTATCGCGGTCAGCCCTTTCTGGCGCGGCCGCACTTCGACCGGTTGCGGGACTCGCTGGCGGAGATCCGCATCACAGCGGATGTCGTCCGGATTGAGTCGCGGGTGTACGAAACCTTGAAGGCCAGCGGAGTGCAGGAGGGACAGGTTTATTTACAAATTTCACGCGGGGAAGCACCGCGTAATCACGCCTTTCCAAATCCGCCCGTGCCGCCCAACGAACTGATCTACGTGCGGGAGTACGACGACGATCCCTACGCCGAGGCTCGGGCCCAGGGGATTCGAGCCTTGGTGGTGCCGGATTTGCGATGGAAACGATGCGATATCAAGTCGCTCAATCTGCTGGGGAATGTCCTGGCCTCGCAGGCGGCTGCGGAAGCCGGATGCGGCGAAGCGATCATGCATCTTGAGGGGGCGATCACGGAAGGTTCGCACTCGACCGTGTTCGGTGTGCGGGAGGGAGCGATCATTACGACACCGCTCGAAGCCAACATCCTGCCGGGGATTACCCGCAGCCTGGTGGTGCGTCTGGCGGATCGACTGGGAATTCCCGTCGTTCAGGAGTCGATGACGGTGGGATCACTGGCGACCTATGATGAACTGTTCGTCACCAGCACCATTGCCGAAGTGTTGTCGGTGATCGAGACCATCGGAGCGGAGTTTCACCGGGTCGAGCCCGGCCCTATCGCCCGCCGATTGGAACAGGCGTATCGGGAGTTTGTGGAGCGCGGAGCGATTTAGGGTGAATACAGTACACCGATCCACCGGGACAATCGGCCTCGATTTATCGAGGAGCTGGGATCGAGAAGGCTTCGACTTCATCCGGGAATCCTGAAACCCGATAGGAAGCAGATCGGGAAGACCACTTTCCGACGGAAGCGAGAATGGTGGACAAGGAGGGTGAAGCGGGGAGAAAGTTGATTTCCAGCGAATTGGCTGCGCGAGCCAGATTCATTGGGAACTTTCGAAATCGGCGACACATCTTACATTCAGACACACCGTAGGCGGTGTTTGTGGTGTGTTCCGTGCAATTGGTGCATTCGGCAGGGTTGGCGGACTCCATGTTGCGTTCTCACAACATTGGAATCCCCGTCCCGGCAGGCTGTTTTCGGTTGACCCGCCGCAAATCCCTGCGTTAGTGTGCCTTGGGGGGATTTCCGTCACATCTTTCCCTCATCTCCGGACCGGATTCACGGGAACCGGTCCTTTCCTGTTTTCTTCAGCCATACCGCACGGGTTTCCCGCGGCGGTTGTCGTGTTCGAGGCTTGAGATCATGGCCAGAGCTGCATGGGGTATTGACATCGGGCAGTCCGCTCTCAAAGCGGTCAAGCTGCAATATGTCGAATCAACGGGCCAGGTGATGGCTGCGGCGTTCGACTACATCCAATATCCGAAGATTCTGAGCCAGCCGGATGCCGTGCCGGAAGAAATCATCCAGGAGGCGATGAAGACGCTGTTGTCTCGCAATGATCTGGCCGGCGAGAATGTGGCGATCTCGGTGCCCGGACAAACCTCGCTGACCCGGTTTATTCAATTGCCACCGGTGGAAGGCAAGCGTGTCCATCAGATCGTTCAGTACGAAGCCCGCCAGCAGATCCCGTTTGCCCTCGAAGATGTGGTGTGGAGCTACCAGCGGCTAGGCAGCGGAATTGAGGAAGGGGGCTTCCTGCTGGATGCGGAAGTGGGCCTGTTCGCCATGAAACGCGATCAGCTGGCCCAGTGCATGCGGCCCTATGTACAAAACAAGGTGGAACTGGAACTGATCCAGATCGCCCCCCTGGCGCTGTACAACGTCCTGTGCTACGACGAATTTGGTCAGCGTCCGGGTGTGGATGTCGAAGCGGACTTCACAATCATTCTCGATATGGGATGCGACAACACAACGCTGCTGGTGTCGAATGCCAAGAAAATCTGGGTGCGTAACGTTCCGATTGGGGGTAACCACTTCACGCGGGCGTTGGCCAAGGATATGAAGCTGAGCTTCGCCAAGGCGGAACTGCTCAAGTGTAATGCGACCAAGTCCGAAGACCCGCGGGCCGTCTTCCAGGCTCTGCGTCCGGTGTTCAACGATTTTGTTTCGGAGATTCAGCGATCGATTGGATTCTTCTCCAGCGTGAATCGTCAGGCCAAGATTGGGAAGGTCATCGGACTGGGTAACGGGTTCAAGTTGGCGGGGTTGCAAAAGTTCCTGCAGCAGAACCTGCAATACGATGTGGAACGCCCGGACATGTACAAGGCGCTGGCGGGCGATACGGTGATCAATTCACCGCTGTTCGCCGACAACGTGCTCAGCTTCGCGGTGCCGTACGGTCTAGCCCTGCAGGCGATTGATCAGACGTTTATCAAGACGACGCTGTTGCCGCCAGAAATCACCCGCGAGCGGATTATTCGTCGTAAGAAGCCCTGGGCGCTGGCGACGGCGGCGACGCTGCTGATTGGAACCTCACTGGCGACGATCGGCAACGCGATCCCGTACTCCAAGGTGCATACTGAGGAGTTCAAGAAGGCGGAAGATGCCTCCAAGGCTTTCAGCGCCACGGTGAGTGGGCTGGCGGGAACCTATGGGACGGAAAAGACCCGAAACGAGACGGCTCGGGCCAACCTGCTGGCAGCTGTGCAGGGACGCCGCGGCATGGAATGGATGAAAGCCTACCTGGCGATCAATGACTGTCTGCCGCGCGACGATGACGGGGCCGACATCAGCGACATCACCCAACGCAAGCAGATGACACTGGACGAAATCAGTGCCAAGAAGGTGGCGGATCTTGACGCCGAATGGTTTGCCACACTGGTTGACTCACAAAAGCAGATGATCGTCAAGGAAGAGCAGGAGGTGGCTCCTGCGGGTGCGGGGTATGTCTTCACGATCCGAGGGCAGCATTGGCACAACGACAAGGTTGATCCGAAATTCCGGGGCCGGTCCTATGTGAACAATACGTTCCTGAACAACCTCAAGCAGATGACGATTCAGCATGAAGGGTTTCCCGTGCGGGATGTTCGTCGGATGGGGCTGACCCATGCGACGCTGATCGATTCGCTGACGAAGAAGATCGCGTATAACCCGAACGGGCAGAAGATCGAAAAGGGCACCCGAACTCGGCTTCCGGGGGTCGCCAACCCGCTGAATCCTGGAGCCTCGTCGTTCCCCGGGGGCACTTCGGAAAACTTCATTGAACCGGGGAGCGAAAGCTTCACGGGAGGCGAGTATCCCGGTACGGAAACCGGCTTTCCCAATAGTTCAGCGGGAGGGCTGCCTCCCAAGGGCGACAAGGATACGCAGATCATTGAGGTCACATCGTTCATCGTACAACTGGCCTACCGGCCCGACCTTCCCCCACCAGAGGAAGAGGTTCCAGCTGACGGAGTGACCGCTGAAGGCGAAGCCGCCTCGGGAGCCGCAACGGAAGCTGCGGTTCCTGCGGATGCCACCACACCTCCGGTTGAGCCAGCAACTCCTTAGTGGAATCTCCACGGCGTGTTGCCAGCGACAAACACAAACACAAACCTGGGGATCTGACCCATGGACAAGCTCCAACCGATTCTGAAGCACCAGTTCTGGATTCTGCTGGTCCCGCTGCTCAGCCTGACAATCTGGGGGTACGTCTCGACGAATGGCAAGCTGCGAGCGGCCACACAGACACGCGAAGATGAGCTGAAAAAGGCTCTCAGTTCGGTCCCCAAGGGGGCCGCTGATCCCAATCAGAAGTACATCGATGGACTGAAGGGCCAGAATGATCAGCTCGACAAGTTCGTCAAGGATGAGTTGAATGAACTGTGGGTCCGCCAGCTGCCGCAGATGGTCTGGCCGGAGATCGTCAAGCCGGGGATTCCGGAGAAGTACCGGGGAACGATCGCGGACATCCAGACGCGAGAAAACTACCGCACGGAATACGAACAGATTCTGGAAAACCTCCATCACAGCGTGGAGCCCTTTATCGCAGACAAGACTCGCGTTACGTGGACGGAGAAGGTCGATTTTCCGAGATCCCTGATTCCAAGGGCTCGTCCGTGGCATCTGACACCGCCGGAAAACGAAATTTGGGATGCTCAGGAAGATGTGTGGTTTACCCAGTTGATTATCGATGCCATCCGTGACATGAACCGCGATGCGGACTCGCCGCAGAGTGCCGTCGTGCGAAAGGTGATTAAGTACCAGCTGCTGGGCGGAAACGGAGAGTCGTCCGTGGGCGGGGCCGTTGCGGAGGGGAGTGAGGGCGGGCCCAGTTATGGGGCTCCCGATGCCAGCATGATGGACTCCATGAGTTCCGGATCATCCGGTGGTGGTCGGGGCGGAATGGCCCGGGCTCCCATGATTCGATTCGATCCCCAGGAAGAGTTCGGAACTGGGGGCGTAGCCTCTGCCGCCATGGGGCAAGGGATGGGGTTCTCGGGAAATTCGTCGGCGTCTTATTCACCGTCCGGTGAGTCGGGAGATACAGACAGTTCGGAAGGCGCCGAGTCGACGGAAACCCTGCGTTACGTGAAGGAAGTCCCGGAAGCCCCCTTCGTCGAACGAGGCTTCTATCTGAGCGTGATTGTCCATCAGTCGAAGATGGTCGATTTCATGGTTCGGCTGCAGAATTCGGATTGGCCAATTCGGATTGTGCGATTCCACTTCGGAAAGAACCCCTACGCCCCGGACACATTTGCCGGTCCTGGAGCCCGTGGAGGGATGCCCAGCAGCTCGATGCCAGATTCATTCAGTTCGCAACTCGTTCCCGAATCCAGTGGGGTTGAAAGCTTGGGATCTCCCGACACGGGGGACATCGGCCTTTTCAGTGGAGGGCTGCCTGGCATTGGCGGACCATCTTCCAGCATGGGTGGGGGAAACGCGAATTACCCCCAGGCGGCATTGCAGAATGCCGACCTGATTCAACTGGATCTGGCGGGGTTGATTACTCTCTACCGTCAGCCCGTGGCAGAGGAAGCCGCAGTGGAAGGCAGTTCAGAAGCTGCAGCCCCCGTGACTGAGACGCCGGTTGCCCCAGAGGGCGGATCGCCGGCTGCTGAGCCAGCGGCAGGTGCGGCCGAGGGTACTCCTGCCCCGGCAAGTCCAGAGGCTCCAACGACCCCCGCCGGGCCCGTGGAGGGGACGGCCCCGGCAGCCGAGACGTCGGCTGCGGAACCGGTTCCAGGCGGGGAGCCGCCCGCACCGGCCCCCGCAGCAACCCCAGCTGCAGAAGTCCCGGCAGCGGAAACTCCCGCTCCCTGAATTTGCAAACCATGAATGTCGATGGAAGAACCGGGAACTCTTTCGACATATTCGGCATCCCACAGTACAGCTAGACTCAACCAGAGCAGCGATCGAATCGAGGTGTCTTATGGCCAAGTTCAACGCAAAATCGTTTTTCGTAGATCACGGCGAGAAAGTCGTGTTCGGCGTGTCGGCTGTGATGGCGCTCTATTTTGCCGGGCTGGGGGGACGCTGGTCCTCCTACCAGGGGACGCCCCAGGAAATCACCAGTAGCGTCCAGTCCGGCAAGCAAGCTCTCGAAGGGCACGATTGGCCCCAGGATGAGAGGGCCTCCTACCTGCTGACTCCGCAGAATGTTCCCAAGCAGATCGTGGAAGAAAATCTGCGTCAGCCGATTTTGGCAGAGCACTTCCCACTGTCCACTCGGTTTGTGACCTCTCCCTGGCAGGGGCGCGAACCACTGCGCAAGCCGGATTTGCTGGCACTGGAAGATCCCATTGTCGATGGCGGAAAGGTGCTGATCGAGATCCTGTCTGATCCATCCGCCACGGAAGAGCTTAACCCCGAAGAGACGGAAGGTGCAGCTGGCAAAGACGGAGCACTGGCGGTCAAGGACAAGGGTGACGGTGCGGACGATGAATTCGCAATTCGCGGAGCTGGGGCTGCTCCGGATGGATCTGGCCTGCCAGGATCGGGGCTTCCGGGATCTGGACTGCCCGGGGCGAGTCTTCCGGGAGCCGTTGGCGCGGGTACGATCGTCTCTGATACGGGAACCTATCCGGGATACACAGGGGAATATCCGATCGGCGAGTCGGGTATGGAAGGCGAGATGGGGATGACCTCGGCCAATCGGGCTGGACAGGGTTATTTCTATGCCAGTGTTCGCGCGGTGTTCCCTCTGCGGGCCCAGATCACCAAGTACCAGGAAGCGATGGGGGCCAAGACTTGGCAGAACGCCGCCCAGAACTTTGACTTGATCGATTTCAACATGGAGCGGCAGGAGCAGGTCGATGCCGGGGCGGATACCTGGAGTGAATGGGCCTTGGTCGATTTGCAGGCTGCCAATGATGTCCTCGATCAGACCATCGGCCCCGAGCCGGATGTGGTGGCGGGTAGTGTGACGAACAGCGTGATCACGATGCCGCTGCCAACCCGCGTGATGGGGCTGTGGAAGAAACACGCTTCTCACCCGCGGATCGACGACTTCGAATTGAACGATGCGGACATTCAGCAGGAAGTGGAGCTGAATGCCAAGCTTCTGGAGGTGGCTCGGGAGAAGAAGAAAGAAATCGACAAACTGACGAAGCCCAAGGTGGAAAAGGGCGGATTTGCCAAGCGGATGATGGACTCTCGGTCCCTTCAGGCTTCGGTGTTCGGGGGCGACCCGTACGGGGGCATGGGAATGGACTCTTCCGGATATGGCAGCGGGGGAATGTACAACTCCGGCTCGATGTCTAGTTCTTCCATGATGCCCGGAATGGGAATGTCCATGCCGGGTGTTCGTCCCGGTGTCGGGGGCAAGCGGGGAGCCGCACCGGAGCGTCAAGAAGACATGATGGCTCGAATTCTGACAACCGATGACAAGGACGAGCAGAACAAGTCGCTGGCCGAATACATTCGGAAGACCATCACGGTCAGTGGAGAACTGCTGCTGTTTCGCTATATCGACTTTGATGTGAAGCCTGGCAAGACCTACCGCTACCGTGTGCAGTTGAAGCTCAATAACCCGAATTTCGGTCGCAATGCATCGGAAGCCAATGGTGAAACTTCGGTGGTGGAAGCGGAAACCTTTCTGACTGAATGGAGTCAGACCACCCCGGCGGTCACCATTGAGCGGGACGTGCATTACTTCGTCAAGGATGTGGACCCGCAACGGGGCCGCACCGCCTTGACCGTCTACCAGTGGGATACCCAGAAGGGGACCACGGTCAATGCCGACCTGGATCTCTATCCCGGGTCATACATTGCGGGTAAGACAAAGACGCGAGTGATCGATGCGGCCAAGATGACCAACGAGGAAAAGGCGGACTACGAGTTCAACTCGAAAGATGTGTTCGTCGATGCCCGTCCCGATGTGGCTCTGCTGGACAGGGCCTTGCATAAGGACCTGAAGATGCCCGGTGGTTCCCGCGGAGAGGCTCTTTTGCCGGAGGAAGTTCTGGTGGCGCAGGCCGCGACGGGCGAGTTGACAATTCTGGATCCGGTGCGGCAGTCGGAAGAGCAGAAGAAACTGGCCGATCGACAGACCGTCCAGAACAAGGCGTATGAAAACGTGGGACAAGCCGCTGCGGGGGGCATGGGTTACGATCCGTTGATGTCAGATTCGTCGATGTACGGCGAAATGATGTCGGGTAGCGATATGTACGGGTCGGGTGGCGGTAAGAAGTCGTCCCGTAAGAAACGTGCGAATCCGTTGGCTGCGGGGGGATTCCCCGGCGGTCCGCCGGGGGAGATGCCTCCGGGTGGGGGAGCGGGGCACGCCCCTCCGTCCGCGCCGGGTGGTGCATCTTCCGGTGGGGCTCGTAGCAGTCGGGGCCGCAATCCCTGATTCGCGATAATCCCCTGGTTGGCATTCCGCATTGTGAGTCATGCCCACAGGCGAACCCTCGATACGGTTCGCCTGTGTCTTTTCCCGATACTGTATTTTGACTCGCATTGATTTCCCAAGGTATAGTCAGCCAGTTGCTGATTTCACTTCCCCGTGTTCGGGGCACCGTAACCTCAACGAGTGGTTCGGATGGCCAGTGAAGGGGTTCCCTCGCCAGAGAGTGCCAACGACCTCGGAGAGCTTCAGACGCTGGGCAAGTATGCCCTTCAGAAGAAGATCGGTGCCGGAGGGATGGGGACGGTCTATCTGGCCATTGACCAGAACCAGAAGCGGACCGTGGCCATTAAGGTCTTGCCTCCCGAGAAGGCCAGCGATCCGGTCCTGGTCAAAAGGTTTCGAGCCGAAGGACAGACGGGGGCTCACATGGAGCACCCCAATATTGTCTCGGTGTATGAATCCGGGGAAATCAGCGGACATCTCTACATCGCCATGGAGTATGTCGATGGAAAGGATGCCTATGAACTGTTGCGCAAACGCGGGGTATTGCCTCCCCGGAGGTCGCTTGAGATCATTCGTCAAGCAACCATCGCCTTGCAGCATGCGTATGAGCGACAGGTCGTTCATCGCGACATCAAACCGTCGAACCTGATGATTCGTGAAGTGGACGGGGTGGTCAAGCTGGCCGATATGGGGCTGGCCCGCATGATGGAAGAGGATTTCGATTCCCGGATTACCCGCGCGGGGACAACCGTCGGGACTGTCGATTATATGTCGCCGGAACAGGCTCGCGACAGTAAGGCAGCGGACATCCGCAGCGACATTTATTCACTGGGATGTACGTGGTACCACTTGCTGACGGGGCGTCCTCCCTTTCCGGAGGGGGACATGGTGAACAAGCTCCGGGCTCACGCTTTTCAACCAGTTCCCGATCCTCGGATACTTAATGAAGGCGTTCCTGAGGGACTCTCCGCGGTGATGCGCCGGATGATGGCCAAGAAGCCCGAGGATCGGTATCAGACCCCTGCGGAGCTGCTTGTCGACTTGGGCTCGCCGACACTGCTGCGGAGTGATTTTTCGGCGGACCATCTGCTGAAACTGGGGACACAGGCAGCATCCGAGGCCGAGGACTCGCCGTATCCCGCCCCGCCGGGTGCGGGGACTCTACTCAAGCCGGAAGCTGCAGAGGCCCGTCGCGCGGGAGCAATGGATCGCCTGATCCCTCAGGACCAGGCGGCGACCGCTGAGGTGATTTCATCACCCGCCACTGTTCCCCGGCGGGGGCGCTCCACCTCGATTGAAGAACTTCCGCCTCGCAATGCTCAGCGTCTGGAACCCGTAACGGAGTTCCCCACTCGCAAGGCGAAGCCTGAACGGGTATTGCCGGGACGTATCGACCGTCCCGAACTGCTGCCCGACGCGCCCAGTCGTTCGGGGAATTCGCAGATCATCAAACTGGCAGGGCTGGTGCTGGGTGTCGTGGCGGTTGTCGCACTGATTGTCTCTCAATTCCCAGGGGAAAGTGGAGTTCAGCCGGCGGACCAGAACCCGTATCAACAGGCAACCGGCGGAGATGGAAATGCCTTTGATCCGCAAAACACAGTCGCCCACGATGCGAATCCGAAGCCCCCAGAAACACCCGAGCCCACGCCGGTCGATCTGCATCCGGGTCCGATGA
This sequence comes from Planctomycetota bacterium, assembly GCA_003671275.1. Classification (GTDB taxonomy): domain Bacteria; phylum Planctomycetota; class Planctomycetia; order Planctomycetales; family Planctomycetaceae; genus TH-plancto1. The sequence goes on along the minus strand of QWPB01000184.1, from coordinate 14,504 downwards.
CCGTTTCAAAGATCCCGGTTCCCGTGAATGATCCGATGGCTGCGGGGGTCGACCAGACTCCCTTTGCGGGTGTGATTCCAGTGCCTGGCCCAGGGGGTGGCGAACTGCCAGGGTGGGTCTGGGCTGCTCGGCGAACTGCCGTCGCGGGTGAGAACGTGATCGTTGTCCGTCGGGCCGCTCCCTTAGCGGGCGAGTTCGCGACCCTGGAGTCCGCGCTGGCTGCAGCTGGCAGTGACAGTGTGATTGAGTTTGCCGATGTTGGTCCGCACGAAGTGGGGCACATTCAGACTTGGCCGGCCCGGCTGGTGTTGCGGGGCCCGGCAGTCAGCGGGGCCATACTGCATTGGTCGTCCCAGGCGGGCAGCAGCCCGCTGACGGTGGCCCAGGGGGCCATTTCGTTAGAGCGAGTACATCTGGTATTCGATGCGGATTGGAATCAGCCGGGTCTCATCGTCCAAAAGGGCCAGCTGGCCCTGCGGAGTGGAACGTTGACGAACCGTAGTCTGGGAGAATCGCCAGCCATTCTGGCGGAAGCGGGAGCCCGCTGCCTGTTAGAAGATGTGTTATTGCGGACGGCGAGCCAGGCCCCGGTGATCGAATTGCGGGGGGCGCAGTCCTGTGTGGCGATCGGGAATGGACTGTTGCTGTCGCAGGGGCCCCTCGTGCAAGTCGAATCACAAGACGCGACGCAGGACAACCGAACGGTCACCTGGGTGAAGTCGACCGGGCTTTCGGTACGCGGCATGGTGCATTGCATGCATCACGGCAAGAGTCCCCCGACCATTGGATTGACCATGATCCAAAGTCGACTGATCCATTTGCCACAGAACTCCGAGCCAGCCGCCGCGATCTCGTTTCAGGGCTGGCAACGACTGCCGGAAGCTCAGGGGCTGGTTCTGCCCGCTCAGGTGCAATGGAAGGCGGATCGCACAACGCTGGTCGGCTGGCCACGCTGGGCGGCACTGCAGGTGGAAGGGCGTCCCGATCCGGTGTACGTCGAGTCCGATGAACAGTGGAACCAGTTCTGGCAATCGCTCCCTGCGCCCCGATCCCTGGTGGATCCGATGTGCGATTTTCGGAGTTTGGGCTCTAACATTGTCGAACTGGACCCGGCTCAGATTCGAACGGCTCTGGCTCCCCTGGACTCTGTACTGGGGGCGGAACTTTCGAATGGGGCGACACTCCCGTCGATTCCCGTACCATCGCATTCATTGCTGCAGCACCTGCAGGCCTTCGCCTCCGCACCACAACTCCCCACGTCATTGGAGTCTCCTCACGCGGGTCGCGAGATTCGCTTTGACTTGAAAAAGGGGGCTCAGTTCAACCGGTTCTTGAACAGCTCCGAATGTCCGGACGGTAGCACCGTGGTGGCCTTTGGATCCGGGTTGCGGACGATTGAGCCGGTGCTGGTCCGACAGAAACGTGTTCAGGTGATTTTCGAGCAATCGGATGAGACACCGCTGACGCTTCAGCCGGGATTTGAGACGGAGCCCAATGCCAAACGGCCTCCCGCCTGGTTTGATGTGGAAGATGGTCAGTTGACATTGCGCAATGGAAATTTTCGCATGCCGACGAGTACGAGTCGGGTCTATCCAGAACGTTTTCTCAGGATGTCGGGGGGGCTGGCGGCGATCATCCATAGCCGGGTCGAAGCTCAGGACGGAACGACAGCTGCCATTGAATGCATCCCTTCTCAGGGACACGCCCCCCCGCAATTGCTGGTCGATCTTTCGGTGATTACCGGGGGGCGGCATCTGATTCAGCTCGCTGCGGAAGAGACGCTTCTGAATATCCGCCGGTCCATCTTGGCGGCCCCCGCCGGGGCTGTGATTCGCATCGGAAGCGGATCAAGCGGGTCAACAGTTTTTATGGACCGATGCACACTCTTCAGTGGGCAGGCCAGTCTCTGGGTGGAACCCCCGGGAATGGCAGCCGTCCAGATGCTGTCTCGTTGCACGGTCTTTCACGGAACGGCCGTGATGAATCTGGAAACCGATTCGTCACTGGTTCACTGGTGGGGGGATGAAAATGGATATTCACAGTCGATCAAGACCTACCTCCAGCTGCGAGGAGTTGCTGCGGCACAGGTATTTGAGACGGATTGGGCCGCAGGCTGGGGACCGGGACATGAGTTGCACGCTTTGTCCGGGCCCAGCGAGACCGTGCTTCCCACGTCGCCGACAGTATTGAATGAGCTGGCCGCATCGCACTTTGCGCTAGTGCCCGAGTGCCGCGCCGCCCTCCAGGAAATTGGGGCACCAACGGAGTCTGTGGGGCCCGTTCCGGTGGTATTCCAATCCACCGTTCCGCCGATCCCCGTCGGGCCGGGCAGGAAGCCGGTCCCAGGGAAACCCGGAAACCCTGGTTTTTAGATCAGAACCAGATTCTGTCTTGGGTTCGCACAGACAGACAGGAATGTCGGTACCACGGATCGGTGGGACAGACATTCCAGGCGGTTTTTCAGAAGACCTTTCCGAAAAGACTCCGGGTTTTGCCGACTCACTTGGCGAGTGCGAGCCCCTCGGCAGGCTGACGCCGGGCGGCGGTCTGCTATACTGGTACGTCCGGACGGGAAAATGGTTCCCTTCGGTTCCGTAGCAAGCGATGGCGACCATGAGCGATTCACGTAATCTGTTCCACAAAGTCTGGGATCTTCACACGGTGGGGAATCTCTCTTCCGGTCAGACCCAGCTGTTCATTGGTCTGCATCTGATTCATGAGGTGACCAGCCCGCAGGCGTTCGAAATGCTGCGGGATCGGGGTCTGAAGGTGATGTATCCGGATCGTACGATTGCGACTGTTGACCACATCGTCCCGACGGATAACCAGGCTCGTCCATTCCAGGATGCGCTGGCCGAGCAGATGATGTCGTCCATTGAGAAGAACTGTCGCGAGTTCGGCGTCACGCTGCTGAACATCGACGACAACCGTCAGGGGGTCGTCCACATCGTCGGTCCGGAGCAGGGCTTGACCCAGCCCGGCATGACGATTGCCTGTGGCGATAGTCATACCTCGACCCACGGAGCGTTCGGCACAATCTCCTTCGGCATCGGTACTTCGCAGGTCGCTTACGTCCTCTCCACGCAAACGCTGGCGATGGACCGTCCGAAGGTTCGCCGCATCGAAGTCAACGGCACGCTGGCCCCCGGCGTCTATGCCAAGGACGTGATCCTGCACATCATCCGCAAGCTGGGCGTCAACGGCGGCGTGGGTTATGCCTACGAATATGCGGGCGAGGTCTTTGACCGAATGTCGATGGAAGAGCGGATGACCGTCTGCAACATGAGCATCGAAGGCGGGGCTCGCTGTGGGTATATCAATCCGGACCAGACGACGGTCGACTACCTGCGCGGACGGCCCTTCGCACCGCAGGGAGCCGACTTTGACAAGGCCGCCCAGTGGTGGTTGTCGCTCGCTTCGGGCCCCGAGGCGACGTTTGATGATGTAGTGCAGTTCGATGGATCAACCATCGAGCCGACGGTGACGTGGGGAATCAATCCGGCCCAGTCAGTGGGCGTCCGCGAGCCGATCCCGGCGGTTGCCCAGTTCCCGGCGGAGGAACAAGTCGGCGTGAAGGAAGCTCTGGAGTTCATGGAACTCAAGGAAGGGCAGTCACTCGAAGGGCTCAAGATCGACGTGGCGTTCATTGGCTCCTGCACGAACGGACGGATCTCGGACCTGCGCGAAGCCGCCCGGATCGCGAAGGGAAAGAAAGTCGCCCCCGGCGTCAAAGCCCTCGTCGTTCCTGGCTCGCAGCAAGTGCTGGCCCAGGCTGAAAAAGAAGGTCTCGACAAGATTTTCAGCGAAGCGGGCTTCGAATGGCGGGCCGCCGGGTGTTCGATGTGTCTGGCGATGAATCCTGACAAGCTCAAGGGCCGCGAGATTTGCGCTTCGTCGTCCAACCGCAACTTCAAGGGCCGCCAAGGTTCGCCCACCGGGCGGACACTGCTCATGAGCCCGGCCATGGTCGCCGCAGCGGCGCTGGCGGGGTTCGTGACGGACGTACGCGGGATGTAGATTCTGTCACGTGAGTTCGGGAGAAGACGGATGATCTACTCACTCTCGATGGAAAACGTTGGCCCGGCTCCGATTATGGAACTGGAGTTCGGGACTCGTCTCAATTTAATCACAGGGGACAATGGACTGGGAAAGAGCTTCCTGCTGGACACGATCTGGTGGGCATTAACTCGAAAATGGCCGCAGCAGCTGAATCCCAAGTTGAATAGCGGCTACATGGCGAAACCGACGAATCCGAAGCGAGAAGCAAAGATCGGGTTTCGGGTGGGGGCAAAATCCAAACCCGTCAATTACGAAAGCGTCTTTGTCCCCCGCGATCAAGCGTGGACGGGCAAATCGGGTCGCCTCTTGAACCCTGGCCTCGTCATTTATGCTCAGGCGGACGGAGGATTTTCAGTCTGGGATCCGGCGAGGAATTACTGGAAAAAGAGCGGCCAGGTCGATATCCAGGATCGCCTCTCAGGATTCGTGTTTACCGCCGGTGAGGTATGGAACGAACTGAAAGTTGAAGATGGTGGGCGGGAAATCCGCGTCTGCAACGGATTGCTGGCCGATTTGGCTCTTTGGATTGCTTCTGATTCACCTGAAGCAAGGAACATGAATGCGGTTCTGCAGAGACTGTCCCCGAGTTCCTTAGAAGAGGACCAGATCAGCGTCAACAAAGCTGCGGTCATGTCCATCGACGATAGCCGAATGGTTCCATATGTTCAATTTGGGCCTGGCAAACCCATTCCAGTCCTGTACGCTTCGTCGGGCATTAAGCGAATCACTCAACTGGCATACATGCTGGTCTGGACATGGTTGAAGCACAAGGAAGCTGCCAAGGAACTCGGAGAAACACGCACAAACCGAGTCGTATTCCTCATCGATGAAATCGAATGCCACCTGCACCCGCGATGGCAGAGGACAATCCTTCGATCGCTGCTGGAGATGATTCAACGGATTCACAAAAACGCTGAGATTCAATTGATCGCTGCGACTCACTCCCCATTGGTACTTGCTTCGGCGGAGCCGTTTTTCGACGCGAATAACGATGCTTGGTTTGATTTAGATTTGGACAGACAGTCAGGTCGAATCGAACTTCAGAAGCGAACTTTCGTTCGCTTGGGCGGAGTGGGGAACTGGCTAACCAGTGAGGCATTTGACCTCGCGACTGAACGGTCACTTGAGGCAGAGCAAGCAATCCATGCGGCGAGGGCATGCTTCGTGAAAGCTGACGTAAAATCGCCAGAAGTCGTAAGCGTCGATCAGCAGTTGATGAGCACATTGGGATCCGAGGATCGATTCTGGAGAGAATGGGAGCGATTCCTGGAAGCCAAGGGCATCAAAACACCACACATGAGTGAGGGTGTTGCTGAGGCGACGCGGAGGGGAAAGCAATGATCCCGGTGAGCCCCGCGCCAGAACCTGCTGACTTTGATTCAACGGTCCGACAACCCGGGCTTCGATTGATTGCCGAGAAAATCGGCGAGAAGCCGATTCGGTCTCGAAAAAAGGGAAAACCGTTTAAGAAGCTTGCGGGGGTCGACGCTCGAGACAAGATCCCAGCCGATGAATTCAAGGACTACTGGCGAGAAGCGATTGATGACATGCTGATAGCTTACAATCGCATTTGTGCCTACTCCTGTTTTCGAATTCACCGCGTGACCGGTGCGGCTTCGGTCGACCACATGGCCCCCAAGTCACGCCGTTGGGATCAAGTCTACGAATGGTCCAACTACCGCTTAGCCAGTTCCCGCATGAATGCTCGAAAGAATAATTTTGAGGATATCCTCGATCCCTTTGAAATCGAAAACGGCTGGTTTCAATTAGCAGACTTTGGGTTTGCTGTTTGTGCGAACCCAGAGCTGAATCAGGACATGACAAAGCGAGTGAAAGCCACGATTCTTCGCCTTAACCTGAACGACGAACACCACTTGACTCAACGAGAGGATGACATTGATAGCTACGTAAGCGGTGATTGGAGTTGGCAGGAATTGGTGAAACAGTCACCGTTTGTTGCCAGGGAGTTACTGAGGCAAGGGCGACTTCGCCCAGAGGACTCAACCGTCGCATCTGCCATGTTCCCATGTGTCTGAGATTTCGCGATTATCCGCCATGTCCACCCGCACTGTTCGCCTTGTGACCCTCGGCTGTAAGGTCAACCAATACGAGACGCAACTCGTCAAGGAGGCTCTCGTTGCCGGGGGCTTTCGCGAGGCGGGTGAGGGGGACAATGCGGACCTGTGCGTGGTGAATACCTGCACGGTGACGGGTGAGGGGGACTACAAATCCCGCAAGATCATTCGCGCCCTGGCCCGCGACAACCCCGGAACGCGGACGATCGTCATGGGGTGTTATGCGACCCGCGATCCGATGGCAGTCGGTGAGCTGCCGGGGGTATTTGAGGTCGTCACTGACAAGCGAGAACTTCCGGATGTTCTGTCCCGTCAAGGGGTCCACGACATCCCGGACGGGATCAGCTTCTTCGAGGGGCGTAAGCGAGCCTATGTCAAGGTGCAGGACGGCTGCATCCTGCGATGCAGCTACTGCATCATCCCCAAGGTGCGTCCCGGCCTGGCCAGCCGCTCCCCGGCCTCCATCGAGGCCGAGGTCCGCCGACTGGTCGATCACGGGCACAAGGAGATCATCCTCACCGGGATTCACGTCGGGCATTATGGCGTCGACACCACGCGCGGTAAGTCGGGCCAGGCTCCCTTTCGGTTGTGGCATTTGTTTCGACAGCTCGACCAGATCCCCGGTGACTGGCGAATGCGGCTCTCCAGTATCGAGGCCAACGAAGTCGACGAGGAGTTCTTTAAGGCTGCCGCCGATTGCGAGCATCTGTGCCCGCAGTTTCATCCGGCCTTGCAGAGCGGTTCCGACTCGGTTTTGGCTCGGATGCGGCGACGGTATCGCACCGAAAAGTTCCTGGACAAACTGGACCGTATCCGGGCGATCATGCCGGATGTGGCCTTTACGACTGACCTGATCGTGGGGTTTCCGGGAGAGACCGATGCGGAGTTTGAGGAGACGATTGCGACCTGCCGCCGGGCGCAGTTCATGAAGATGCACATCTTCCCGTACAGTCCCCGGCGGGGGACGCCCGCCGCCGAATATCCGGATCAGGTTTCGCCCGAAATTCGTAAGGCTCGGTGTCAGCGACTGGCTGGTGTGGAACAGGGTCTGGCGAGCGACTACTATTCCCGCTTCGTGGGTCGCCCGCTGGAACTTCTCGTCGAAGGGGTGGTCCATGCCCGCCCAGGCTGGGTCCATGGGACCGATCGTCACTACATTCCGGTACAACTGCCGGGGCAGAAGTCCGATGTAGGGGCGATGATTGCCTGTCGCGGGGCAGAAGTGTGTGAGGGTTATCTGAGGGCTGAGTGATGTTCGAACCGGTCGCTTTTCCGTCGACTTTCTTTTCAGTCGAACAAGCCTCCGGGATCTACGTGGTCGTGCTGAATCGCGAGCAGTTGACCGACGACGATAATCTGGAACAGTTCGCTCAGGACTTTCAGCTGCTGATTGAGAAATACGAGATCAAGCGTCTGGTGATTCGGCTGAATCAGGTTCGTTACATGACTAGTTCGGCGATTGGTCGGCTGATCACGCTGCATCGCAAGATGATTCGATCGGAATCGTTGTTGGTGCTGTCGGAGCCGACGAAGGACGTTCAAACGATATTGGATACGGCCCGGCTGCTGAACTATTTCAAAGTGCGTCACACGCTGGATGAATCGTTGGCGTTGTGTGCGTCGTAGCACCCGTACACTCGATCCGTTGCAACTTGCCTCGTGGCGGATAAGATACCGACCTCACACAGTGTGAATACCCAAGGTCCAGTCCCGGCGGCAAACTGCTGCGGGGTCGGAGAGGAATCTCGATCATGTCCATTACCCCAGAGCGTAAGTCCCAGCTGATTCAGGAATACCGTCGCGACGAGAAGGATACGGGATCCCCCGAAGTCCAGGTTGCGGTGCTGACCTCACGAATCAACGAATTGACTTTGCATCTGAAGCGTCAGGTGAAAGACCATGCCGCCCGTCGCGGGCTGTTGCAGATGGTCAGCAAGCGTCGCAGCCTGCTGGAATACCTGCGGTCAAAGAACCCGGCCAGCTATGTGGAGCTGATCGGTCGCTTGTCGCTGCGTAAGTAGTTTCCGTAGAGGGAATTGTGTGCGTGGAAGGCTCCGGGGTAGCGAGTGCTGCCCTCTGGGGAGTCTTAATCGCGTGAATGTAATTCCTCGAACGGACAAGTGTTCGAAGGAGCGGTTTGCGGTTTCTGGCGATGGAGATGAGCGCGGGCGGGGAATTGGTTTCCGCCAGAAGAGGCGCTGTCTTTATGGGGCGAAGAACCGCGCAGGGTGGCTTTGTTCGGCTTTAACACCCGTCTGTCGTGAATTGAGTTGGTGCTGGTGTCGTTCGGCAGTGCGTTTGAAAGTCGTTTTTGCGTCGCTGTTACAAAGGGTTCTCCCCCGTGAAGGTCTCTGTTCAACGTGAAATTGCGGGTCGTACGCTGACAATTACGACAGGTGAATGGGCCAAACAAGCTGCTGGAGCCGTCCTCGTTCAATATGGCGAGACGGCTGTTTTTGTTGCTGCACAGAACGGCCCATCGCGGCCGGGCACCGACTTCTTCCCGCTGACCTGTGACTACCGGGAGCGGCTCGCCGCAGCCGGTCGGTTCCCCGGTGGGTTCCTGAAGCGGGAAGGCCGTCCGACGATGAAGGAGGTTTTGACCTCGCGTCTGACCGACCGACCGATTCGTCCGCTGTTCCCGGAAGGGTACATCGAAGACGTGCAGGTCATGGCCAATGTGCTGTCCTGTGATGGCGAGAATGATCCCGATGTCTGGTCGATCACCGGTGCCAGTGCCGCCCTGTCGGTCTCGCCACTGCCGTTCAGTGGCCCGATCGCTGGTGTTCGTGTCGGTCTGATCAACGATGAGTTCGTGCTGTTCCCGACCGTGCAGCAGGTGGCCGTCTCGCGGCTCGACCTGATTGTCGCCGGCAGCAAGGACTCGATCCTGATGATCGAAGGCTTTGCCGATCAGCTGCCCGAAGATCTGATGACGGATGCGCTGATGTTCGGCCATAAGGCCATCATCGAAATCTGCGATCTGCAGGACGAACTGGTCGAAAAGGGTGGCAAGGAGAAGGTGCCGTTCAAGGCTCCGGCCAAGAACCCATTCCTCGATTCGGTGAAGTCCGAAGCTTACGACCAGCTCTGCAAGGCTCGCTCCAACCCGAAAAAGAAGGAGCGTTCCGCAGCGGCCGGTGTTGTGAAGCAGGGCCTCGTCGACAAGTACTTCCCGAACGGAGCGACCGAGCTGGCGGATGGCCGGACTCTTCAGCAGCTGAAGGACGCCGTTTCGGCGGTCGACCATCAGGCCTGCCGTGATCTGACTCTGGCGGGCAAGCGGCTGGATGGCCGGTCACTGACCACGCTGCGATCTGTGGATTGCCAGGTCGGTGTGTTGCCACGCGTTCACGGCTCCGCGGTGTTCACCCGTGGGGAAACCCAGTCGGTCTGTACGCTGGTTCTTGGAACCGTTCGGGATCAGCAGAAGGCGGATGGCTTGTTTGGTGAATTCGCCAAGCCGTTCATGCTGGACTACAACTTCCCGTCCTACTCAGTCGGTGAAGTGAAGCCGATCCGTGGACCCGGTCGCCGGGAAATCGGACATGGGGCGCTTGCTGAGCGGTCCTTGCAGTGGGTTCTGCCGAAGTCGGAAGTGTTTCCGTACACGATCCGCCTGATCTCGGATATCACCGAGTCCAACGGCTCCAGTTCCATGGCCTCGGTGTGCGGTGGTACGCTGAGCCTGATGGATGCCGGGGTGCCGATTCAGCAGCCCGTGGCCGGAATCTCGATCGGCCTGGTGAAGGAAGGCAGCAGGTACGTGCTGCTGACCGACATCATGGGTGATGAAGATCACTTCGGGGATATGGACTTCAAGGTGGCCGGTTCTCAGAAGGGGATCACCGGAATCCAGCTTGACCTCAAGATCGACGGCATCAACGAAGAGATCATTCGCGGCACGCTGGAAGCTGCCCGCGATGCTCGCCTGGAACTGCTTCGCATGATGTTGAGTGCGATCCGCCGTCCCCGTGCGGAAATCTCGGATCACGCGCCGCGGATTCTTCAGACGAAGATCGATCCGGAGAAGATTGGCCTGCTGATCGGACCTGGCGGGAAAAACATCCGTGCGATCCAGGAACAGACCAAGTCACAGATCGACGTGACGGACGATGGCAAGGTGCTCATCTCCGGGACGAATAAGATCGGTTGTGAGGATGCCCTGGCTCGCGTGGAAGCCATTGCTGAAGAGATCAAGGTGGGCCGGGTCTACAACGGAACCGTCAGCTCCATCAAGGACTTCGGTGCCTTTGTGGAAATCGCTCCGGGTAAGGATGGTCTGTGCCACATCAGCGAACTCGCCGAAGGGTTCGTGAAGTCCGTGGGCGACATCTGCAAGGTCGGTGACCGGCTCGAAGTGAAGGTCATCGCCGTGGATGACCAGAACCGCGTTAAGCTGTCGCACAAAGCTGTGCTGATCGAACGTAATGGCGGACCGACGGAAGCTCCCGCTGCCGAAGGGGGCGATCGTCCGGAACGCGCAGAACGTCCCGAGCGGTCGGAGCGTCCGCCGCGTGAAGACCGAGGCGAACGCAGTGAACGCCCGGCCCGCGAAGATCGTGAAGATCGTGGGGGGGACCGACCTCCGCGCCGGGAAGACCGCGATGATCGTGGTTCTCGGGAAGATCGCGGTCGCGATGACCGTGGTCCGCGGGGCGGCGGAGATCGTGATCGGGGGCCAGCTCCGGAACGTACTCGCAGCGAACGGGCTCCGGCGAGCGATCGGGGCGGTGATCGTCCGGTGGCAGACCGTGGGGATCGTGATCGGGGATACGACCGGGATCGTCCGGCTCCCGAACGGGATCGCGGCGAACGTACCGAGCGACCGGCATCCGATCGCGGTGATCGCTACGAACGCGACCGCGGTGGTGACCGAGACCGCAGCGACCGTCCGGCGAGCGATCGGGGCAGTGATCGTGACCGCGGTGGAGACCGCGATCGCGGCGGCGATCGATACGATCGCGGCAGCCGGGATCGCTAATCCCCTGGTGAATTGTTGAACGACGGAAACGCCTCGCCTTGCGAGGCGTTTCTTTTTTCTACATCATCTTCTCCTGCCTCGGATTTGCGGATTCGAGAACGGGACCATTCCCACGGAATTGGACCCACTCGCCGGGGGCAGCAAGTTCGATTGAGGCCACTGTGTCCGAACTCGACGCGAGCGAACGGGACCGACTACTTCGACTGAATGCCGAGATCGCCACTCTGGCGGGGGGATTGGCGCATGAAGTTCGGAATCCGCTGTCGACCATCCAGATGAACCTGGAACTCCTTGCTGAAGACCTGGAAGAGGCCAGCGATCCTAAGTTGGGACGGATGCGACGCAAGCTGGAAACGATGCGTCGCGAGTGCGGGCGGATGGAAGTGATCCTCAACGCGTTTTTGCAGTTTGCCCGCGCTGGTGAGATGCAACGGACGGATACCTCACTGAACCAGTTGGTCTCCGAGTTCGTGGAGTTTTACCGCCCGGAGGCCACGGCCAGCGGGATCGATGTCTCACCCCACCTGGCAGCCGATCTGCCACTGGTCGCAATTGATGCCGGCCTGTTTCGGCAGGTTCTTTCCAATCTGGTGCGGAACTCACAGCAGGCCATGCCCGATGGTGGGCAGCTGGAGATTCAAACCTCTACCGCAGATGGCCATGTCCGGCTGGCAGTGATTGATACAGGTAAGGGGATGGACGAACGGGCGCGGAAGAAGGCGTTTGAGCCGTTCTTTTCGACCAAGGCGAACGGCAGTGGGCTCGGACTGCCGACCGTTCGTAAGATTGTGGAAGCCCATGGCGGAACAATCGCCTGCGAGAGCGAGGTCGGGCACGGTACGCGGTTCACGATAGAGCTGCCGATCACGACCTCGGCAAAATCCCCACTCTCTCAATAACACCGCCCCGCTCGTCGGGCGATTATTGTGCCGCAATGCAGTACAGCGTCTCGAAGGTCCGCAGCAGGATTTTTCCATTCACAAAGACCGGGGTGGCGATCACGGTCCCGCCCAGTTCATTTTTCGAGACCAGTTCGTAGGTGTCGCCGGACTTGAGGACAAAGGCCGTTCCATCCTCGCGGACCAGATAGAGGTGGCCGCCCGCCAGGATCGGGCTGGCACTGTAGGCGTTACGGTTTTTCTCCAGCTCGCCCTCCCAGACGATTTCCCCCGTGCCCACCTGCAGGCAGCCGACCTTGCCCTTGTCGGTCAGTACATAGGCTCGACCGTTCAGAGCCACGGGAGTCGGAACATCCGCTGACAAGCCCTTTCGGGACCAGACAACGTGTGATTTTGTGACATCGCCCGTCCCCCCGAGCTTGATGCCATACAGCATTTCGCCACGACCGTAGGGGGCGACATAGATGCCCGCGTCGGCCACACCGGAGGCGATCGAGCGGTAATACTTGTTCTGCTCGGCGTTCAGCGAACCGACCCGCCAGAACTCCTTCCCATCCTTGGCGGAGTGAGCTGTGGCAAAGTCGGCCCCGATGGTGAGCAGGGTTTCCTGTCCTTCGAAGGTGGTTACCGCCGGAGTCGAATAGCTTTGAGCGGCCTCTTCCGGAGCCCCGAGTTCCCGGTCGACCTTCCAGGCGACCTGTCCTGTAGCCCGGTGAAACGCTGCGAGGTACGAAGGGGACGGGCCCGATTGCATCACGGTGACTACGACATGTTCCTGGGTCAGGACAGGGCTGGTCCCCAGGTCCCACCACAGAGTGTCTGGCCCGTACTCCGTTTGCAGGTTCTTGTGCCACAGGGTTTTTCCCTGCCGATCGATGGCTGCGAAATCCCCGCTCTTGAAGTACACAAAGACCCGCTCGCCATCCGAGACCGGGGAGGGGTTACATCCACTGCCCTTCTTGTGCTTGCCGGGCTTTTCGTCTCCCACGGTGGTCTTCCATAGGATCTCACCCGAGGAACTGATGCCCCAGACGCTGTTTTTACCGCCTTCGCTACAGGTCAACACGATCAGGTCGCCGAGCACCACCGGCGTAGATCCCGCGGAGCCGGTCATTGTCAGCTGCCAGGCGATATTCTTCTCTTTCGACCACTCGAGGGGGTAGGTGGCCCCGTCTGCGACCCCATTACCATGGGGCCCTCGCCACGACGGCCAGTCACCCGCCATCCCCGGAGTGCCCCATGCCAGACAGACTGCCATCAGAAGAGCACGCATCTGTTGATCTCCCACCATTCAGTTCGGTTCAGTTCGCTGGGTAGCATAACCGGCAGCAAGCCATCGGTCAGCCATACGCCACAGTGTCCATCGTGAGGGAGAACTCCGCGATTGGGCGGCAACGCTTACGGGGGGGGAGCTGTCTCGGGCACACGGGTTTGGGGAAAGTGAGCAGTGGCCCGACGACTGATTCCCGCGTCGGTCATCTCGAACATCACTCCCTGGCAGCCCGGCTGGGATTCCAGCCAGCGCAGACCCGCTGAGCTGCCCATCACGTTGACAGCGGTGGCGTAGCTGTCCGCTTGCCAGCCCGTGGGGGCAATGATTGTGGTACTGGAGCGACGGGGCATTCCCAGTCCGGTTCGGGGGTCCACGATATGCGAGTACCGGGTGCCCTCGATTTCAACGAACTGCCGGGCATCGCCGCTGGTGGTAACGGAGCAGTTCTTCAGGATCAGCTCCTGAGCCTCAGGGACGTCGGTTGTACCCGCCAGCCCCGAGACGGTCACTCTCCAGCCCGGTCGGCCCGGCGGGGGATCTCCGACCCGGATATCTCCACTGGCGTCCATCAGGACACAGGTCAGACCGCGGACTTTCAGCAATTCCGCAGCCTCGTCGAGGGCATATCCCGCAGCAATTCCTCCCAAGTCGATCTGCACTCCCGGCTGTGTGAACTCCACGGTGCGATTCAGTGGATCAAGACGCAGCTGGGACCAGCCCACCTTTTTCCGGGCGGCGAGCAGCGCGGGAGGAGGGGGTAATCGCTTTTGTCGTCGTGCGGTCCGCCAGAGTTCGATGACCGGGCCAATGGTCACATCGAAGGCCCCGTGGGTTTGTTCGGCGAGAGTCCCCGCATGCGACAGCACCTCGAACAGTTCAGGGGACACACGAACCGGCATTCCCGGTCGGCAATGCTCACAGAGCCGGGAAAGTTCACTTTCGGTGTTGTAGTCACTGAAAGTCCGGTCCATGGCGTGGACGCGGTCCATCACGGCATTGATCGCCTCGACGGCGGTGGACTCATTGGGGGCAAATAGTGCAATGTGGTACTTCATTCCCATCGCAACAAAATCGGCCTCATAGCGTTGCAGGGGCAGCCGGACCGCAGCGGGGGGCGGTGGCGGGATCGTGGCGGCGGGCTGTGGGGACATTCCCGACAGGAACAGGGCCGCCAGCCAGCAGAACGCAAGCCGACGCATGGCGATCACGCAGGG
>QWPB01000114.1 GCA_003671275.1 Planctomycetota bacterium | reverse complement strand
CTGGCTTCGTGGAACTGTCGATCCAACAGGGGGTGAGAATGAACAATTGCGCCTTGCGTGGGTGAGGGGCTACCGTTGGCCCCTGCGGCCCCTACAATGGGGAAGGTTGTTCCGCTCGTTTCCGAATGTCACTCATGTCTCCATTGCCACCATTCTTTCGTCCGGAACTCCTGGCCCCAGCGGGGTCGCCGGAATGTATTCGGGCGGCTGTCGAGAATGGGGCCGATGCGGTCTATTTCGGCCTCGACTGCGGCTTCAATGCGCGAGCCCGAGCGGCGAATTTTCCCGTCGATCAGTTGGCCTCGACCATGGCCGAACTGCATCGCCGAGGCGTCAAAGGGTACGTGACGCTCAACACGCTAATCTTTTCCAACGAGTTGGCCGAGCTGGAAAGTCTGGTTCGCATGGTGGCTGCCGCCGGGGTCGATGCGGTGCTGGTGCAGGACTTGGGAGCCGCTCGATTGATTCGGGCGATCTGCCCGGATCTGCCGATGCATGCTTCAACCCAGATGACGCTGACTAGTGCCGAGTGCATCGAAGTCGCCCGTCAGTTGGGGATCGTGCGGGTGGTGTTGCCGAGAGAATTGTCGATCGATGAGATGCGGGCGATCCATGCCGCGACCTCGATCGAGTTGGAGGCGTTCGTGCATGGGGCCTTGTGTGTGGCCTACTCCGGGCAGTGCCTGACCAGTGAATCCCTGGGCGGACGCAGTGCCAATCGGGGCCAATGCGCCCAGGCCTGCCGCTTGCCATACGATTTGATTAGCGATGGGCAAGATGTGGATCTGGGAGAGCAGAAGTACCTGCTCAGTCCGCAGGATCTGTCGGCCATCGAATATTCACCCGAACTGATCGACGCGGGGATTCGGTCGTTCAAGATCGAGGGGCGGCTGAAGACGCCCGAGTACGTGGCCAACATCACCCGGCACTATCGGCAGGCCATCGACACCGCCATGACGGGTCGTTCAGTCGTCCTGACCTCGACCGAAAAGCGGGAGATGGAGTTGTCGTTCTCGCGGGGCTTTTCGCCGGGCTGGCTTGAGGGGTGCGAACACAAGCGGTTGGTCCCCGCCTTGTCATCGGCAAAGCGGGGCGTCTATCTGGGTGAGGTCGTGCAAGTCGGTCGCGGGCAGGTACGCGTAAATCTGGCCTCGCCGATCGCCAAGGGGGACGGCATCGTTTTTGAGGGCGACCGCTCGACCGACCGCGAGCAAGGCGGCCGCGTCTATGGCGTCCGTCGCAAGGGACAGACCATTGCGGGCCAGGTCTCGATGGGTGAGGTGGATCTGGAATTTGGCCGCGATGCGATTGACTTCACCCAGATCACTCCCGGCCAGGGAATCTGGAAGACCGACGATCCCCAACTGAATATCCGCCTGCGAAAAACGTTCACCGGAGCTGATCCGCTGCGACGACAACCCGTCGACTTCCATGTCCGTGCCGTCGTCGGCGAGCCACTGCGGGTGACCGCCCATGTCGTACGGGCTTTCCAGTCCGTCCCGAGTGAGGACGATTCACCACAGACGCACGGCGGCACGGAGCAGCTGGCCGGACGAGCGACGAGCGACAAGCGACGAGAACCAGACGAAAGGTCTCCCTCTGGCTCTGGTCTCTCCTCTCTGGTCTCTCCTCTCTCTTCCGTCACCGTGACGAGCGATGCCCCGCTCGAAACCGCCCGCAAACACCCGCTCTCGATCGACACACTTCGCGAGCAGCTCAGCCGCCTCGGTAGTAGCCCCTATGAGCTCGGTGAACTGCGGGCCGAAATTGTGGGCGATCCGATGGTTCCCCTGTCGGTGCTGTCCAAGCTGCGGCAGAGCCTGATCGAGGGGCTTCAGCAGCGGGCCCAGACTCCGCCCGAGCGTCGCATTTCCAGCGAGCCAGTGTTGCCGGTGCTGCGGCAGATGCTCCCCCCGTATGAGTCTGCGTCGACGCAGGCTCCTCAACTGTCGATCCTCTGCCGGAGCCTCCGTCAGTTGGAAGCGACACTCGCCGCGGGCGAGCGTGAACTGCTGGCCGACTTCAACGATATCCGCGAATACGCCGAGGCAGTGTCGCTGGCGCGGCACGCGCACGCCCGACTGCTGATCGCCCCGCCGCGCATCCAGAAACCCGGCGAGATCGGGATCTTCCGCGTCATGGCCAAGCATCAACCGGATGGATTCCTGGTCCGTAATCTGGCCGGAATGGCGTTCTGTTCCGAGGCCGAAATTCCGTTTGTGGCCGATTACTCGTTGAATGTCACCAACGAACTGACGGCCCAGTTCCTGATGGAACAGGGGGCCAGTTGGCTGACAGCGTCGTACGACCTGAACCGCGACCAACTGTTGCAGTTGGTCGCCGCGGTCCCGCCGCAGTGGCTGGAAGTCGTCATCCACCAGCACATGCCGATGTTCCATATGGAACATTGCGTCTTCTGTGCGGTCCTCTCTCCGGGAACCAACAAGACCAACTGTGGTCGTCCATGCGATCATCACGAGGTCCAGTTACGCGACCGCGTCGGTATGGAACACCCTCTGAAGGCGGATGTCGGTTGCCGCAATACCTTGTTCAACGCGGTGCCGCAAAGCTCCGCCGAGGTCGTCCCCGACCTGATCCACAGCGGGATTCGCCAGCTGCGGATTGAACTGCTCAACGAAGGCGCGGGTGAACTGCGACAGGTGATTACCACCTATCGCGACTTGATCGCTGGGCGAACCACCGGGGACCAGGTCTGGACCGCCCTCAAGGCCATGAACCGCGTCGGCGTCACCCGCGGAACATTGGAAGAACGCCGCAATCCGCTGGCGATTTTGTAGGAACTTGTCGATGCGGGCGCGACGATCCCCAGAAATTAAAGATCGCTTGGGTTCGCGTTCCGCATGATGTGCGCGGCGGGGATGTGCGGGCGGCCTCTTGCGGGGCGGAAGAGCTGATTTCGGGATCAGCCGGTACGCGCTGCTGTCCAGTGTCTTCGCGGAATCCGTGGGCTCGCATCCATTGGTTGATGGGATGCAACCAGAGCATTTTTAGAAGTTGAGTTCCGTGATAATGCGATTTCAACCCCGAGTGGGGAACACTCATTGCCACTCATCCGGAAGATGCATGCGATTGAGCAGCACCTCATGACTCGGTTCCGGATTAGTGTGGATTAGTGTTTCCTATTGGCGACTGAAGACGAGTTCCGAAAGTGCTCCAGTCCCTTGAGTTTGGACGCTGCCGTCGGATTGGCTTCCCGCCTGTCAATTCCTTCAAAATATCGACAGGTTGGAAGCCTGTCCCACGTTTTCAACCGACTGTTACGAGATCAGGAGCCGTTTCAAAATGCGTCTTCCCTCCCCCATTTGAAAAGAGGGGGTGATCCGCGAAGAGGAGCGTTCCAACCTCCTGGCTGCACACGAAACGGAAATCCGTAGTCCGTCCGATGGGAGGGCTTCTTCTCAAAGCCGAACCGGCGGGGGCCTGAGAAGGCCACCGCCGGTCGGAGTGTCACACGATCAGCCCCATCTTACGGGAAGAGTGGGTCTGGATTCTGGGTGGCCAGGTTCTGCAGGAAGAACAAGAACTGATTGTCGATGTTCTGCTGCACACCGTTCTCGAAGAAGTCGTTGATGGTTTCATCATCGAAGATGCCGTTGATCTGAACTTGACCGGCCAGCCGGACCGAACGGTTTGTACCCGTGATCGGATCGTTGTTCGTGTAAACACCGTCTTCCGTGATCTGACTAGTCTGATTGGTTCCGAACGTCAGGATCGCGATCTGTTCACCCTTGGCCACCGCATCGGATGCGGCGGTGCTGGCATCAGGACTGCGTCCGTTTCCGAAGGTGGTGTCGGGCGTTCCATCCAGGTTGGTATCGACCGAGCCGAAGACGAGGTCCGCATAGGCCACCGGATCATGCACGAGGTAGCTGTGGGATCCATCGTTGGCCGTATCGTTAAACGAATTCGGCGGATTGAGTTCGCTGGATCGCTGCGGATAGACGCGGATGTCGTCACCCACGTTTCCACCAAAGCTGTTTCCAGCGATCGTGGCATTCAGCCGGGTCATGGCACCGATACCGAAGGCCACGCCGTCTTCGAAGTTCGTTCCGTTGTTTGAGACTTCGTTGTGGATGAAGTTGATCGTGGAGACCTGGTGAATCCGCGTTTCGGCCACGGATGGCTGTGGCGGCACATTTCCAAGATCGTCATGCAAACTGCCATTGCTCACCAGAAGATGAGCCGTGCTTGGACGGTCCAATCCACTGTTCAGTGCAGCGGAGTTTTGCGGCAAGTTCACATCGACAAACACATCGTCGTTGATGTCGGTCTGCAAGCTGTGTGGGAACGGATTCGCGGCCACGGTGTCCTGATCCAGGCTGGTAGCCTGCATGTCGAACACCACCCCTTCCCGAGCATTGCCGTTGAACCGGTTGACGAAGGTCGTCTGGCGGGGATCGGGCGAAATCGGGTCCACGGTCCGGTCGCCGCGTCCAATGTTGAACACACTGGTCGAGGCGGCACCACTGTTGATGCGATCGTGGGTCATGATCGCATTCAGTCCGCGTCCACCGTTCTGCGAGGAATCGACCCCGTACATTTCGACCAGCGTCACCGCATTCACGGTGGTGGCGGTACCGACTTGCGACTTGGTGGCACTGGCCCGCGTGGTGGAGATGTCGAACCGCATGCCGTCATCGGCATTGTTCATGATGTCCAGAGTTTCCAAGGACATGTTCATCGATCCGGAGCTCAGCACATCCGTCTCAATTCCGTTTCCACCCGTCGCATCTCCGGTCGCCCCGTTGAAGGCGAGCGTGGTCTGGGCGATGCGAATGATGTTCGTGATGCTGTCGGAGTCGGCGAGTTCGAGATCGATTCCGTCATCCCCGTTGTTGTTGATCTGCACATCGCGTTGATCCGCATTGTTCGGGTCACCCACAATCAGGTTGATGCCGTTGTTGAAATCTCGAATGCCCGCGTTGTTTGCCACATTCACGTGGATACCATCCACCGTGTTGTTGGTGATGTCCGAGTTGATGATCTGGTAGGTGTTCTGACTAGTCACGGCCACACCCGGAGCTGCGACGAAGTCGCTGTTGTCGATGATGTGGACCCCGTGGACTCCGTTGCCATCGATCAGCGTCCGAACCGGATCGCCGAAGCCATCCAGGAAGTTCGCACTCTCGGTGATCAACACGTTGGCGTATGCCCCCGCACCGAACAGCCCGGCTTCGTTGGTGAAGTTGGTGTCGAACCGAATCCCGTCCCGAACACTGTTGAGAATCTGGTTCCCTTCGAACAGGAACGGAATCAGGCCCGGGTTGTTCGCCAGGCGGGGATCGCCGATGGCGGCGTTGTTCTCCAGAACCACCTGGATTCCGTCCTGACGGTTGGCGTCGAAGTCGTTGTCCGAGATGTTTCCGACGAACTGGGCGTTACCCGTTCCGTTGAGGAACACCCCGTTCAGATTCCGTTCGAACACGTTGTCGGTGACATCGATGTCGAATGGCAGGATGCCGCCCGGAGCGTTTCCGAGGACGAGATTCAAACCGTTCTGCTGGTTGTCGCGAATCAGGTTACCGTTGTTGGCGGAACCGATGATGATCGCATTGTTGGCCGAATCCGGTCCGTACAGGGCATTGTCATTTCGTTGAATGTCGATGCCGTGCAGCCCGTTTCGCTCGATCGTCGAGTTCAGCACCGTCAACCGGCTGGTCGTCCCCAGTTCGGAGAACCGGCTGATATTCGTCACCAGGCCGCTGCCCGCATTGTCGTTGATGTCGAGGGTCGAGGTCGCCCCGTCGATCGTCAACGATTCCAGCGAGGCGAAGTCGGTCATCCGGAAGGCCAGTCCGTCACCATTGAAGTTGGCGTTGGCTCCGTTGACGGTCTCAGACAGGATCGAGCTGTTGATGGTGAACTGTCCCGTGGCGTCGCCGGACATTTCGATCGCCATGGCGGCGTCGGTGTTTCCGGTGATCACGTTCGGGTTGCGGTCCGGGTCACCCAGGTGCAACACGACGCGTGGTCCGACCAGATCGGGAGTGATCAGGTTCACATCGAGGGGCTCGCTGGCCACCACGTGGAAGCCGATGCCGCCGTTGTCGGTAATCTGGTTCTCGTACATCGACCGACCTGGCAGGATCAGGTTCGTATTCAGGATCGAGTTGGCTTCACCAATCTGGAAGGTCGCGGCGTCCTGAACCTCGACCAGGATTCCTTCCTGGGCGTTGTCATGGAAACCGGCCGTGTTCAGCAGGATGTCAAAGTTGTTGACCGAGTCACCCCCGAACGTCATCCGGACCCCAGCCGCTCCGTTGTTGGCGAATTCGCTGGCTGTGATCAGGCCGTTGGTGATTCCGGCAGTCTGAATGGCATCCGGAACACCGGCTTCATCCACGTTCAGGTTGAGACCGAATCCCCCGTTGTTGGTCGAGACCACACTGTCCACGGTGAAGGCGTATCCCGCATTCGTCAGTGTGGTGTCCAGCAATGTGATATCGATCCCGTCGCCGGTTCCACCCCCGATTCCCGTGGCAGTCACATTCTCCAGCGAGATGTGATCCATGGTCATGCTGCGGAACTCGGCATGGATCTGATCCAGGGCGTTCCCCGTGACCGAGACGTTGGTCAGATCGAAGGCGTTGACCCCATTCACGGCGAAGAAGTCCACCAGCAGTCCGTTCCCTGCGTTGTTGTCCACCTGGAGAGCGGTGCCCGAGATTCCGAAGTTGTTGATCGTCACCCCGGTTCCATCGTTGGCGATCACCTGGAGACCATCGCCATCGTTCCCCGAGGCACTGGCTCCGATCACCAGGTTGGTGGCGGTGACTGCATTGGTCAGGATGACCGAGACCCCCGGCCCATCCAGCGGAGTCAGGGCATCGCCGAAGTTGTTGTTGAAGGTATTGTCACCCAGGATGCCTGCGGTGGAGGTCAACGAGACCGTCGTGGCGGCTCCGTCTGCGGTGAACTCGAAGCCCGTGCCGGCGTTGCTATTACCGGTGGTGGCGTTGTTCACCACGAAGGTTCCGTCAGCTCCGTTATCCACATTGATATCGAAGCCGTCCTGGTCGTTGTTGTTGGACAGCACATGGTCGAATGTCACAGTGGCCACTGAGCCGGCCCCATCGACATCGATGTTCAGACCATCGGCCTGATTCAGCGGCGTGGCACCACTGTTCTGAATCGTCACATCGGTCAGGCTGGAAGTGAAGGTGCCCGGACCAGCAGCAATCGGAGCCGCGTTGTGATTCTCGTCGATCATTCCGACGTTGATATCGATGCCCCCGATGCCGCTGTTGGCGATCGATGCGGTATCCACGTTGAATGTCAGGTCACCTCCGTCGTAGACATCCAGATCGATCCCGCGACCGCCGCTGTTGTCGACCGTGAGGTTCGACAGATCAAACGAGGCCGACGATCCGGCGTCATGCACCTGGATATCGAGCCCATCGAATCCGATGCCGCTCAGAGCGTTGTTGGAGAGATCGATTCCATCGGCGGTGAACTGGGTCAGGACCGAGCCGCCCTCCACGTCGATCTGGATTCCGTTCTCACGGTTACCGGTCGCGATCACGTTGTCAAACTGGGCCACCGTGGCCGTGACACCCGTGTCGATCCCGATATCGATCCCATCCTCGGTGGCCCCGGTTGCGGTCAGACCATTCAGCGAAATCGCGGAAGTCGTGTCGCCCGGAGTGCCGTTGCCGAACAGCCGGATATTCAGGCCATCCACATCGGCATTGCTCACATCCACCGTGTTCAGCGAAATCGCGGTCGAATCACCCGTGTTGGACATCGCGGCCAGGATGCTCACCCCGTCGCCGGTCTGGGCTCCACTGGCATTCACATCCGTCAGGCTGACCGAGCTGGCACCCGGAGCATCGATCAGGTCGATATTCACACCCGATCCACCGGCATTGCTGGCGTTCAACGTGTCGAAGCTGATGACAGCCGGACCGGACTGTGGTCCGAAGGCCTGCATCAGGACACCGTCATCCCCGGCACCGCTGACATTCACGTTGTTCGCGGCGAACAATCGCAATCCGCTCGGGCTGTTGGCGATCACTTCCAGGCCATCCCCCCCGGCGTTGATGGCCGAGACGTTGCGGAAGTCACCCACAAACAGATCGAGTCCACTGGTCGGGCTGATGTTGATACCATCGTTGGTGGCATCGTTGGCGGACACACCACTGAAGATCAGTTCGGCGAACGATCCCACCGCCCCATCCAGATTGATGTCGACGCCTTCGTTGGCGGCGTTGTTGAACGATGATCCGCCCGAGATGGCGATCTGCGTCGAATCGGTGGCACCCAGCCCCGTGACGTTCAGTTCCAGACCATCGTCACCGGCGGCATTGTTCGCCACCACACCGTTCAGGATCACATCCGTCTGACCACCGGTCACGTTGTTGATGTTCAGCTGGACGCCGTAGTCTCCGGCGTTGCTGGCATTCACATTCGTCAACTGGACGGTCGTGGGAATGGTCTGATTGGCGATGTTGATTTCGACGCCGGTGTCACCCGCACCCGCGAAGCTGCCGCCATTGACCGTCAATCCGGCCAGGCTCACGGTGGGATCCGTAGCAGTCACCAGCAAGCCTCGACCACCCGCATTGTCGGCGTTGACATCGTTGAGGACGATCACCGGAGTCGTGCTGGCGTTCGCCACCAGGATGTCGACGCCGTTGACGGCAGGCACAAGTCGGCCCGAGTCCGCGAAGTTCAGTGTCTGGCTGTTGAAGGCGGTCAGCGTCGAACCGTTGAGGACATCCAGTTTCAGACCTTCTTCACCGGCATTGCGTCCGGTGACATTGTCGAAGTTGGTCACGGTGAGCGAGCTGGTGTTATCCGCCAGCAGGTTGACAGCCCGGCCATCGGCGTCGTCGATATCCAGCCCGGTGCTGTCGATGCTGCCGGTGCTGTTGTCCAGCGTGAAGGAGAATCCATCGCCACCGGCACCGGTGGCGTCGACCGTGTTCATCGTCAGGTTGAACGTACCACCTGCGGTCGTGACGAAGTCGAGTCCATCGTCGGTGGCGTTGTTGGCCAGGATGTTGGTGAGCCCCACATTGGCCGTGGAACCAGCACCATCCACGTCGATTCGAATCGCATCGAAGGAGCCCGAAGCCCCGTTATCCGAGAAGTTGCTGTCGGTGATGGTTGCGTTCAGGACACCACCGTTTTCAACACTCAGGTCCAGACCACCCTGCAGGTTGTTCACCACAACCATCTCATCCATGGTCAGGTCGATGGTGGATCCAACCCCGGTCACCACTCCCTGGATGGCCCCGGTCACCGTCGTGATGGGCGGGTTCACGTCCGGGTCGATCGGCGTGAACACGTTGTTCCCGTTGTTACGAACATCGATATGCGACAGGTTGGCATTGATGTCGCCGCCCGATTCAGCCAGCAGAATGATTCCCTGACCATCGTTGTTGCTGAAGTCGATGTTTGCCACGGTGGCATTGAGCGTCCCGCCATTCTTGGCACACAGAATCAACTGGGACGAGCTGACCACCGTGGTTCCATTGAGCGTGAACTCGACAAAGGCCAGCGGTCCATCCGCACAGGGGACATCGATGCCGCCACCGATCGAACCCCCGTTCAGATTGATGTTGACCGAGCCGCCATTGCTGATCGATGAATTCAGAGCGTCTTCTTCGTTCCCCGTGATGATGGCGTTCGTCAGATTCAGGGTGATCTGAGTGTTCCCTGCGACGGAGTTGTCGCCATTGGCCGTGGCATCGATGCCATCGCCCACGCCGTTGCCAATCACCCCCGTGGCTGGGGCGTTGATGAAGTCACCGTTGTTGTTGATCTCACCATCGGCGAAGTTGATGATGGCTCCGCTCAGCTGCGGCGGAGTGGCATCGTCGGTTCCGTTGGTGGCAGTGATGTGCAGTCCATCACCCCAGTTCGTGTTCACGAACGTGTTGCTGAAGTTCAGAACCGCGAGCGACGTATCCAGCGGAGAGGCATTCGGATTGACATCCAGCAGCACCCCGTCCCCATCGTTGTTGCGAATGTCCGCACCGATGAAGCTGGCACCGACAAAGCTGTCGCCGTCCACCGAGATGTCGAGGCCGTGCTGCTGAGGCCGTGGATTGGTCGCATCGTTCTGGAAGGAGACGCCATCGAAGGTCAGCCCCGGCACCTGTCCGGCTCGCGTGCCGATGTTGGAGTCGGTGTCAGCGACAATCCGCAGACCGCTCCGGTTACCGACAACTCCGTCCTGGCCATTGTTGTCGACCTGGCCATTCGTAAACGTCGAATTCACGATGTCCGAGTTGATCAGGCCCAGGTTGATCCCGTTCAGGCCCGAGCCCTGAATCTGGAAGTCATCCATGATGAACTGACCCACACTGCCGTTGATCAGATTGGCGACGATGCCGTTATTGTTGGCTCCGCTCAGGTTGGCAGCTCCCGGAGCCGCACCACTGAACCGGAAACCGATCAGGCTGTCGTCCCCGCTGATGTCGACGCCATCGCCACCGGCATTGGCGAACGAGCCGGCATTGAACAGCTGCAACGTGACGTTTGAATTTAAACCCGCCATGCGGATGGCGTCGTCTCCGGCACTGTCTCCGGTGGTCAACCCGCGACCCTGAATGTTGATCGTCGAGTCGGTGGCCTGAAGGTCAATGGCATTCGCGGATGCGTTGTCGAGGTCCAGGTCGTTGAACACTCCCGTGACGGTCGACGCGTTCGTGGCAATGATCCGCAGGGCATCACCACCGGCATTGTTCGCGGTGACTCCGGCGTTTCCGTTGAGGGTAAACGTCGAGTCATCCGCCACGAATTCCATGGCATCTCCCGTGGCATCATCGATGTCGATGCCATTCGAGAGATTCAGGTTGAAGGTCGAGTTCGTGCCGTTGACACGAATGCCGTCGCCACCGGCACCGTTCAGATTGCTGTCGTCGAATGTGATGCTGGACTGGGAGTCGATGAGTGTCAGCTCCAGGCCATCGCCACCGGCGTTCGACACCTGGCTGTTCGTGATGGTTGCATTGAACGTTGATCCGTTCTGAGCGTTGACGTTGATTCCGTCGAGAGTGGCATTCGAGATGTCACTGTTTGTCAGCCGCAAGTTGGCCGTGGCATTGTTGAGGGTTCCCAGCACGCCATTCTGTCCAACCACATCAGTGGCGATCGACATCGGAGAATCGCTGATATCTGCATTGAGGATACCGCCGGTGGTTCCCGTGAATCGCAGACCATTCTGATTGGCCCCGGTGGCCACCGGGTCCAGGTTGAAGTTCACCACCGAACCACCGGCGAAGGTGATGTCGGTCATGTCACCACCGGCATTCACCAGTGAGCCGCCGGTGAACTTGGTGTTGAGCAGTGAGCCGTTGATGGCTTCGATGTGAATCGCATCGTCACCCGCGTTGTCCACGGGGGTTCCCGTGAAGTTCAGCGTCATGTTGGAGTTGTCGAGCAGCAGCTCCAGTCCATCGTCGCCCGAAGGAGCCGGACCAGGCCGCGAGAAGTCGCTACCCACGACCGAACCCGTCAGCGTTGAGTTGGTCAGATCCAGGTGCAAACCATCGGTCCCCGCATTGCGGAAGGTGGTGTTCGTCAGATTCAGTGTTCCCGCAGAATCGGTCAACACACCGATCACGCCGTTGTCACCGGCACCGTCAAACGAGGACGGTGCACCGGAGATCACCAGGTTGACCGAACTGCCCGCTGTACCGATAAAGTCGATCCCGTCGTCTCCGGCACTGGCGAATGAGCCCGTGGCACTGAGGTTCACATCGACTCGCGAAGCCGTCAGCGCTTCCGCATGGAGGGCATCATCGGTCGCATTCGGGCCCGAGACACCGTTTCCGACAACCTCCAACAGACTGCCATTTGAGGCCAGGAGATCAAATGCGTCATCACCCGCGTTGTCGAGGGCAACATTCGTCAGGTCCATCCGCACAAGGCTGCCGACGTTGGCGGTGCCCTGAATCGCATCCAGTCCGGCGTTCTGGACGGTTACTCCATTGAGGTCCAGGATACCGGCGGAACCATTGGTGGCTGTAACGCTGGCACCGAAGCCCGTGGCTCCATTGAAGGAGGCTCCCGGTCCTGTGACCGTCAGGTCGACCAGACTTCCGTCCACTGCACTGGTGACAATTCCGTCACCACCGGCATTGGCGAACGAACCCGTTTGATTCAGTGTCAGCTGGATTGCCGAACCGGTTGTGGCCGAAAGATCGATTCCGTCATCCCCGGCATTGGATCCCGAGACACCGGTTCCGGCCCCTCCCACCGAAGAGCTGTTGCTGGCAGCGATGTTGATGGCGTCCAGCGCGGCATCGTCAAGCGACACACCGTTGAGCAGTCCGAGGGTTGCCGTGGAATTGTTGGCACTGGTCACCGTAACGCCGTGTCCGCCCGCTCCGCTGGCATCCACCGTGCTCAGGATCAGGCTGCCATCCGAGTCATCCAGCGTCATGCGGACCGCATTGCCACCGGCATTCTCGAAAGAGCCGTTGACGACGGTTCCGTCGAACAGGGAGCCGTTGTTAGCTGTGATTCCCAGCCCTTCGAGAGCGGCGTTGTCGAAACTGGTGTTGGACAGCCCGAGGGTGGCCGTCGAGTTGTCCAGCGTCCCGATAACTCCATTCGCACCGGCATTGTCAAAGGAGGACACAGCCGGGAAGCCCGCGACCTGAATGTTCAGCGTGCTGCTGTTAATACCCGAGAAGTCGATGCCATCGCCGCCGGGAGCGGTGAAGGAGCCAGCATTCGCAAGGAGAATGCCGACCTCGCCGTTGTCGCTGCTGGCGTGGATGGCGTCATCGGTGGCATTGTTTCCCGACACTCCGCTGCCAACAACCAAGGCGGTCGAGTCTGTGACATTGACATCGATCGCATCGTCACCCGCACTGTCCAGTGAAATTCCATTCAGCAGGTTGACCGTCGACCCGGAACCATTGATGGCCGATACGACAAGGGCGTCACCTCCCGCATTGAACAGGTCGGTGTTGTTGAGAACCAGATTACCTGTCGAATTGCTGAGAGTCAGTCGAGCACCGTTCGAACCGGCGTTGTTGAACGAGCCATCGGTGATGCTGCCGTTAAACGTCGAGTCGATGGCGGTAATGCCGATCCCTTCGCCGCCCGCATTCTGGAAGGTGACATCTGACAGCACCATCGTGCCGGTCGAATTGTTCAACGAACCACTGATGCCATCGCCGCCCGCTCCATCAAAGGAACTCGGGGAGCCAGAGATGCCGATGCCAATGTTGGCCCCGTTGATTCCAACGAAGTTGATGCCATCGTCTGTTGCTCCGGCAAAGGAACCGGTGTTGCTCCAGTTCAAGCCGATGCGGGCATCGTCCGCCGAGATCTGCAGGCCATCGTCTCCCGCTCCGGCACCCGAAACATTGTTCCCGGACACCAGAATCAGAGAATTCGTCGTCGCGGCCAGATTGATGGCGTCTTGGCCGGCTCCATCAAAGGCTTGATCGATCAGGACCAGATCGGTCCGGGAATTTCCAACCGTCGTCGCGACGAGGCCATTTTGCCCGGCATTCGTGGCGTCGCTGTTGTCCAGCGTCAGCGTACTGCGCGAGGTGCCCGCCGTATCCAGTCGGACTCCGTTCTCGGTGGCACTATCCAGGGAGCTGTCAGTCAGGCTTCCCACGAACTGCGATGTGCCGCTGGTCGTGACGAACAACCCGTTTCCACCCGCATTCGCCAGCGAGGTGTTGTTGATTTGCAGCACGGCGTTGGAGCCAGAGCCGAGCACACCTACCACACCATCATCTCCGGCTCCGGACAGATTACTGTTGTTGACGGTACCGAACAGCTGAGATCCGTTGGTCAGACGGAAATCCAAGCCATCGTCACCCGCTCCGGTCCCGTTAACGCCCGTGGCCGTCAGGTTGATGCGGGAGTCGTCCGCATTCGCGAAGAGTGCATCCACACCGGCATTGGACAGATCCAGAGTGTTGACCGATGCGGTTGCCTGGCCGCCGTTGACGGCGTCAAGATGCAGACCATCCCGCGCGGCATTGGTGGCCGTTGAGTTGCTGATATTCAGCCGGGCATCGCCGCCGTTGGCAGTCACCATCAGGCCATCGCCGGTCCCAGGAGCCGCACCAACCGCATTGTTGAACTGACTGTTGGTCACGTTTGCCAGCACGTCGCCGGTGTTGGTGGCGTTGAGGCGCAGGCCGGTCGAGCTGCCGGAGTTGAGGACGTTGTTGATGGTGGCCGAGATATCGGCGTTATTCCCTGACAGCAGGATGCCGTTCTCACCCCCGTTGAGGTACCGGCCATTGGTGATCGAGACGTTCAGCGGAGTCGTGTTGGTGTTGGTGATCGCGATTCCGTTCGGCCCCACGGCACTCGGAATGTTGAATCCAAAGTCGTCGATCACGCCGACACCGGTGGCGTTGTTCAAGACGATTCCGCCGCCCGCTCCGGTGGTGGTGGGGGGCGAGATGTCTCGATTCAGCTTGGTGAGAGTGAAGTCCTGGATGCCGTTTCCGACGATGGCGTTCCCGCCCACTCCGGTAACCATGTTCAGGCCGGACACGATGTTGTTGTCGGCCAGCGTAACAATGTTGACGCCCGCTCCACCCGCCACGAACGGATTCGTGCCGGTGGTCGCCCAGCCCGGCAGCGGGCAGGGAGCCCCCGGACGATTGGCCACGTCGATAAACGTCGGGCAACCTTCGCCGAACAGCCGCTGATTGTCAGCCATCACCAGGCCGGCACCAGCCGTCAGCGGGGTTCCCAGGGTGGTCGTGCCACGATGGACCAGAATGATGTCGGAGCCCGTTCCCGAGGCCAGTCCGAGGTTGTTCAGACGCAGTTCAGTGGTCCCGTCTCCGCCCGCAGCCGCCGTGTTGTCCACATGGGTGAAGGTGTAGGCCAGTCCGGTGTCTGGATTGATTGCCAACTCGATCGGACGAACGACGATTTCGCGGGTTTCGATGCGGTTGGACCGGCGGGTACGGTCATTCATCCGGTCATAGAGATCCTTGGATCGCGGCGCATAGCTGGGCGCATGGGCTCCAAAGAAGTAAGTGGCCGCCAAGTTAACCTGGCTGCCGTACATGTCATCCTTGGACAATGACAGGTTGAGCAGAACGTTGGTCAAGTCGGCCTGCACACGAGCCCGGGTTCCCTTGACCTCTTCCGAGTTCTTGCCATCCCACAGGTAGGCCCCGCCGTGAACGGACAGCCAGTCGGCCCCCGGAATGGGGACACCGACTTCGATGTCCGCTCCCTTGAGCGGGGTTTCGGCATTCTGAATGTTTCGGAACGCCAGGTTGTTATTCAGGAAGAGGGAATCCTTGGTGAGGATCACCGGGCCAATATTGTTCTCGCTGCTGTCAAACGGCACGTACAGGTTACCGGTCAACTGGAAGTAATCGGTCAACCACTCCGCACCGAAGCTACTGCGGCTGTAGGAGAAGCCGTTCTGACTCTGATCGAGGGTGTAGAAGGAGTTGACCCCGACGATCCCGATCGAATCAAACAAGCGGCGATAGCCCAGACCAACGTTCAGCCCCATTTCGGTGCTGTCGTTGATCATCATGTTTCCATCGATGAAGAATTGCTGGTCCGCTCCGAGGAAGTCGAGCGGGGCAAAAGCTCCAATGGTGGCGTAATTCCCCGGAACGCCCGGTCGTTCACCAAAGTCGCCCTGAGCCCAGAAGTACCCCCCCGCCGAGCCGATGGGAGCTGCCCCTGAAATCGATCCACTGGAATCCGCACCCGTGTCGATGGGCTCGTCATACATGACGCCCTGGGCTGATGCTTGACCAGCTCCCAGCAGGATTGCCAGCGAGAATGCGAAAGCTTTCGAAGCGCTCATCGTTCGCCCCAGAGGGTTGGGATGCACGTCGATTCTGGCAGGTCACCAGAGTCGGTCGTGATTTTGGTCGGTACGGAATGTGACAGCTGTGCCGACAAAACCGGTCGTATCAGTTATCGGCACTGGGTGTGCCGACCTGTATACGAACTGTTCTGAAGGTGACGTTTGGTCAGGAGAGGCAAGATGAATCGAATGCCGAGGTTGGACTTTCGATCCGGTTCAGAATTGGCCCACGAGCTGGTTGCCACTCAAGAGTTGAGTCGCGGTGTGCGGAACGCGATGTTCCAGCGCGGGTTGTATGGGGCATTTTTTGTCAGGGTCAATAGGGATGATTCACCGAAAACGATCGTTTTTTACCAATGGTCAACTTTACAACCATATACCTGTTAAAGAGTTAAGTGTGATCAGTTCCGGTATAGTCATTTTTCTACGGGGGGTGTCGGAACTGCAATGAGCTGCAGGAATTGCCGGTGACTCCCCGCTTCTCCTCTCGGAATGCGAGCTAAACTGGTCACAGGGCCTTGTTTTCCGTCACTCCCTCGGGGAAGTGCTGTGTCTGTGCTGGCGATCATTTTCTGGGGAGCACTTGCCGGGCTCGTTTATATTTATGCGGGGTATCCCTTCCTGGTGTGGCTCGGTAGCCGCCGGTATTCCGCGGAACCCCAGCGAGATCGATCGGTCGCTGGAATTTCTGTGGTCATCGCTGGTTACAACGAGGGGAGACGCCTGAAGAACAAACTCGACAGCCTGTTTGCCGCCGACTGCGCCGAGCGTATTCAAGAGGTGCTGATTGGATCGGATGGCTCCGATGACAACACGGCGGAGGTGCTCTCACAGTACGGTGACCCGCGTGTGCGACTGGTCCATTTTGCCGAGCGTCGGGGGAAACCTGCCGTGCTCAGCGACTTGGTTCCACAGACTCTGCAACCGATCGTCATTCTGACCGATGCTCGACAGACCCTGGACCCCACGGCGTTGTCCCGACTGACGGCGTGTCTTGCCGATCCACGCGTCGGTGTGGTCTCGGGCGAATTGGTCTTTCGATCCGATCAGTCTGAAACCACAGCTGCTGAAGGGATTGGAGCCTATTGGAAGTATGAGAAATTCATCCGAAAGGCGGAGTCTCGTTTTCGGTCGGTTCCCGGGGCCACGGGGGCGCTCTATGCCATTCGCCGGGAGTTGTTCCGCCCCATTCCCGCAGCAACGCTGCTGGATGATGTGGTGATTCCGATGCAAGCCATTGAGCAGGGGTTTCGCTGTATTTTGGAAGCGGGGGCCATTGCTTATAACACACCGTCGACTTCGACCGAACAGGAAGCGGTCCGGAAACGGCGAACGATTGCGGGCGCAGCCCAACTCGTCCTCAATCAACCCCGTTGGCTGCTTCCCTGGAAGAATCCGATCTGGTGGGAATTCATGTCTCACAAGATCGCCCGCCTGGTGTCTCCGTGGTTGCTGCTGGTGGTTGTGACTACCAACGTAGCCCTGGTTTCCCAGCCGCTTTATGCGGTGATCCTGGGATTGCAGGCGACGTTCTATGGAGCGGCGCTGGCGGGGTTATGGTTCCAGCGACGAGGGCGGAAATCATTGTGGCTGGGATTGCCACTGATGTTTGTGTCGCTCAATACCACCACGGTGGAAGCGTTGTGGGACGCCGCTCGGGGGCGATTCCGGGCCACGTGGCAACGGGCTGCCTGACGGTACGAGATTACGAATTCTTCGGATTGCCGTGGCTTGGTCAGCCCCTCGGGGAAGAAGTTCATCGAAGCTTCCCGTATCCTTTGAAATCGACTGCCCAACCTGTACGCTGGGTCAAACTTCCTCCACCGTCCCTGGCGGCTCATGTACGACCACCTCACCCTGATCAGCGGCCGCGCCCACCCCAAGCTCAGTGCGGACATCGCCGAGTATCTGGGAGTCCCACTGGCAGCAATGGAACTGTCCGATTTTCCCGACGGGGAAACCAGCATCAAGTTGAACCACAATGTCCGTGGTCGCGATGTGTTCCTGATTCAGCCGACAGCCCCTCCGGTGAATCAGAACCTGATGGAGTTGTTGATTCTGATCGACACTTGCAAGCGCGCCAGTGCGGAGCGGATCACGGTCGTACTGCCGTACTTTGGCTATGCCCGCCAGGACCGTAAAGATAGCGGCCGCGTGCCGATTACCGCGAAGCTTGTCGCGAATCTGATTACGACAGCTGGGGCCGACCGCGTATTGGCGGTGGACCTGCATGCCGCCCAGATTCAGGGGTTCTTTGACCTGCCCGTGGACCACCTGTATGCCGCGCGGATTCTGGACGATCACTTCCGGACACTGGGTTATTCGTCCGATGAAACGGTCGTTATCAGTCCCGATGAGGGCAGCATCAAACGTGCGATGCAACATGTTGAGAATTTGGGTGGGGCCTTGGCGATTATCGATAAACGTCGCAGCAGCGCCACTGAAACCCGGCAGGCCAATCTGATTGGCGGCAGCATTGAGGGCAAGGTCGCGTTCCTGTTTGATGACATGATTTCGACGGCTGGCTCGATTTGCGGAGCCGCCAAGATTGCTTTGCGGTTCGGAGCCCGAAAGGTCTATATTGGGGCCACACATGGGGTCTTCTGCGGGAATGCCGCCGAAAATCTGGCGGGTGTGGATATCGAGGAAATTGTTGTGACGGACTCGATTCCGCCGCGGTTGCACCCCACTCCTCCCAATATGCGGACCGTGTCGATCGCCCCCATGCTGGGTGAGGCCATTCGCCGAATTCATCGCAACGAGTCGGTCAGTGTGCTGTTCAGGAATGGACACAAGAACGACAACGCGGATTAAGGCCGCCGCCGGGGGCCATTCTGTTTGCCGTTGATGCTGCCGTCACAGGAGACGCTTTCGGCGGCGCAAAGACCGGGAAACGCTGAAATTCCCCGTTGCAAACATCGCAGGAATCGGGTACTAATCAACCGTTCACTAGGGCGGCGGGTGTCGCTCGGCATTCGGCATTCGTAAGGACTCACCATGGCGGCGAAGGCGAAATCGGCACGCGCAGCGGCAGCACCTGAGCAAAAGAGCGAAAACCCACTGCTCAATAACGCACTGGGACAGATCGAAAAGGCGTTCGGCTCGGGCTCGATTATGCGGCTTTCCGATCCGCATCACGCCGCCGTCGAGGGGATCTCGACGGGAGCCTTGTCGCTCGATATGGCCTTGGGGTCGAATGGTTTTCCTCGAGGCCGCATCATCGAGCTGTTCGGACCGGAGTCGAGCGGTAAGACCACCCTGGCTTTGCATGTGGTGGCCAACGCTCAAAAGTCGGGTGGAATCGCCGCCTTCATCGACGCCGAACATGCCCTCGATCCCGGCTGGGCGAAGCGGATCGGAGTGAATCTGGAAGAGCTGCTCGTCAGTCAGCCGAGCCATGGGGAAGAGGCACTGCAAATCGCCGAGATGCTGATCAAGTCCAACGCGGTCGACGTCATTGTCATCGACTCCGTGGCTGCTCTCGTTCCCAAGGCGGAACTGGATGGCGAAATCGGTGACAAGCATGTGGGTCTTCAGGCTCGCATGATGAGCCAGGCTATGCGCAAGCTGACCGGGGCCATCGCCAAGGCGAAGACCTGCGTGATCTTTATCAACCAGATTCGCGAGAAGATCGGCGTGATGTTCGGCAGCCCGGAGACGACCCCCGGCGGACGGGCCCTGAAGTTCTATGCTTCGTGCCGCGCGGACGTCCGCAAGATCGCCACCTTGAATGATGGGGATCAGCCGATCGGCATCCGCATGAAGGTCAAAGTCGTCAAGAACAAGGTCGCCCCGCCGTTCCGTGTCGCCGAATTCGACATGCTCGGTAGCCGCGGCATCAGTCTGGAAGGGGACGTGCTCGACTTGGCAGTGCTGGCGAATCTCGTCTCCAAGAGCGGATCGTGGTACGTTCACGGTGATACCAAGATCGGCCAGGGCCGTGAGAAGGCTCGGGCCTACCTGGAGCAAAATCCCGCTGCACTGCAGACGCTCAAAGAGCAGCTACTCGCAGCCAAAGCCAGTGGCGAACTGACCACTGCTGTTGGTGGTGGCACCGACGAGTGAGGGGAAGGGCACCCCGGAGTCTCGGTGAATTCGCAGAGAGCGGCACTCATGCCCCGGGGCTCCCGTTTGTGTTTTGAGCAGATTCAGAGTCGGTTTTCCGTTCGCTCAGACAGGAATGTCGGTGCTACGGGAGATATCTGCGCCGCTGGTCCGTGGAGCAAACAAGCCTGTCTGCCGGGCCGGTTTCCAGTTCGAAAACGACTCTAACACCCCCCGTATTACGGCGCGGTCGACACGGTGACCTGGTAGCTTCCCTGATTGTCGGAGAGCGAGTCGCTCCGATCGTTGATGCGAAGAAAGAGGGTTCCCGTAGCGGGCGCAGCCAGTGAACACGCGGGCCCGAGATCAAAGAACTCCCAGTGTCCGGCGGGGCGGTCGGCGGCGGGGGTTGTCCGCTGGATGGCCCCCTGCAAGCGACCGATCGGTTGTTGATTTGCGTACCGAATGCTGATCCCCGAGGGTTCGCTGATCCACGGCTTGGTCGTCGTAGCCAGTGTGATCCGACCGGAGGCGGTGATCTTCAGGGGTTGTCCGGCAGTGACGGTCACTCCGACACCCTGCCAGCCTCGGGCGGCGTCCACTTCGCAAGCCACCGACCCGGAGAGTGGCTGGGACTTCGTAAACTGGATGGCCTGTCGCTCCAGGTCGTAGCCGTAAACCAGATGATCGCGATAGATCTCCCACTCGGCTCCCAATACCTCGGGATGGGCCACTTGCAATCGTTCGAATGCCACCTGAAATCGTGTCCCATTACGTTCCCGGCACAGTTGACGGAACTCATTGCGTGTTGCGGGATGCCGGGCCAGGTAGGTACACAGAGCCCAACTCCACGCATACGGCGTCGAACGGGATTCGCTGAACTCGCGGGCTCCCAGCCGTGTGACTTGCCTCGCGGTCAAAGCGTTTCCGGCGATCGCTTCGTTACGAAGCATCTCAATCCGTCCAAACCCATGAGCCGCCTCTGCCGAGGGCGGGATCACCCCGCTCTGGAACTTTGGCTGCGGGTCGTGCGTTCCAAAGAACTCAGCCATCCCCTCCAGAAACCAGACCGGGGGATAGTTGGTATCCTCACCACACATCATCACGCAATGGGTGGCCTCGTGCAGGAGTAGATGCCGCCGGTAGTAGTCCCACGGCTGGTCGTCCATCCAGAACTCGTAGTTCTTATGGACCCCATGCAGAAGGTTCGAAGGGGCCCGCTGGACCAGCCCCGCCTCCGCGAACACCTGGGGATCACGCATCACATAGCCGGTCAACTGGAACGGACGCCCATCGCGTGCCGGGGGGATCGGCCCCAGTTGAGCCTCCCACTGTGGCCAGACCTGATCGACCAGACCGACAAGTTCATGGGCCTGTTTCTCAGGGATATCGGTGAACAGGATCAACCGTTTCGAGTCGTATCGTTGTACGCCAAATTTCTGAACCTGGGCAGCAATGATGACTGGACGATCGTCCGCCCGACGGTGCAACATCTCTTCAGCGACGAGCTGCGGGTGCAGAACGATGCCGACCGCAAAGAACGCTCCGAGTGCAGCGGTTCGGACAAACGGCAGGGGAGTCATGGGGCCCTCCCCACAGGGCACTGGATTTCAATGAACCGTCCAATCTGATCGTACATCTTGGCAGGAGGAGGCGTGTTATGGTCCGCCTCGGGTAGTGTTAGAAAGAACTTGGGCTCGTTGGCGGCCTGATGCAGAGCCTGGCCCGATTGGTAAGGCACGACGCGGTCAGCTGTGCCATGCACTTGAAACAGAGGGCAGGTGACCTGAGGGATCTGCCGGACGGAGGCCAGCCGTTCATCCGGCACCAGAAAGGCCCATTGCGGTACATGATGCTTCGCCACGGTCTTGAACGAGTCGAACGTACATTCCAGGATCAGTCCGCGCGGTCGCTCTTCGGAGGCCAGTTGAACCGCCACGGCTCCTCCCATGGAACGGCCCCAGAGGACGATTTCCGTTTCGGGAACCCCCGCCAGTTCCGAGCATTTCGCCCGCGCCGCCCGGCCATCGGCCAGTACCCCCTCCACCGTTGGCGTTCCCACGCTTTTTCCGTACCCTCGATAGTCGAATGCCAGGACTGACAGCTGATGCCGGGTTCTTACGTACTCCAGGAACTCTGCCAGCCAAGCGATATTTCCCGAGTTTCCGTGGCAATACAGCACCACCGCCCGGGGCTTTTCCGCCGGACAGTACCAGGCATGCAACTTCGTCCGGTCGACAGCTTCGAATTCCACATCGCGAAACTCCAAACCCGGCGGGGCCCAGTTCCCATTCTTGCGAGGTTGAAAGAGGATCATCTCGTCGAGAGAGGGAACCTTCTTGGGGGCTTTTACCGCCGGCTTCGTCCCTTCGATCGGTTCCGCGGGAGCAGCTGACGGAGGTTCACTCTGTTTCGCGGGAGAAGGCGAACGCGGTGAGGTCAATCCGAACCGCAGCCCACCCGGCTTCCGGGGGGCCACCTCTTCGCTATACGCCGGGCATACAACCAGTAGGAGCAACCCGCCCATTATTGTCGGTATCGCGCGATTCATGGGTGACACTCCTCATAAGATGAGTGCAGCGTATCGATGGATCGCGCCGAACCGGAAGGCCATTCACGGCGACTGTTACGCAAACGTCAGTGCGTGCTTCAGCCCCGCCACCAGATCGTCCGGATGCTCGATCCCGATCGAGACGCGGATCGTCCGCTCCGAAATCCCGGCGGCTCGCCGAGCTTCGAGCGACATCGAGGCGTGCGACATCGTCTCCGGGTACTCGACCAGCGACTCGACGCCGCCCAGCGATTCGGCGAGTTGGAAGACTTGCAGGTTTTCCATCACCCGCTCCGCTTCTGGGCGACCGCCCTTCACGTCGAAGCTGAGCATCGCGCCGAACCCCTTCTGCTGCTTCTTGGCGAGGGCATGCTGCGGGTGCGTTTCGAGGCCGGGGTAGTACACGTGTTCGACCTTGGGGTGTGCGGCCAGGAACCGAGCGACGGCCATCGCCCCCTTCTGGTGAGCCTCCATCCGTGGTCCCAGCGTCTTCACCCCCCGCAACACCAGCCACGCATCGAACGGCGAACAGGCCAACCCCAGAGCGTTGGTGATGTAGCTGATGCGGTCGGCATGCTCCTTGGTCCGCGTGATGACGCACCCGCCGACGACATCCGAGTGCCCGTTGAGGTACTTGGTGGTCGAGTGAACCACCACATCGACGCCGAGTTCGAACGGCCTTTGCAAGTACGGCGAGAGGAACGTGTTGTCGGCAATCGTCAGCAGGTTCGCAGCCTTGGCGATCGAGGTGATCGCTGCGATGTCGATAATGTTCAGCAGCGGGTTGCTCGGGGTCTCGATCCAGATCCCCTTCGTATTCGGGCGGATGGCGGCCTTGATATTCGCCATATCCTGCATGTTCACGAATGAGAACTGCAATCCCTGCTCGGTCAGCACGTTCGCAAACAGCCGGTACGTCCCGCCGTAGATGTCGTGCCCGGCGATGATGTGGTCGCCCGGCTTGAACAGATACATCGAGGTCGTGATCGCCGCCATCCCCGTACACGTCGCCCGGCAATCGATCCCCCCCTCCAGCGAGGCCAGATTCTCCTCCAACGCCCGCCGCGTCGGGTTCCCACTCCGCGTGTAGTCGAACCCCTTGTTCGTCGTCAGCGTGTCCCACGAGAACGTCGACGATGTGTAAATCGGCGTCGTACAGCTGTTGAACGCCTTGTCCTTGTCGACACCAGTATGGACGCAGCGGGTTTCGAAGTTCATGCGAGGGATTCCGTCATGCGGAGGCGGAGAAGAGCAGGGTTCGGCAGTCGACCTTCCCAAAGGCGGTAGTGTACGGCGGGGATAGACCAGAAACAAACTCAGGCGTTGTTCTCCATGAGTCCGATTGCCTATCATTAGGCCGTACCGCATCATTCCGGAACGTCAGGGCATTGTGTCGTCTATTCGATGACTGTCTCTGATTGCAGCTACTTCAGGATTTGCCACAGTGAGTACCGAACTCGACGCTCTCATTTCTCAGTCCAAGCAGAAACTCGACGCCCAGACCGTCGAAGTCGTCCAACTGCATTTCCATCCGGAGCAGGGCGCTCCGTACTGGCTGGAGAAGGCCCAGACGCTGAAGTTTGATCCACTGAAGGAGATCAAGTGCTTCGACGATCTCAAGAAGTTCCCGCTGTTCGATGATGAAGAATTGCGCGGCGGCCCGGTGACGCGGTTCCTGCCGCAGAAGTGGAAGAACGAGCCAAAGTTCGTCTTCGAAACCGGCGGGACGACCGGGATTCCGAAGTCCCGCTGCGTGGTCAAAGATCACGACATCGACTACGAAGAGTTCTCGCGGACAATCCCCGATGCGGCGTTTCCCAAGGGAGCCAACTGGCTGATGCTGGGGCCGTCCGGTCCGCGGCGGTTGCGGCTGGCGATTGAGCATTTGTGCCAGTTCCGGGGAGGGATCTGCTTCTGCGTTGACCTCGATCCGCGGTACGTCGTCAAGCTTCTCAAAAAGGGTGATGTGGCCGGGGCCAAGGCGTACGCCGACCACGTCATCGATCAGGCGATGACGATCCTCTCCGCCAATCACAACATCCAGTGCTGCTTCGCGACGCCCAAGCTGCTGGAGGCATTGGCCCTGCGGCTGATCGACAAGGGTTCGAGCATCGAAGAGGCCGGGATTAAGGGAGTCTTCTGCGGCGGGACCGAGATGACCTCACAGTGGATTCGATTCGCCGTCGAGGAACTGCTCGGCGAAAACGTCTTCATTGCCCCGACGTACGGCAACACGCTGATGGGCCTGGCCTGTGGCAAGCCGGTCAGTGCCGCCGATAACTGGAAGATCGCCTACTACGCCCCCCAGCCGCGCGCCGTGGTCGAAGTGGTCGACTTCAAGAACTACGACCAGGTCGTCGAGTACGGAGCGACGGGTCGCGTCAAGCTGTACACGCTGACGCACGAACTATTCATCCCCGGCTTCATGGAGCGGGATGAAGGCGAACGCGAGAAGCCGTGGCCGAAGTTCCCGTGGGACGGGATCAGCGGCACGCGACCGTTCCACGAGTTTGCGAAGACGACCGTGGTGGGAGTGTACTAGTGCCGAGAGGAAGCCCAGGGGTTGCACCCCCTGGAGGTTTTGATTCTGTGTGAAGACTCGTCAACCCTCAACCCTCAACGATCTTCCATGCCCTCACCGTTTCCCGGAATGGACCCGTTCCTCGAAGATCACTGGGGTGATGTTCACACCAGTCTGACGACCTATGCGCGGGATCAGATTCGCCCGCAACTGCCTCCCGATCTGCGAGTCCGCGTGGAAGAGTATGTCGGGCTGGAGATCGAAGTAGACGGAGGTGACTCCGATGAGACCCGTCAGAAGCCGGATGTCTTAATCTCCGAACCTTGGTCGCCTTTCACAGCGACAACTTCCTCAGCCGTGATGGAAGCTGTCTCCGACGAGCCATTGGTCGTCGCTTATCCCCGCGAGCCCGAGACGCTGCGACGAGTGTTGATTCACGACCGCCGGGGCGATGTCCTGATTACGGCCATCGAGTTTCTCAGTCCGGGCAATAAGTACGGTCAAGCCCGTGACCATTTCCGCAAGAAGCAACGCGATCTTGTGGCGGGGGGAGTGAACCTTGTCGAGATCGATTTGGTTCTAGCGGGAGGCTGGACGATCTTTCCTGCGGAACGGGATGTTCCGGCCTCCCATGCGACACCCTATCGGATTATCGTGGTGCGGGCGTCACGCGACTGGGGGTTCGAGTGCTACCCGGCGCCGATTCGAGGGCGATTACCCCGAATTCGCGTCCCACTAAGACCCGATGACCCTGATGTCGTTCTCGACGTGCAAGCGCTCATTGATCAGGCCTGGCAAAACGGGGGCTACGGCGACATTGATTACGCCCGCTCTCCGTTACCAGGTTTTGAAGACAGCGACCGCCAATGGATTCGGGAGCGACTCGCCCAGCAGGGAATTGCTAGAATCCTCTGAGACCATCCCCGACCCATCCTTCCGCACCTCACGTCCCATGTCACTTCGCCTCTGGATCACTCTGCTGTGGGTCGCCACGATTGGCGTCGTGGTCGGTTGCTCGGGGTCCAAGCCCGTGGAGCCCGTCGCGCCGGCGGCGGCTCCCGCCGCACCGGTCTCGGGAACGCCACCTGTCGCAGCGCCGCCTGCCGCAGCCGTTGCCCCGGCAGTGGCTCCCGTAGCGACGGCGGTTGATCCTTCCAAACCCGAGACGAAGTGGATTGGGAATATCCCATTCGATGTCTTTTATGACCAGCCGCTGGTGGTGGCCAGCGATGCCACGCCGGTTGGGGGCGGAGCGGGGCCCGCGCCGTCCCCGGCGTCTGGGACGGGCGATCTGGCGATGAACAAGCCCGCTGAGACGCCAGGCACGCCCACCCCCGTGGAAGGTACACCGGCTCCCGCTCCCGCAGCGGGGGGGAAAATCGATTGGGCCAAGCTGCTTCCCGTGGATCTGGCCGTTGAGGTCTCCAAGGTGGCCCGTACTGAAATCAATGCGAACCTGCAAACGGTTCAAAAATACAACGCCGGCATGGAGACGATTCGCACCCAAGCCGCTCTACTGGGGATGATGGCCATCATCATTGGTGAGCATTCCGAAAAATCAAACCTGAAAGAAAAGGCAAAGTTTGTTCGCGACCTGACCTACAGCATCCAAGGCAAAGCCTCCGAAAAGGGGAAGGCGGGCTTTGACGCGACCCAGGAACTGTTCGAGCAGGTTACGACCATCCTGGACGGGGGCCAGCCTCCAAGCACCGAGTCAGCTGACTCGGTGCCGTATGTCGAAGTGGCCGACCGGTCCGAGATGATGAAGATCATTGATAAGACGATCAATGACCTCAAGTCGAACATCGGTGATCCCAAGCGGATGAAGGAACAGGTCGAGTCTGTCAATCGGCAGCTGACCATTATGGCGGCCCTGGGGACGATGATGCTGGACTCCAGCTATGAGTACGCGGATAACCCCGAGTACGTGGGCTACACCAATGCCTTTATCGAAGGGGCCAAGGCCAGTCTCGATGCGGCCAAGGCCGACAACTTTGATGGGTTTCAGGGCGGCATCAACAAGATGAACACCTCGTGTGGCGATTGCCACCCGAAGTTTCGGGGAGGCGAGTGATTCCATGCTCTGCAAACTGCCGTTGAGTCTAGTCCTGCTGGGGCTACTGATGTCGGTTCCCCTGGGAGCGGAGACGATCCAGTTGAAATCTGGACAAAAGGTACAGGGCGAGGTTCTCAAGGAGACCGAGTCAGAGGTCTATGTCGACATTGGGGTCGACGTCGTAAGGATTCCAGTGGATCGCATCCTGCACCGCGATGCCGGGGACGGGACGGAACCTGCTACGACCAAAGCCGGTTCCGATGATGCCCAGACGGATGATGTCTTCCGGACGGCCAATCTGCCGTTCAAAAGCGTGAAAGAGCTCGCCGAAGAGTACGGCGAAGGGGTCGTCCTCGTGGAGACCGGAAGTGGTCTGGGTAGCGGCTTCATCATCAACGATCGCGGGTATTGCGTCACGAACAATCATGTGGTTGAACGCGAGACCCGGATCGCAGCCGTCATCTTTGACAAAACTGACAACGGTGACTTTGTCAAACGGCGGATTCAGGATGTGAAGATCCTCGCGCTCAACCCCTACTTCGACTTGGCGCTGCTCCAGATTCCAGCCGTAGAGGGGTTCCAGTTCACCACGGTGGCGCTGGCTCCGGACAAGAATCAGAAAGAAGGCGACAGCGTCTTCGCCATTGGCAATCCGCTGGGTCTTGATCGGTCGGTGTCTCAGGGAATTATCAGTACCCGGGCCCGCAATTTTGACGGCATTACGTACATCCAGACGACCACCGAAATCAATCCGGGAAATAGCGGCGGACCGCTCTTCAACTCACGCGGGGAAGTGATCGGCGTGACGAATATGAAGCTGCTCGGCGGCGAAGGGCTCGGTTTCGCCATTCCGATCAGCTATGTGAAGCACTTCCTGCGAAACCGGGATGCCTTTGCCTTTGACGAAAAGAACCCCAATGCGGGGTATCGATACCTCGACCCGCCTCGCCGGAAAAAGATGGAGACACCGCCGGGGCCTTAGGATAAACTGCCGCCGCCGAAGTCTTGCCGACCTCGGCGATTCACCTGACTCGGAGTCGGGCGCCGCAGAGTGAACGGACAACGCACGGATGGCTCACCTTTATCCAGCGGACCTGGCGCGATTCATCGCAGATTCATGGGACGCCGATGCTGGCTGGGACTTATTACCCGGCGAAGGTCCACTGGCCCAGATTCTCTCCGCCTGCTACCAGGCCAGCCTGATGTCCGAAGAGCAGCGACCGGTCGCCTTTCGGCTGCTCGCTTGTTCGCCGCAACAACTCTCTCCGGACGACAGTCCTCCAACGGGCCTGCATCGGCTGATCTTTTCTCCGTCGCGTTCATTCGATGAACAGGAGTTGCGACGATTGGCTCCGGCAGCGGAGTTTCATCGGTCGCTGATTGGCGTCCACTGGCAGCGGAATGGCGACCTGTCAATCTGGGGGATTGTCCACTCGGGGCCTCGGTGGCTGCAGGCGGCGCATGGCGGTCGACTCCTCCCGTCGCCACTGCCTCCGTCGCTGGTGATCTGTGTGAAAGGCCCCGGGCAGCTCACGGTCTGTCAGGGCAACACCACCCTGGGCATGCTGGTCAATGGGCAGTTACGTAAACCACAAGTCGATGTGTTCGAATCGACGTGGCTGCCCGCGATGTTTCAGGACTCGCGACGTGAAGCCCGGACCGAGTATATCCGACAGTTCGGCGAGTTGCAGAACAATGATCCATCGGTGATTGAACGGTTGACCGGACTGCTTTCACAGCATGTCGTGCGTCGGATTATCAGTCTGGTTCGGTCGCAGCGGCACGGCGGAGCCATCCTGTTTGTCGACCCGGATGTGGGTCGTCGCCTGATGGCCGCCAATACTTTTTTGCAGGTGAAGTACCGCTTTCTTGATGAAGAGCCCCGCCGTCGGTTCCGCTCACTCGTCTTTCGGCTGATCCACCGACTGCAGGCGATGCACGTCAATGGCCTTGGAATTACCTGGGAACAGTTCCTGACCACGAACGATCCTCTGGTGGCCCACCTGGATGAGGCCATTTTTGAGCTGGCCCACATGGTGTCGGGCCTGACCGGTGTTGACGGTGCGGTTCTGATGACGAATCGTTTCGAATTACTAGGCTTCGGCTCTGAGATTTCCGGCTCCTTGCCGGAGGTTGAAACGGTTCAATTGTGCGAAGATGCGGAAGGAGAAGTGACACACTTTCTCCGTACGGATGGCCTGGGAACGCGGCACCGTTCCGCGTTCCGGTTTTGCCAGCGGTTTCCTGGTTCTCTGGCCATCGTGGTTTCGCAGGACGGAAACGTCCGCTTTGTCGCGGCCCGTGAGGAAAAGGTCTACTGCTGGGATCACGTCGCGGTGAGCTTCCTGGACGTATGACCGAATTAGGGTTGGGCTTCTGCTTTCAGGGTGCCTTCGGCGTCAATCACGCGGGCCTTGGCTCGGGCCACGATGCTGGCAAAGACTGGGGAGTCGCTGTAGAGCTTCACGATGCTCTGCCACTTTTCGCGGGCCTGAACTTTGTCTCCCTGAAGGAACTCATCGTCGGCCTTCTTGAGCTGGGCTTCGACGTAGGCCGTGCGGTCTGCCTGATTGTCGGCCCCCTTGCGGATCAGTTCCGCGCGGTGCCGGGCGAGGTTCAGGAATGGGCGGGACTCCTCGGTGCTTTCGATGAGGGTCTGCATCGCCTCGTACTTTTCGATGGCGGTGTAGGAGTCACCGAACTTCTCATATTTGCGGGCATTGACATAGGCTCGCTCCGCATCGCTCTTGGGAACGCGATCGAATTTGACGTTGTTTTGTGATAGCCGGTCCTCACGGACCATTTCGATCATGTCCTTCCAGCGCCGGGCATCCACCGCTTGCGGTGTGTTGGGATAGTCCTTCAGGATCGAGTCGATCTCGTCGACGTGATTAAGCCAGTCGCTGTATTCGGGGATATCGCCAAAGTCCGTGATGGCGTCGAAGTTTTGAA
This sequence comes from Planctomycetota bacterium, assembly GCA_003671275.1. Taxonomy (GTDB): domain Bacteria; phylum Planctomycetota; class Planctomycetia; order Planctomycetales; family Planctomycetaceae; genus TH-plancto1. Next base: position 5,984 of record QWPB01000114.1, on the reverse strand, counting down.
TCTTCATCGCTTCCTGACATCGAGCGTGCTGGGACTCCAGACTCTCCGGCCAGGCGAACCAGATCACGACACCAATTAATGCAACCAGGCAGCTCGCGTAGAACCATGTGCGCTCGTAGACCGGGATGAACTCACCGGGTTCTACTTTCTTCTTTTTCTTCTTCTTGAGGGCCTTGGTTGCATCAGCTACGGTGGCTCCCGCGGCATCGGCGGCGCGGGTCTTGGACTGCTCTTCCTGTTCGGCGACCTTCTGGATGATTTCTTCCAGACGGACCTGTACGGAGAGTGCATCGAACGGGCGATCGTTCGGATCCTTCTCCATCAGCTCAGCAATCAGCGATTCGAGTGGACGAGGGCAGTCGGGATTGAATTCCCGGACGGAGGGCGGCTCCTCCTCGATATGCTTGAAGAGAAGTTCCGGCTGCGTGGCGGATTCAAATGGTGTCCGTCCGGTCATCATCTGAAACAGGAGGCATCCCAGAGCGTACAGATCCGTTCGGCGGGTAATCGGCGACTTGCCCGTGATCTGCTCGGGGGCCATGTATGCCAGCGTCCCGACCGTCTTGCCCGCCTGCGTCAATTGGGTGGCCTCGCTGTCACGGGCGATGCCGAAGTCGGTCAGCTTGAGCGTTCCGTCCTTCGCTAGCAGCAAGTTCGCGGGTTTCAGATCGCGATGCACGATTCCAGCGTTGTGGGCATATTCGAGGGCCTTGGCAATCTGCAGGGCGTAGTCGATAGTCTGTTGCCAGGTGAACCTACCCGCTTTTCGAAGATGTACATCCAGCCCACCGCCCGACAGTAACTCCATCGCGTAAAACTGCTGCGCCGAGGTGGAAACCCCGCCGTAATATTTGATGATGTTCGGGTGTTTGAGCTTCTTGAGGATCTCCATCTCGCGTTCGAATCGCTTGGCGACCTTGGGATCAGCGCACAGCTCCGGGGCCAAGGCTTTCAGGGCAACGACCTGGCCGGTTTTGATGTAAGTCGCGCGATACACGATCCCCATTCCGCCCACACCGAGTTTGTCCTCGATCTGGAAGGGGCCGATCTTTCTTTTTTCCGATTCGGCACTCATAAGAGAGGTCTGTCAGGTGTTGGCCGTCGCGATGCACTCGGGTTCCATGGTCTCTGGCGTTAAACTCACACAATAAACCATCCCACCTGCTCCGGGAACTGTGTCATGTCGGTTTACTTGTTTGCGACACTCGACACGAAGGGAGCTGAAGCCCAGTTCGTGCGGTCTCAGTTGGAAGCTTTGGGGGTGGAATGCGTCCTCATCAACACGGGCTGTCTGGGCGAGCCCACAGTGCCCTGCGATGTGTCAGCGGGCGAGTTATTCGCACAAATCGGGTGCTCTTTGGCGGATCTGCGGCAGCGGAGTCACCGGAGTGAGGCGATCACCGCTGCCGCTTCGGCGGCAGCTCAATGGATTTTCGACGAGCAAACCCGAGGAAGGGTCCACGGTGTGTTGAGTCTGGGTGGATCGGCAGGAACCACCATTGGGACGGCGGCCATGCGGGCGCTGCCGATTGGTATTCCTAAAGTGATGGTCAGCACGCTGGCTGCGGGACAGACCCGGCCCTATGTGGGCTCGAAAGACATCCTGATGCTGAACGCGGTTGTTGATATTGCGGGGTTGAACCGCATCAGCCGTTCCATCCTGTCTCAGGCAGCTCGGGCGATGGCGGGGATCGTACTTAACCCCGCTCCCCCCGACACAGGAAATGACCGCCCGCTGATCGCAGCCACGATGTTCGGGGTGACGACTCCCTGCGTCGAGGTCGCCCGGCAGCGTCTGGAGGTCTCGGGATATGAAGTCCTCGTGTTTCATGCCACTGGCATCGGGGGACAGACCATGGAAAGTCTGATTGAAGAGGGGCTGATTGCCGGTGTGCTGGACATCACCACGACCGAACTGGCCGATGAACTGGTGGGGGGCACTTTGTCCGCAGGTCCGGATCGGCTTTCCATGGCTGGCCGGAAAGGGATTCCGCAGGTCATCTCGGTGGGAGCCCTTGACATGGTCAACTTTGGGCCACGCGCCACGGTTCCAGAGAAGTTCGCCAACCGAAGATTCCACCAGCACAACGCGACGGTCACCCTGATGCGGACGACGGCAGAAGAAAATTTCCGGCTGGGCTCCGAGATCGCCGGGATCGCGAATGCCAGTCAGGGCCCCGTTTCCATCATGTTTCCCTGGCGGGGTGTCTCGGCGATTGATCAGGCGGGACAGCCGTTTGATGATCCCGCCGCCCGTCGAGCACTCTATGAGGGGCTGCTCCAGGTGGAACCTCCCGTCGTACTGCGAGAGTTCGATGAGCACATTAACTCACCGGCATTTGCCTTGGCCGCTGCGGAGGAATTGCTCCGTCTGATGAAATCGGTGGATTCGAGGTAGCGGAAGCGAACGATTTGTTATCGGAACGGCCTGAGCCGGACGGTCTCAAAAGAGTCTGTCTCAAATAAAACTGACGCCGCGACCACAGTCGGGCGTCAGAGGGGATTCCGCATGCTCATCGTTGCCGCAAACGGGTGCGGCCAGTGATGTGCGAAGTGAACTACTTCTGCTCGGGGGCTGCCGGAGCGGCTTCGGTTGCTGGAGCCGCTTCGGTCGTGGGAGCGGCTTCGGTGGCAGGGGCAGCCTCAGTTGCCGGAGCGGCTTCGGTCGCCGGAGCGGTGGCTGCCGCATCGCTTGCAGCCTTTGAGAGATCGGGCATCGCACCAGCTGGGGGGGTGGCCGAAGCTTCCGTAGCAGCTGGGGCCGGAGCCGGAGCATCCTTCTTCTGCTCGCAACCCATTGCGGCCAGACCAAGAACCAGTGCCAGAGTCGTCAAACGCTTCATGAGAGTCGCCTTTCAAGTGATGTCCATCGGGATCAGTGCGACATGCACCGACCATGTTTTCGTAAGTGGGACACGAGAGTAGGACACCAGAAACGCCTATCCTATTCCGGAAAAATCAGGATTCCACCCAAAACCGTGGTGATAATTCGTCATCGTGAAAATCCGCCGCTGGGCGCCAATCCACGATTGAAACCGAACAGTAGCGCATTCCGGTGGAACCGGCGAACCTGAAATCTCAGGGGCGAACCAGCCTTAAACCTTCAGCTCAAAGATGGCTTCCACTTCCACAGCGATATTCCCGGGAAGCGATCCCATTCCTACCGCACTTCGGGCCCCGATCCCGTCCTCACCGTACAGGTCGATCAGCAATTGACTGAAACCATTGATGACAGCCGGGTGCCGGTCAAAATCGGGTGTGGAATTAACCATTCCCAGGGTTTTAATCGTTCGCTGAATTCGGTCGAGCGAACCGAGTTGTTGCCGAACGGTGGCGAGCAGCGTTAAACCGACAGCGCGCGCCGCTTCGTAACCCTGCTCAAGAGTCAGATCCCGACCAACCTTGCCGGTAATCAATGATCCATCGGTTAGCAGCGGGCCGTGTCCCGATACATAAATCAACTGACCGACCTGAACGATCGGCTTATAGATTCCACCCGGTTTGGGAACCGGGGGTAGAATCAATCCGAGTTCTTTCAGACGGGCCTCAGCACTCATTGCAACTCGCTCCCTAGTCAGGGGTTAACTGACGAGCTTGCTGCACTTCTTGCAGCGTGAGCGATAGCTGACGAGGGCGTTGCACTTCGTGCATCGCTTCAGTTTCTTGGCGATCTTTGCCTTGGTGGCTGGACGCTGGACCATCTCTCTCTCCGAGACCTTGAGTCAGTGGGAATCCCATATTCTAGGTGGGATCTGTCAGTGACGCAATCAACGTCGACCGCAATTCGAATCCCCCGATCCAGATCGGAAAATCTTGCCGCCACAACGGCTTCCCGCGCCCTGCCGCTTCAGAACGCACTGATCAACAAATACTGGGCACTACGTCGCAGCCATGCACGCTCATCCCGGCTGATCGTCCCACGTTGCACGATATATCCCACTTTTGCCAACGTCTGATTCGCGATGAACCGCGTCGTGGGCGACAGCTTCATTCGTCCTGCGGCTTCTTCCTGAAGCAGCAACTGCGTGATTCGCAGCATGACCTGAGGTTCTTCCATGTCCGGCGGTGAATCGGCGGCCCAGGTGGCCGGATGCGGGGTGTTGCTCAATCGCTCGACCAATCGCAGAATCAGGCTCGTTACCCGCGCCAACTTCTCGTAGTCCGCGCGGTCCGCCGTGTCTTGTTGCGTGTGGTAATCCGGGTGCTCCCCCGTCGAGAAAAACAGGAACGGCACCCCGCGATCCCGAAACGGACCATAGTCACTCCGCGTCCCCACAAAATCCACTCCCAGGCGGGCGACCTGCAAGCCTTGCGGAACCCCGACGTGGGTCAGGTGCTCCCGCAGTTCGGGCGCATGTTCGGAGCCCAGTACAAATACAGCTGGCAACGGAAGATTGCCCAGTGAGCGGCTGATCATGTCCGCCGCGATCATCACGCGCGTCTGCGAAAGCGGGACCGCCGGGTGGGCGGCGTACCAACGAGAACCGTAAAGCAGCTCCTCTTCCAAATCGAAGGCCACCAGGGCAATACTTCGTCGCGAACGCTGTGTCCGTTGAGAAAAGTACCGCCCAGCCTCCAGCAGCATGGCCACTCCGCTCGCGTTGTCGTCCGCTCCCGGGTGAATCACTCCACCGCGTCGTCCCAGATGATCGTAGTGAGCCCCAATCAGAATATACTCGTGCTGTAACCGCGGGTCGCTCCCGCGAATTACGGCTCCCACGTTGCGGCCAATGATGGGAATCTCACCGTTCGGAAGAGCGGCACCGGGGATTGGCTGAAAGTAATCCCCATCAAACAGCGGCTCAGCACCGGCCTCTTTCAGCTTCAGTGCCACATACTCGCCCGCTTGAAATCCACCATCTCCTCGCCGCCCGGCGAGTTCTTCACTTGCCAGGTATTCGACATGCGGTCGAACGTTCTCAGGCGATACCACCAGCGGACAGATCCGCTGTACTCCCGGCGGAGCCGGGGGGCGTTGTCGTAAAGGGGTTACGTCCTCCGCTCTAATCGCTGGCCACAGGCTCAGTCCAGCCCAGATCGTAAGCACAGTCCAACGGGGCATCGGCATTATCCGCAACGGTGAGGAACTTCCCACCGAAAGAATACCGAACACCCATCTGGCAGCGACATAGCACATCCGGAAGGTTGAGAAGCGGTCTCCGAGACTCTGGGTGATGAGGGCTTCCTCTTTTAGCCAATCCCATGAAAAAAGCCCCGCGTGAAAGATCACGCGGGGCCAACCGTGCCTTGGGGAGGTATGAAATCCAGCCGGCAATCCAAGAAAATCCCCCGGTCTTCTGACACGGTACAAACCGGGAACAAATCCACAGAGGGGTTATGCATTTCCTGTACCACGATGTCAACAAAAAATCAGTGTTCAAACGATGATTTCACAGTTTCTTCACGCATTGGCCCCCGCAGTGGTCTAGTTTGCTACAGCGTCGCAAAGTGCGATGAATCATTTCACCCATACGATCCCCTCTCGCCCCCCGATTTTTTCGTGGTGAAAAAAAGAAACAATTCATATCTACAATTGAAAAAATCAGTTATGGCGAAAAGTCAACGTGCGGATAAAAAGCGGCACAGCGAATGCCTATTACCTTTTCAGAGCCCGAGCGGGGGTTGGCCCGCACTCGCTCAATGGCTCCACGACAAGCGTCCCTGGATTGTTTCTGGGGACGCTTTCGTTTTTATCCCCCTCAAAAAACATAGCCTCGATCAGGGCTGCTGCATTTTGCCACGCGGCACTCTGATGCAGGAGAGCAGACGGTCTGGTAGAACATCGATCCGTCCACATTCACACCGTACTGAGGATTTCCCTCGCATGATCTACTTGAACATTCATCTTCGAGTCAAAGACGCCGTGGATATCGACAAAGTCGGAGCCCTGCTCCGCGAGCAGGGTCGGCTGTCGCGGGCCGAGCCAGGCTGTTTGCGGTTTGATGTCTACAAGTCCAAAAATGAAGCGTCTCTCTATTTGCTGG
>QWPB01000073.1 GCA_003671275.1 Planctomycetota bacterium | reverse complement strand
CCGAAATCTGGCGCGGTTCAAAGATGCTCGAAAAACGGCGCATCCTCGTAACCGTATCTTTGAACCGAGTCCTCGGCGACGTAACTCTAGTCCTAGAAACGAGAAAGCCGTTTGACGAACTCGTCAAACGGCCTCAAATCCAGTTGAGTCGGGCTGGCGGGATTTGAACCCACGACCTCTTGCACCCCAAGCAAGCGCGCTAGCCAAGCTGCGCTACAGCCCGATGTCGTCACCGGAGTGACAACGCTGTTCGCTGTGGTGAGTTTTGGGGACTCACCATGGCGAATAAGTATGTTAGTCCTTGGCAGGGAACGGGTCAAACCAGCCAGAAAGTATCGCGACGTTGTTCATGAAATTGGATGAACCGACCCGTGCGATGCATCAAGGGGCCCGGTTGACAGGGCTTGCGGGCTTACCTGGCATGGAGAGGGGCGGCATGAGTGTCCGAATCCATTGTCCGGTCTGCCCGTTCCAGACCAGCACGCCGCCATGGGCATCCCCTGCCGCGACTGTCAGGCGGTCAGGCGTACAAGCCACGCAGTGCAACCATGCCTGGATCTCACCGAAGTTCCGTTCCAGCCCGCCATTCGACGCGTTGTGCATCCGCACCAGTTTGTCGCCACAAGCGGTCACGACGCTGTCGGTCTCACCAATGTACTGGATGGCTGTGACATGGCGTGTGAACTGGTTCTCGATCGTCAGTTTCTGATCGGCCGTTTCGGCCTCCCAGACTTTGACAACATTGTCGGCACCTGCACTAACGAGGGTCTGGCCGTCCCCTTTCCAGTCGACTCCCAGCACATAATTCGTGTGCCCCTCGAATCGCCGGAGTGGCTGAGCCGAAGCGATGTCGAAGGTTCGCAGATACTTGTCCGCTCCTCCGGAGGCGATGCGGGTACCATCCGGGGAGAACTTCGCGGCATAGATCGCATCGTTGTGTGCTGCGGGCAGATGCAGGGTCCGCACGCCATCGGTCACTCGGAAGATCGCCAGTTCACCCGTTCGCGAGGGGACACCACCCGCCACCAGCAATTGCGTCGAGTCCACCGAGAAGTCAACGGCATTCACCCGATGGATGATCTGATTGGGATCATCGACCGAGCCCAGCACTCGTTCCAGCTTCCAGCCCGGATTCACTTCCCAACAGCGGGCCGTCTGATCATCACTGATCGTGATGAACGTTGCGGCGTTCACGAACAGAGCCGTGGCAATCTTTCCCGTGTGCCCCGCGAAGGCCGCGATCCCACCGCCGGTTGTTCCATCCCACAAATGAGCATTCACGAAGTCCCCGGAAGTCAGCAGCAATTGGCCATCCGGGGCAAACGTGATCGAACGGATCGCCAGATCGGCCTCGTTCGCGATTGTTCCCGCAGCGGTGACGGCCTGCTGGGCCGCGACCTGGACCGCCTCGTCCCGCGTGACAGCGGCTTTGCGCAGGGGAACCAAATCCGTGGCCAGCTTCAGTTCTCTGGCGGCAAGGGCCTGCTGCTGGGCGAGGAGGTTCTGATTCATCTGCGAGGTCTTCAACGCCGCAGCGGCATCGATGAACGGCTTCTGTGCCTGAGTCACTTTCTGTGCCGCCTCGTTGGCCAGTGTGGCCATCTGCTGCGCCGCCTGGGTGGGGGCGGTCACGGCGGCAGTCGCAGCCTCAGACTTCTGCTGACAGGTCGTCAGGTCTTGCATCGCGGCGGCGACCAGCTTCTTCAGCTCTTCGTTCTTTGTGTCGATGGCGGCGACTTGTTGCAATCGCTGCATTTTGGCCTGGGCCGTCTGCATAATGGCGACCGCATCCTTGACCGCTAGTTCGGCGGTCTCCTTTGCCATCTGGGCGGTCTTCGAGTTGGCGGACGCCTGGATTGCCGCAGCTTCAGCCACGGTCTTGTCGGCCTTGGCCTTGTCGAAGGCGGCCTGCTTGGTGGTTACATCCAGACTGGCAGCGGTCAGGCTGGTCGTTAGCGTCATCTCGGCGGTCGTCTTGATTGGTAAGTCCTGCTCGGCCTGTTGCAGAAGCTGCTTCACGATATTGAGACGGGCATTTGAGGCATCGAGCTGTTGCTGGGCCCGCGTCTGAGCCACGCGGCGGCGGATGTCTCCTCGCAGTTCCGCAATCTGCTGACCATCCATCCGAAACAGCTTGGACGTGTGGTTGTCACTGGCGGAGGCCAGGCGTTCTCCTCGCGGGTCGACGGCGACCGAGAGGACCGGCCCGCCGTGGTTGAACTGCTGTAATGTCTGGCCATTGTCGAGATTCCAGCGGCGGATCGTTCCATCGAGGCTGCCGGAGTAGACCTGCCGCGGGTTCGCGGGAACCGGGGTCAACGCTGTGACCGCCCCCGCGTGACCGGGAATGGAACGGACCCACGAACTCTCCCAGCGATACAGCCCCTGGGCGGTAACGAGCAGAGAGCGAGTCTGCTGCATGGCCGGATCAACACCCGCCATCAGGGAACGGGGAACCAGCCCCAGTAGCGGACTTCCGTCTGAGTGGATTTTTTCCAACAGCTGCCCGGACTGGCCATCGAACAGGGCCGTAGCGGGTGTTTCTCCTGTAGAACTGGCCATCACCTGGGTGCCTGAACTGGAGAAGGCCACCCGCGTCACCGGTCCAGTGAAACCTGCGATTTGTTGTGGTCCGGCGGCTCCCCCGCTGGTGTTCCACAGACGCACCTGCATATTCTCACCCGCCGTCGCAAGCAGGCTACCGTCCGCCGATATTGCCAGGTCGTGGACGGCGGCCCCATGTCCCGTTGCAAATGCGGCCTGCCCCGTCAAGGTGGTGTAACCTTTCAGCGAACCGTCCGCAGCTGTCATAACCAGCATTTGCCCGTTGGGGTGATAGAGCATGTCAGTAACCGGCTGGACGTTCCCCTCAAAGCTCCGTTGATAACGACCGGGACGCTGGGCCATTCGCCCTTGCAGATCGCCCGTTAACAACCCGATGGCATCGCTGGCGAAAAGCACGGTCGACAGATTCGGCTGGACGGAAGCTTCCCGCAATGTCGCCGTGGTGAGATTCCAGACCGACACTTCGCCGCCACTGGCCAGAACGGCCAGTTGCTGCAGGTCCGGTGAAAAACTGATTGCAGCAGCTGGTTGTGTGAGGGGCAGCAGGGACTGCAATACTGCTCCATTGTCGGTTTGAATGATGCGAATCTGCTTGTCGTCTCCCGCAAAGGCCATCCGTGTCCCATCGTGCGAGACAGTAAGCGCTGTCATCGCCACCGGCAGATTGATCACTCGTGTCTGGGCGCCGTCAGCGGCGTTGAAAAACCGCACGATCCGGTCGGCGGCAATCGAGTACGGCTGTCCATTGAAAAAACTGGCAGCCAGAATCGGTCCGGTATGCCCCGCAAACTCCCTGATGGTCTGTTCCTGGAGAGTGGTTCCCTGGGGGTTGTAGAGCCGCAAAGCGTTGTCGGCGAATCCGGCAAGGATTTGCGATCCATCAACACTCGCCGCCACAGCAGTCACCGTGGCGGGTAGGTTCTCGATCAAACCCATGTTCGGCTGAGCGGGAGTTTGCAGGTTCCAACGCCGGATCGTTTTATCTTCGCCGCCGCTCACGAGGACCGCTTCGTTGGCCGAGAACGCAATCGAGCGGATCGCCCCCGTATGGCCGGTCATGGTGGCGATGAGCTGATGAGTCTCGATGTTCCGGATCAGCACGGCGGGCTGGCCATCCTTCACTCCGACAAACGCGAGCAACTTGCGGGAGGGGCTCAACGCTGTGATCGAAATCGGTGACTGCGTGTCCTGAACCGGACTGGTCTCAGGGGTGACTGGTGCCAGCAGCTGTCCCAGATCCCATTGCGTCATCGCTCCGCTGGCCAGCCCGCTCGTCAGCAGCTTCCCGCTGGCATCGCTGGCCAGCGCGGTCACCGCCGTAGCGTCGCCACGCCATTCGTGAAGGAGTGCATGGTCGGGCAGGCTCCACAGGCGAATCGCGCCATCCGTTGCCCCCGTTGCTAACAGGTGTCCTTGAATGGGCGTCTCAATACCCGCTGCCGCTGGATCCCCTGCCACGAGGGAGGCGGGTTGGATGAATGTCATGGCCGTGACACCTCGGGGTACACGCCAGCTGGTCAACTCATGCCCCAGCGTCGAACCCTCGACGAGCGACACAATTCGTACCAGTCCCGTCGGGTCCGTGATCGCCAGCAGCCGCCCATCCGAACTGACCACGGCTCGCTCGATATAAGACAAGGGACTGATCAAAGGCGTTTCATGGATCGGTTTCCAGACTCGCAGCAGGTTGTCCGTGTGTCCCGTAACGACCAGCTGGGACGGATGCGGCATTTGGTCTGTCGGAGGTTCGGCATCGACCAGTTCAAGAGCGTGAATGGGAGAGGGGGTGGCCATCTGATTGACCTGCACTCCCCGGGAGACATCCCACTGTCGAACGGTCTGATCCAGCGATGAGGAAAAGAGCCTTCCCCCATCGCGACTGAACCGCAGACCGGTAATCGCATCGGTATGTCCAGTGAGGATCGGACCGGGCTGACCATCGGACGTTCGCAGCAGGCGAACCTCCTTTAAGTCGGTGGCGATGGCCATCCATGATCTGTCAGGACTGATGGTGGCCGTGCCCCCTTTTCCGCCCAGGGCCACGGACCAGCGGCTCACATCGCGCGGACGCCGCCAGAGCTTGACCTCACGGTAGCTGCCCGAGGCCAGCAGATCTCCATCCATGTTGAAGGCCAGTGACTGAACCAGGTCGCGGTGAGCGATCCCATGAACCTCAACCGGGGCGGCATTCGGAGTGGGCGGCGACAGAAAGGCCTTCAGGGCCGGGTCGGTCAACCGCGTGATCAGCGCCCCGGTCGGACCGTGATAGAGGAATATCTGGTTCGCCCGACTGGCGGCAATGAGTTGCCCATCGTCCGTGAGTGCGATCGCCTGTACCGGGTTGATGCCCAGGGGAAGTGGTTGCCACTTCTGTGGTGAGAGGGCATCCACGCCGCCGGTCCCGATTGCCCCCTGATCGATCCACAGTTTGAGCAACCCCAACTCCTGAGATGTCAGGGGCTTGGCAGCCACATCATTCCCCGCAGGAGGCATCACCTTGTTCTCGATCTGGTGCGCGGCCACCTTGAGAATCAGGCTCTCGGCTCCGTTTCCGGCCACGGCGGCGGGACCGCCATCTCCTCCTGTGAGGATTGAACGAGGCGATTCGAGAATCAGATCGCCATCTTTTTGACTGGCCGAATGGCACGCGAGACAGTTCCGCTGCAGGATCGGCAGGATGTCCCGCTCGAAAGAGACAGGTTCGGTCCGCTGAATGAGGTCAATCGGGATCGGCGCAGCCACTACGGGAAGAGACAGAGCCACCAGCATCAGGGACATCAGAGAACGAGAAAGCATGCTTGGTCCCATGTGGCGTCGACGAACAGGGGCGGACTTTCCGAGCCCGGTGTAATGCAGGGGAATCCTTAGCGGAAGTCATCCGAATTCCGGCGAACGACTGAAGCCTTGCAACTCCAGTTAAGGACGACCGGGACAGACATTTCGGCCTGACCGATCGGCTCGCGATCCGAGTTGAACCAGGCCGACCGAAATCATGGAACGTGGACCGCTCACGTGGTGGGCTTCACTTCGATCACCGTCAGCTTGAGCGGTCGCTCCAGGATCAACTGCTGTCCGTTGAAGTTCATCACCAGTCGCACCGTCGCGGTATGATCCCCCACGGTGGCATTCGCGGCGGCTGCAATTTCGAACTTCGCGTCCAGCTGATTGTCAGGAATGTTGACGCTGCTGAAGCTGACTCCCCCCAGACTGCCAAGCGGTTGCGTCTGGATGCTGATCGCTGTGGTGAGGCCGTAAAGCCGGGTAATCTTCACGGGGATCTCGATTTTATCCCCCTGCTTGATCGATGCGGCTTCCTGCAAGGCGTCCACCTTGATTGGAAACTCATCGATTTTGATCGTTATGGAGTTCGACGGGACGTTGACATTAAACCCCCGTGGGTTGGCTTCATTTTGTCTCTGAGTGGCAATCTGATCGGCCCGCTGTTTCTCCTGCTGGGCCAGTTGCTGGAACTGCTGGGCCATCGTGAGCTGAGTGTCGGCCAATGTCTTGGCATCCATCGCGGCTTTCTGGAGCGTGGTCGCCTCATCGAGTTTTTTGGCGGCTTCTTCGGCGGCGGTCTGCGCCTCTTTGAGCTTTTTTGCGGCATCGTCGAGAGCGGCCTGAGCCTTGACGACCTCCGCCTTCAGGTTCTCATCCGTCGGGCTGGCCTTTGCCAGTTCCTGCTTCTGGGCCAAGGCCGCTTCGGCCAGCTTGTGGGCGTCGGTCAATGGGGCCAGCATCTGATCGGCGGTTTGCTTCAGAGTGGTCGCCTGTGTGAAGACAGCATTCGCAGCGGTGAGTTCCGTCTGCTTCGTCTGAGCGGTGGTTTGGGTGGTCTGAGCGGTCGTCTGAGCCTCCATCAGGATCTTGCCGATCCGCTCCTGTCTCGCCTTGGCCTTCACAGCGGCTTCCGGGTTACGCTTGTACTGGAGTCCCTGATTGAACCCCGCCAGATAGAACGTATATGTCCCTGGGGGAGTTTGAGCCGTCAGGCTCAACTGGAATTCTCCTGCCGCTGCCGCCCCGATGCTCACCTGCGGAACGTTGGCCATCGGCGGGTAATCGATCGGGAATCCAATCAGGTTGCCACCCACGCCCTCTTGGCTCTTGAGCTGGTACGGCAGTTTCACAATGCCTCCCCGAGCCGTTTCGATCAGCTTTCCATCCCCGAGCGTCAGCATCTGGGGAGAGAGTTCCGCGTCCGTAACGCAGACTTGAATTCGCTCGACCAGTCGTGCGGACACGTTGGCGATGTTCGATTGCGGCTGAGCGAACTGATAGGGAGCCAGCGCCGCACCATAACGAGCCTTGCGAGTCACCTCTTGTCCGTTGATCGTGGACTTCGATGTGACCTGCAATGTTCCGATGCCCACCGGAGCGGCCTCGGTGGCGGTCAGCACGAAAGTCCCGACAATGTTCCCGGAGCCAATTGTAATCTCCTCGGTGGTCACACCGGGTGGCAGGCCCGTGGCGGTCACGCGAATGTCTCCCGTGAAACCATCACGGCGGTCGGCATAAACTCGCACGACCTCACGACCTCCCTTACGGAGCATGAGTGAGGCCACCGACTCACCCGGCACGGCGACGAGGCGATAGTCCGGTGCCGGTTGACGGATGGCCAGACGGTAAACCAGTCGCGGATCGCTACGGACCGAACTGCTGCTGTCGCGGACCATAATGCGATAGATCCCATCTGCGGGAACCGTAAACAGGTACACCGGATCGGACGAGCGGTTGTCGAATTCGTGGCGGTGAGTTTTGTTATTCACGTTCAGTTCCGACACATCATCGAGAAAGACGATATCGGTGACTTGCGGCTTCCCGGTAGCATCCATCGCGACCCGTTGAACCAGCAGCGAGGGATCGCTCGGAATATTCAGCCGTTGCGAGACCAGATCGATGGCCCACTTTTCCCCGGCCTTGGCCTCGAACTGATACCAGTCGACATCCCGCTGCGGATAGAACTGCCCGGCCACTTCACAAGGAAGCTTCAGCGTCTGGGCCGTGGCAGGGGCGTCGTTGGCCTGTTCAACCACCACCGGGGCCGAAGCTGCCGTGATGAGGACCGGATTTGAGACCTGATTTCCGCTGGTTACCCGATGTTCGATCCCATCAACACTGCTGGCGTGCGGGTCGAGCCGCGAGGTGAAGCTGAGTCGGTCGATCACATCTCCCGGCATCGGGATGCGGAGCTTGACCATCTCGATCGGTCGCCCGCCGAGTTGATAGGGACTGGCCTGACCGCCGGGGAGATTGCGCCCGTAAAGCGTATACTCCTCGTTCGATCCGGGAAGCCCCGCGGGCGGAAAGACGAAATCGAGGTGGGGAAGCACCCCGAGTTTGAGCCGGTAGTAATAGCCGGGCCCCTGCTGATAGAGCGCATCGTGAGCCTTGACGAAGTACTCCCCACTCGCAGGCAAGGTCACGTCCACCAGCGGGTCACCGGACGGCCCCGGCTGGCTGTTTCCGAGAACCCGACCGGCCGCATCCACGACGGTCACCACCAGATCCATGCGAGAATCAATGCGGCGGGCATAACCATCGATCAGTACGCGTTGTCCGACCGTCCCCGCGAACCGATACCAGTCCACATCGGGACCGTTGACCGCTTGCCCATTCACCGTGGACGGGAGGGACACTTCGACAGCGGGATTCTGTTTCGTCTTCTGTCCGGCAGCGTCGGTGATCTCAACCCACGCGGGGATGTCATTGCCTCCGTTGGGTTCCCTTTCGATCACTTCAGGCAACGAACCCACCACGAACGTACGCGGATTCGACAGGCCGTACTTCCCCTGAACGCGAATCTCATAGTTCGCGGGCGGCACGTTGCCGTCCACCGTGATCACGAAGACATTTTCGACTGGCTGAGGTCCGTCATCAAACTTCGTTGGATCAGCCATCTTGCGAGTGGCTTTGATCCCTTCATGCGAGAACTGCAACCGGTCGACATCGTCGAGATCGAGTCCGGAGATCGTGACCTCGACCGTCGCGCCCGGGGCCCCGCCCGCAGGAAAAAGTCCATCGAGTCGTGTGGCTGGAAGTTGTGCGAATCCAGAGGAACCGATCAGAACAAGAAACAAGAGCCCCAAGACAACCATTCCGGCGATGCCACCCGCAGCCGAGTTCCGGATCGCAGTTCCAGGCAGATCCGTGTCGATCCAGAAGCCGACTCCCGCTGGCACACCAGGGAGACGGACGGCGGCTCGCGGGGGAGTGATGGTTTTACCCAAATACATCGTTTACCTCACAAACTGGAACTCTTTCGCATTGAACACCGCCCACAGCACATCTTCCCAGGCTTGCTGCGGGTTCGGATATTCCGCCACCTGTGTCAGCAGAAACGCGATCTCGTCTGGAGTCGGTTCGCGGGTCATCGCCACCAGATAAAGTTCGCGAATCTTCTCAACACTGGGACGCTCAGCTTCACGGGCAAACTTCGCTGCCCGGCCTGTACCACTTTGCAGCCGCCCCTGGATATCGCTGGAGTTCAAGAGGTGCAGCGACTGTGACAAGTTGGCCTCGACGGATCGCTCACACTCGCAAGCACTCTCGGCCTCGGGCTTGCCGAAAACCTGCAGAAAGTAATTATTGAATCCGTTATCGGGAAGCTGGACAGCTGCGGTTCCCTCGGGGACCCCCCCGAAGTTCGAAGGAGTCTGAGCCACGGCATTGACCGCGTCGTAGAGAACCTCGGCAGAGAGCCTTCGCGGGTAGAACCTTGAGAAGTTCTGTTTGTCGTCGATGTTCGCATCGCTGGGCTCCGAGCTGAGCTGATAGACATTCGATTGACAGATCGTCCGCACGAGAGTCTTCAAGTCGAACCGGCTGTCGATAAACTGCTTGGCCAACGCATCGAGCAATTCCGGGTTCGAGGGGGGATTGGTCACCCGCAGGTCATCTTCCGGGTCGACAATCCCCTTTCCGAGGAAATGTTTCCAGTAGCGATTGACGAGGGCCTTCGCGAAGAACGGGTTATCACTGGCTGCCATCCAGTCGACGAGGAGATGTCGGGCGTCCTCATACCCGGCCACCTCGAGCGTCTTTCCACCGAGCCCCGCGGGCAAGACCTCCAGCCCCGTGCGCGGGTTACGCGACTTGGGGGCGTTCCCTTTCAAATAGACCATGTCGGGCAGGTTGACCTGCTGGTTGTACTTGCTGTTCTTCAGCCCCACCTGGGTGAAAAATGCCTCGAAGCCATAGTAGTCCTGCTGGCTCCATCGCTCGAACGGGTGGTGATGACACTTGGCACAGGCCAACCGCATCCCGAGGAATAACTGGGCCGTGTCTTCCATCTGGGCGGTCGAGGTGTTGACCTCGCGGTACCAGGCCGCAGGCGGATGAGTTTCGGGATCACCCGTCGCCGTGAGTACGCCACGTACGAACTGATCGTAAGGCATGTTCTCACTGAGGGCGCTGCGAATCCATCGGTGGAAGCGATAGGTGTAGGCAATGTCGTTCCCGTTGCGGCGTTTATTCCGCAGCACAGACGCCCACTTATTCGCGAAGTAGTCGGCATACCCCGGTGAATCCACGAGCCGGTTAACCAGTCCATCCCGCTTCGTGGGGCTGGTGTCAGCCTGAAACTGGGCAATCTCATCCGAGGTGGGGAATCGCCCCGTAATGTCAATCGTCGCCCGGCGGATGAAGGTCAGATCATTACACAACGGAGCGGGGGGAATCCCCAGCTGCTTCAGCCGACCGAAAACGAGCGTGTCAATGAAGTTCTTCTCGGGGGGAGTTACGGGGACGGGCAGCCCCTGCGGGATGATCGCCCGGAAGACACCCACCTCGCCACCAAAACGGACCATGATCGCCACTTCGCCAGGGATCTGCTCGACGGTGATCCGTCCGGTACTGGTCGCCGCAGCCATCTCCACATGGTTGGCCTCATAGGATGACAAGCGGGTGACATCCCGCAGACTGGCATCGCTGTAATGGGCAATCACCGACAGTTGCTGTTGCGAGCCCAACTGCATTTCCCTCACGGGCGGTACCACCTCGATGCGGACAATCTTGGGGTCCGTGTCGGAACCATAGGGTGTTCCCTGACGAATCCAGCGGGAGACCAAGTCCCATTCCAATGTTCCGGGCGACATGCGTCGCCCGCCCCCGTGCGGCAGGACATTGGCTGGCTTCTGCAGCAACAAGCTATAGTCCGGATCGGCTGGGAAAATTCGTCGTCCCCGATCTTCGTGGACGAGGAACTCATAATCCTCCTTCGGATAGAACCCCAACAGCGACAGCTTAAAGCCGTTCTGGCCATCAGACTTCCCGTGACAGCCCCCCGCGTTACAGCCCAGCTTGGTGAAGATCGGAACGATTTCGTTCTCGAAATTGACCGGCAGTTCTTCCTGGCAGCGAGCGGACGTGAGTTTTAGTGTCGTCGTCTTTCCCCCCGGCTCGCGAGCGGTGATTGTGGCCTCGCCGTCACTGTGTGGCGACACGAGCCCTTCGGCATTGACCGTCAGCACCTGACCAGCGTCGACAGTGTATGCCACCTCATGGGTCAGATCGTGCTTCTGTCCTGTGGCATAATGCCCGGTCACGACAAGCTGTTTGCGAGCCCCGCTTCCGATCAGGCTGGCCCCCCCCGCTGGTTCAATTTCAATCTTGACGAGGTCTCCCCGAGGGCCCAGTCCCGGAGGAGCGGCCCAGAGCCCTGAAGGACAATACCCGCTTAACCCGAGAGCCACGGCTAGCCACGTCAGCATGCGAATCGCCATCCGAACACTCTCCCCGACATTGAACGGCATCATGGGATTCTCACGATTGGCGAGGTGATATGCAATATTTTTGATGCATATCCTGGCATATTCATCCGAATCGTTGAGCACACTGTCAGGGGGCCACGATCGTGCGGGCCAGACCATCCCCCCCGCTGAGGAGTAGTTGCATCCCGTCCGGTGAGAACGCGGCATAGTTGCCAATCTGGCCCTGGCGAGACTCATGAAGCAGGACGCCATCCGCCGTTCGCCAGACTTTAAGATGTCCCGCGTACCCATACGACACCAGTTTGGTGCCGTCCGGGCTGAACTGAACACTGTGGATATAGTCGGTATGACCCGTCAGCGTCCGCACCTCAGTGCCCGCGATCATATCAAGCAGATGAACCTTGCGATCGGCTCCTGCCGCCGCGATGAATTGCCCCTGGGGATGAATGGCGACGGAATACATGGTTGAGCTGTAACGGACCAACTCCTTGAGCTGGCGTCCCCCGACAATGTCCCAGAGCCGCAAGGTGCCGTCGGCTCCCGAGGAGATGGCGAATGTTTCATCGCGGCTCATGGCAACCGCGTGAACCGCCCCTTCGTGTCCATTGAGTTGGAACTTCTGCTGCCCGGTGACATTGTCCCAGACGCGAACCGTCTGGTCGGTGCTACATGAAACCACAACCTTGCCGCTTCCGTTGATGGCCACTCCGTAGACGGGACCACCATGATTATACTGCCGGATCGGACCGGGGGCCGCGACCGGCCAGCGTTCTGTGGCTCCATTTTCAAGCCCCGCCCAAAAACTCTGACTATCCGCCGAAAAAGCCAGATCCGTGACAGGGGTAGCCATCTGTGTTTCTTGCCACAAGGTCCACTCGCGAGGTGGCTGGACTCCGGGAATCGAGGGACCATAAATCCGCACCCGGCCATCAGCCGTCGCGGCCGCCAGCTTCTGATTATCGGCGCTGAAAGCCACCGCCGAGACCGGAGCGGCCAGGGCGAAGGTGGCCATCAGTTCGTCCCCGTTGTTGGCATTCCAGAGGTACAGTTCTCCCGTTTTTGTTCCTGCGGCGACACGTTGATTATCCACCCGACTGGCAACCGCCGTTGGCTGAAACGCCGTATAGGTTACCGGAACGGCCTCGCCCGGATTGATGGCGGCGGCTAATGCGGGCATTGGCAACTTCACTCGAAACACGCGAGTTTCGGCCCCGGTGCTGAGATCCAGCATCACGACCTCACTCGCGTTACGTCCCGTGATCGCGTGCGTGCCTCCGTTGTACAGCACCGACGGCGGCAAGGGACCGGGACTCACGGCAAAGCCCTGCAAGGCCGTGCTTGTGGCCACCCGGACCGTCTTGTCAGCAGAGCCCGTAATCAGGGTACGGCTGTCGCTGAGAAACCGGGCGCAGCTGGCTGCCCCCTGATGCCCTTCCAGGGTTTCCAGCAGTTGTCCGCCGGGAATCCCCCAGACTCGGATCTTACCGTCTGTGTGCGCGGTAGCAGCTCGCGTGTTGTCCGGCGAAAGCGTGAGACTGGTCGCCGCCACTCCCAATTCGATCGTCTTAGCCAGCAGCCCATCGCTCCAGTTCCAGAGCCGGAGCTTCTGATCGGCACCGAGCCCAGCAACGAGCTGTCCATGCGCAGTGAGAGGCAGATCGACCATTGTCACAGCCCCGGTATCGAATCGTCGAACAAGGCTGCCATCGGTTATTCGCCACTGTTCAATAGCACCATTCTGGCGGGCGGCGAGCAGATGCTGCTGGTCACCGACAACCGCCAGTTGCATGATCGGCACAGGAACAGCTGGTGGCGTATTGGGGACGGGGGCCTCGGCAAATATCCTTCGCAATGCCCGCCGAATCACGATCGGGTGAACGGCATCTCCCACCCCCGCCAGCTGTGTGAATTCCGCCGCGACCCAGATGGCATCGGTCAGCGGAATCGATGTCGTGATTTCCTCCTGCGTGAGCCCGGTAACCGCATCACAGATACGAACTCTGGGCAAGGCGTCAGCGACAATCAGTGCGGTCCCGTCGGGCTTAAAACGGGCAGTACTGACATTCACTCCCAGCGGAAGAGTGCGAACCAGCGCTCCCTGGGCACTCCACACGGTGGCCAACCCCTGGTCATCCACACCTAGCCATTGCTGGCCATCCCCGGAGACACTCAATGACTTTAGGGGGCGTGCGGCGGCTGGCGCAGGAGTCACCGCTGTGCCATCAGGCTTCAGTCGCAGCAACTCTCCAACCCCACCCTGCACCCCGGCATAACCCTGATCTGCCGCGAGAGTGACCAGGCTCGTGGCAAGGCGGCCACCAGGAATCAGATATTCCCAAACGGGCTGCGGAGGAGGCTCTCCCTCACCGGGCTTCTTGGCGGGAAGTGGTAGTTTCCATGCCCGGACCTTCTGGTCAGCCCCGGTCGTTATCAACTGGGCGCGATCCGTGGAGAAAGTCAGGGCTGTCACGCCTCCGGGATGGGCCGCCACAACACCCTGCGGACTACCATCGGCGGGATTCCATAACCAGACATCTCCTCCCAAATCGCCAGTCGCCAACAGGGCGGCATCATCCCGCACGGCCACGGCTCGCAAGGGTTGCTCGTGGGCTCCCATTTGTCGGAGAGCGCCCCCTTGGGAGTCCCACAGCCGCGTGGTCTTATCATCCGAAATGGTGGCAAACCATTGTCCGTTGGGGGATGCCACCACGCCCCGGGTGGGAGCCGTGTGCCCTGCCGCCACCGTCTCGGCCTGCGGCAGTTGCCACTGCCGGATCGTTCCGTCCATGCCCGCAGTCACGAATTGAAGGTTGTCACTGAGCGAGGCCAAATCGGTGACAGCCCCCAGATGCCCGATGGTTTGTCCCCTCGATGTCCCGTCAACGGGGTTCACCAGAGCCACCGTCCCGGTCTCTCCTCCAAAAGCCATCCAGGAGTTATCGGGAGCGTGGGTGACTTCGCGAATCGCATAGGGAACTGCCGCGAAATGCCGGGCCACCGTATCGTCGGCGAGATTGATGACTGCCGCCGTATGGTCTGCCAGTACGATGACCGCCTGCGTCTGATTGGTGAGCAGATCGATCTTCACGACCTCCGCAGCAAATGCCGGCAGCGACCGAGGTGCCGCCGCCGCCAGCTGCCATACGCGAATCACGCCATCATCACCGCTGGTCACCAACTGCTGATTGTTTGCGGGAAACCGCACCGCGTTCACACGCGAATCGCCCCCCCGCAATGTCCGTTGCGGGCCCGGCAGGAACGGATTCCAAAGTATGATCTGCCCGGTGGAGTCCGCCGACGCATAGGCAACACCATCGTTGCGACATCCGATGGCCAAAACCTCGCCCGTGTGGCCAGCGCGGATCTCGGGCGGTGCGACAGGACCAGGGTTCCCGGTTGCGGGGGCTAGTGTATGAATTGAAAACGATTTGTCGGCAGCCCCCACCAGCATCCGATTTCCATCCGGATGCAGTTGCAGGCATCGCACGGTCATGGGGAGCAGAGGGAGCGACTCAGCGGCCACAAGTGGCGGGAGATCCCAGACCCGCAGGGTATTATCCTGGCTCCCGGTGACCAGGGTACTGCCCGACTGGCTGACCCCCAAGCAATACAGCGGTCCGGTATGCTGATCGAAGGGACGCAACACCAGGCCCGATTTCAGATCCCAAAGCCTGGCCGTCTGATCCGTGCTGGCGGTCACAGCTCGCTGACCATCGGGTGTAAACACCCCCATCAAGATCGCCCCTTCATGCCCCCGGAGCGTGCCATCGCCCTGCTGGGCACGGGCCGCCGAAGCCACCACAAATAGCGTCAAGCCCCCCACGATCAGTGACAGAATGTGTCGCCGCGGGATGTTATCTGGGGGGGTTCCACGCATGAGCCACCTGACCATTTTCTACCGTCGTTGAATGGCGGGAATCACCTTTGCCATCCCTGCGGGTGATCGCGACCATGGAACTGAGTGTACTGGACAACCCATCAGAGGCAATAGATGCAACGAAAGCCTGGAATTCCGGGCCGCCGACACATGCTCTTTGCCGCGACCGAACCAGGAAGTCCGCTGAAATGTCTTTCCCAACGCCAGGACTCACCGGGGCCCGTCGGATGAGAGTTTTCTCATCTCGCGTTCCAGTCTCGCGTTTCGGGGCGATACTGAGCTACATTTGCCGCATGCGGTACCACTTGGAGACGGTGCCGGGCTCCTTTTCTGGATCGATTGATGACGCACCCATGGCACGACGTTACCCCCGGCGAGAACCTTCCACGGGAATTCACAGCTGTGGTCGAGATCCCCATGGGATCGAGCGTAAAGTACGAACTGGACAAGAAAACCGGCCTGCTGAAGCTCGACCGGATGCTGTACTCGGCGGTGTACTACCCGGCAAACTATGGGTTCATTCCGCAGACTTATGCGGAAGATGACGACCCTCTTGATGTGCTGGTCATGTGTCAGGAGCCGGTGGCACCGCTGACACTGGTTCAGGCTCGCGCAATCGGGCTGATGACGATGATCGACAACGGCAAAAAAGATCACAAGATCCTGGCTGTGGCGATGCACGACCCCGAATACAGCCAGATGCGAGAGTTCGAAGAGATGCCCGCCCATCGATTGATGATGCTGCGGCGGTTCTTCCAGGACTACAAAATGCTGGAAGGCAAGGCCGTGGAAGTCGATGACTTCCAGTCGAGCGAGAATGCCCTGCCGATTATTGAAACCGCGCTGGAAGAGTACAGCACCCGGCGACGACGTGGGTTCATCGCCCGATAGTGGTCCCCCTGTCAGGTATCAATCCAGCGGTTCCGTCGTGATTGTCGTCTCCCCGGCTTTGCCGGGGCGGACGATGAATTTCGGAAATGTGACATTTTCGAACAAGCTCATTCCGGGATCCTGATACCTCAGCAGGGCCGTTTGTTTCGTTTCGCCTTGTCGGATATCAAAGATCCCCGGCACATAGCCTCGGCGGGCTCGCTGCCAGACGGACTTTCCCGACTCCATCAGATCCAGCGAGACAATCTGCGGCGTGAAGGTGAACTTCTCGCCCGTTCCAAAGCTGCCGAAGTCGCGCACCGAGATTTCTTCGGAAGGGCCGGTGGTCTTCGTCGCGACAAAGGTGAGTGCCGCAGCCGGGTCGTACTTGAATCCGGCCCCGTTGATTTTGGCAATCAAGGTCGCCTTAATCGCCTCCCCATCAGCGGGCACCTGCACGTCAACGTTCACAGCGGAACCGGGCTGAAGCAGGAAGAAGGCCGGATCACGTTTGGCTTCTTCGATCTTCGAAAGGGCAGCCGCGTGCGGCAGACTCTCGGCCCGCAGTACGGCTTTCTCGTCATCGGTACCTAGAAACCAGATTTTGCCACCCGCCGTGTACGTGGCCTTTTGTCCGGTGTAGTTCCAGGAGACGAATTCTTCTTCCACATCCAGTAAGGCGTGCTCACCCACCAGGATATGATGGTTGCCGGCCCAGAACGATTGGCCCTGCTGTTCAACCTTGATCTGTTTTTTCGAGACTCCTGTGGCCACATCCAGGATTTCAATATTTTCTCCGCCATGGACCAGCATCTGTGTTCCATCGGGACTCAAATCCACCGAACCGGAAGCGTTAATGTCCCGGTAAAACAGGATCTTGCCCGCCGTGATGTCCATCACTCCGACCGTGGTCCGACTGGCGGCCAATGCGTACTTCCCATCGGGCGTGAACTTAATCATGTCGGCGTTCAGTCCCGCCTGATATTGGGATTTCCCAGTGGTGATGTCCCATGAAACGACATAGCCATCGGCTTGCAATAACAACCGTTTGGGGTCAGTAAAGGCACCCCACGTCACGCGCGATTTGTCCTGCTGGTGCCACTCCGTCGATCCGGTGTCAAACGGAGCCCACTCCATGGAGGGTTTCAATTCCGTTCCCACAACGGTCCACAGCTTCGTCTTCATCGCTCCAGCCCGATCCCAGGCGTTATGGTCGCTGCCCGTGACGATGTATTTGCCGTCGGGGCTGACCGCCAGCAATAGAGGCCGTATCGCCTTGTGGTCTTCAGGCTTTGGAATCTCCACCGAGGCCACCTGCTGCCCCTCCTTCAGGCTCACGAGATGGATGCGTGAACCCGCAAAGGGGTCATTGACGGACAATGCCATCCAGTGGCCATTGGGCGACATGGCCGATCCACTGACGCGCTCGTGGAAACTGAACTTGGGAAGCTCGACGCTCGCTGCCAGTTCCTCCTCTCGCGGCACGGGAACCATCTGCCAGACGTTTTTGTCCTTCTTAGTCAGTCCCGCCACTTTTCGTAACTTGGCAAAATCGGGAGCCATCCAGGCATCGCCCTTCTTTTTGCCCCTGGGAGGTAGCTGGGCTCCGGATTCAAACGGATTGTCACTGGGGGACGCGGCCCCCGCTTCAAACGGATTGTCATTCATCCCCTCGACGTACTTCCGGTCGTTGTCCGACAGCTTGTCGAGAGCAATCTCCAGCTTCTTGCCATCGGGCTTGGTAAGAGTCACCTTGCCGTCGACAAGGGCCACGAATTTGCCCTGTATTTTGAACTTGCCCGACTTATCGGACCACTCCCGCATCTCCGACTGTGCTGCGGCTTCCAGGCAGCAGATCAAACACAGCAGACAAGCCCACAATCCCGCTCGCATCATGGCTTACACCTTTCAGTGATTCGAACTGCCCTGATCTTGCGCCAACGGTGGCCGATGTGTCAAGTATTTGCAGTGCTTCCCAGAGGCATGCGTACGTCCGGAAAGCAGGTTCGGCAGAAATTCCTGATGTACACGCGGGAAGTTCCCACGGCATTCTTTAACAGGCTGGTAAGGGACAAGCTCATGATCCCATGACATCCACAAGCAGGGGACCTTCTCCATTCCAGTTTGAACACCTATTGCTCACCCGGGTTTCCAGGGCTAGGATAACGGCAGGAGTTCTCTCGCGATGCGTTGGGCCATGGCATTCTGGTTGATGATGCAGCTTCTCCTTCAAGGAGTGGCGGTGCAGCATTGCCATGCACTGACCGCTTGCCAGGAATCTCCGAATCCAAACTGCCAGCCGCATGTGCATTGGGGGGGGATGGCTGATGCGCATCACGCTCATGGGCCGAAGCATGGCCCCCCGTCGGACGATTCTCCATTACCCGTCGATCACGAAGACGATGTGGTCTACGTCAGTAGTGAATGGGGACATCTTCCCGTCAGCCGCGTCATGGTTCCCGAGCGGGTGGTCACTGGGGAAATCTCGGTTCTGGATGATTCAATTTCTGGAACGCGCGGACTGATGGCGGCGTGGAATTCCGAGGCCGATGACCGACAGTTATGCGGCGGCCCGCGCGCGCTCCGTCCGCAAGTATTGCGAGTGTAGACGGCCGGGTGTGTCGTTTACGGGCCTTGCGAAATTGGTTTTTACGCGGCCCGGATTTCACCGCAGCTGACTGCCATGCGTGCAGTGGCTGCACCCGCCAAGCAAGGCTCCCTTTTTTTCAGGCCCAGGTGCCCGCATGTCTGACTCACTTCGTTCGTTCCTAAAGTGGGGGATCCTCCTGGGACTGATTATCAGCTCCGGAGTATTCGTGGTTCGGTATCGTGATCGCTTGGAGGACTGGGGCCGTTCGATCACATCTCCCGCAAGTCCCGGTGATGTCGAGGAGCCGGTCGACGAACACGATCATCCCCACGAATCCGTCGCCGGAGCGGCCGTCAGCCAAACCCTGCGTCTGAGCCCCCAGGCCCGGAAGAATCTCGGACTGGTGATGCTGCCGGTGACGCTGCAATCGTACTGGAGGCGGGTACTGATCCCCGGCGAGATCGTGGATCGACCGGGTCTGTCGGATCGCGGCGTGACCGCCCCTGCAGTCGGCGTCGTCACACAGATCGCCGCATTCCCTGGTGACACTGTCCGACCGGGCGACCGACTATTTACGCTGCGACTCATCAGTGAATATATCCAGAACACGCAATCGGAACTCTTCCGCGCCACTCGCGAAATCGACCTGATCCAGGAACAGCAGACGCGGATCAAGGAGGCTGTCGAAAGCGGGGCAATCCCCAAGACGCGGCTGATTGAGTTGGATCAGCAACTGCGACGGCAAGAGGCTGCGATTCAGGGATACCGCCAGGATCTGCTGACTCGCGGACTGACTCCGGCCCAGCTCAGCGAAGTGACCGAAGGGAAATTCGTGTCGACGATTGATGTGGTGGCTCCCGCCTCGCTGACGACGGGAACTGCCGTCCCCATGATCGACACGACACCTGGAGCCCTGGATTCGGCCATCCCGGCCTACGAACTGCAGGAGCTGAAGGTCGACCTGGGGACACAGGTTCAGGCGGGGCAATTGCTGGGAGTATTGTCCAACCACCATTCGCTCTACGTCGAGGGACACGCCTTCAAGCGGGAGGCCGCCTCACTGGAAGTGGCGACCCAGAATAGCTGGCCCGTCGAGATCGAGTTTGCCGAAGACGCCGCCGAGCGCTGGCCTCCATTGGAGCAAGTTTTTGAGATTCGCCACCTGGCCAACTCGATCGACCGCGAAAGCCGGACGTTCGATTTCTTCATTCCGCTTACGAACCAGTCGCGCCCCTATGAGAAGTCCGGGCGGACGTTTGTGGTCTGGCGATTCCGCCCGGGACAGCGAGTCCGCATGCAGGTGCCGGTCGAAGAGTTTCCGCAGGTGATCGTATTGCCCGCGACAGCGATTGTCCGGGAAGGCCCCGAAGCCTACGTCTTTCGGCAGAATGGCGAACTGCTGAATCGCCGTCCGGTGCAAGTGCTGCACGAGGATCGACTTCACGTCGTGATTGCCAATGACGGGAGTGTCGTACCGGGAGTGAATGTGGCTCAAAGCGGGGCCGCTTCGTTAAACCGAGTTCTTAAGGCCCAGGCCGCCGGGGGAGCCCCTGCGGGCGTTCATGTCCACGCCGATGGTTCGGTACACACCTCCCATTGATGGGGATGTGGATGACGGCACTGGTTGTTCTTCCCTATCTCTTCTCTGCCCCCCGGATCGAGACCTGTCATGCTCAATGCCGTCATTCGACTGGCTTTGCAATATCGCCTGCTGGTGGTGGTCATCAGCCTGGCACTGCTGGTTTACGGCAGCTACCTCGCCACCGAAATGCCGATCGATGTCTTTCCCGATCTGGATCGGCCTCGGGTGGTCATCATCACCGAATGTCCGGGACTGGCCACGGAAGAAGTCGAGACACTCGTTACCCAGCCGATCGAGATTGCCCTGCTGGGGGCCAATGGTGTGGAGGCGGTACGCAGCCAGACCACGGCTGGGTTGAATGTGATCTATGTCGAGTTCAACTGGACGACCGATGTCCGGGCGGCCAGGCAGACGGTTCAGGAACGGCTGACCACGATCGCCAGCAGTCTGCCGGACGGGATCCAGCCGCAGATGACACCGACCGCTTCCATTATGGGACAGATCGTGATCGCTGGCATCCTGCGCCAGCCGGGACCACAAGGCGGTGACCTGACGCCTCTTTCCAAATCCACGCTCATGGCCGAGCGGACCGTGTTCGCCGATGGCGTCCCCCAGCTGGCTGTCTGGCAGGTCACCCAGCGACATCAGCCGCAGACCTGGAAGCCAGTTGCGGTGGAGTCTACGCAGTGGTCTCTCGATGATGCGACGCGACAGACGGTTTCCGTAACCATCGGTGGAAAAGTACACACGGTGACGTTCCCCACAGCCGAAGAACAGTCAATGGCATTACGGACAATTGCCGACTGGGTGGTGCGGCCCCGGCTGCTGAAGATTCCAGGTATTGCGGAAGTGTTTATTCAGGGAGGGGATCGCAAGCAGTACCAGATCCTCGTCGATCCCGAAGCCCTGCTGGAGTACGGCGTCACATTGCAGCAAGTGGAGCAAGCGCTGCAGGAAAGCAACATCAACACCAGTGGCGGCTTCGCCGTTCAGGGCGAGACGGAACGTCCCATTCGCGTGCTGGGGCGGCTGGGGCCGGACTCGCGGCAAGTCGTGGATGACCTGCGGAAGGTACCCGTTCAGGTTTACCGTGATCGGACCATCCTGCTCGGTCAGGTCGCCCAGGTTGTCGAAGGCCCGCAATTCAAGCGGGGCGATGGCGGGGTCAATGGGCATGCGGCCTCAGTGTTTACACTGGCCAAGCAGCCTCATGTGGATACACGAGAGCTGACACTCCTGATCGAACAAGCCTTTCAGGAGATCGAGACCGCCTTGCCCGCTGACCTCGTCGTGAATTCCGAATTGTTTCGTCTGAAGAACTTCATCGATCGGGGGATCTTCAATGTGGCCGAAGCCCTCGTGATCGGGGCGGTGCTGGTCATTATCGTGCTGTTTCTGTTCCTGCTGAACTTCCGCACAACGTTCATCACACTGACCGCGATCCCGTTATCGCTGGTCATCACGACTCTGGTGTTTCGCATGATTGGATGGGTCACGGGATCGCATCTTTCCATTAACGTGATGACACTCGGCGGGATCGCCGTGGCGATGGGCGAGCTGGTGGATGATGCGATTGTCGATGTGGAAAATATCTTCCGTCGGCTGAAGGAAAACCATTCCTCCGCTCAACCCCGGCCTGCACTGCGAGTGGTTTACGAGGCCAGCCGGGAAATCCGCAGTGCCATCGTCTTCGGAACGGCGGTTGTCATCCTCGTGTTTCTTCCCTTGTTTGCCTTGTCCGGGGTGGAAGGACGATTGTTTTCGCCGCTAGGGGTGGCCTATATCGTGTCGATTCTGGCTTCGCTCGTCGTGTCACTCACCGTCACTCCCGTTCTGTCGTACTACCTGTTACCGCAATCGCGGGCAGCTCACACAGCTCATGATGGCTGGCTGCTACGAGGACTGAAAATCCTGGCTGCGGTTCTCATTCGGTTGAGCATGCGATTCCCCAGGGGGTTACTCCTGGCGACATGGCTGGGCGTTGGTATTGCCGGGTGGCAGCTGTCTCAGTTGGGGCGGAACTTCCTGCCACAATTCGATGAGGGCAGCGTGCAAGTCAATGTCACCCTGCCACCGGGGTCATCACTGCAGGCATCGAATCAATCGGCGCAGCTGATCGATACCAAATTCCAGCAGATGCAGAAAACCTCGGCAAACCCACAAGGTGAGATCCTGCACTTTGTCCGGCGCACCGGGCGGGCAGAAATGGACGAACACGCTTCGCCAGTCAACGTGAGCGAATACATCGTCAGTATCAATCCGGATTGTGGCCGGCATCGCGAAGAAATCCTGCAGCAATTACTTCACGAACTTCGCGAGGAAGTGCCGGGGGTCGACATCGAAGTCGAACAGCCACTGGCCCACCTGATCAGTCATATGGTCTCCGGGGTGTATGCCCAGATTGCAATCAAAGTGCATGGGGATGACCTGGACGTTCTGACCCAGTTGGCCGAACAGATCAAGTCCAGCGTGCAGACCGTCCCGGGCGTGACCCCGCCCGTGATCGAGTCAGCTCGCGCCACCGATGAGCTGCATATCCGTTTGCGTGCGGATGATCTGGCCTTTCACGGTGTCACACGCGGCTATGTGGCGCGGATTGTGGAGACCGCCCTGCAAGGCGAAGTGGTCTCCCAGATTCTGGAGGGCCAGCGGCGCTACGATCTGCTGGTCCGACTGGAGGAGAGCTATCGGACAGACTACGCCCACCTGGGACGGTTGCGAATCGATCTGCCCCATGGACGTGGGCAGATCGAGTTACGTGAACTGGCCGACATCGGCGAAGGCATGGGGCCGAATTCGGTCAACCACGACAATGCCCGCCGCCGGGTCGTGGTCCGATGCAACACCCAGGACCGGGATCTGGCCAGCGCCGTGGCTGAGATCCAGCAAAAGATCTCCCGAGCGGTCCCCCTGCCCGAGGGATACTTCATTGAGTACGGCGGTCAGTTCGAAAGTCAGCAACGGGCCACCGCGCTCATTAGTCTGCTCGCCGGGTTGTCGGTGGTGGGAATGTTTATTGTCCTGATGATCCTCTTCCCTTCGGTGCGAGTCGTTTTGCAGATTCTGAATGCCCTGCCGACCGCGTTTGTGGGCGGCGTCCTGGCTCTGGTTCTGACGGGCCAGTCCCTGACGGTGGCCAGCCTCGTTGGGTTTATTTCATTGGGAGGGATCGCCGTGCGGAACGGAATTCTGCTGGTGACACACTACTTCCACCTGATGCAATCGGAGGGTGAATCGTTCTCTGAGGCGATGGTCGTACGGGGCAGCCTGGAGCGATTGGCTCCGGTCTTGATGACCGCGTTAACCGCAGGCATCGGGCTGATCCCGCTGGTCATTGGAGGACAGGCCCCGGGGCGGGAGATCCTGTACCCCGTGGCTACCGTCATTCTGGGTGGCCTGGTGACCTCCACGTTCTGTGAGTTCTTGATCCATCCCGGCCTGTTCTGGACGTTCAGCGGACAAGACGCCGTCCGCCTGTCACAGCAGGCCGATCACGAGGAGGCTCAAGCCCTATGGATACCGTAACGGAAAACCGGCGTTGGCGATCTGTCCGAATCGACCTAAACTTCGAGAACTGACTCTCTCTTTTGTCCTGGTGTTCGTATGGCCAAACAACGTATCAGTCGTCCGCAGGCTTCGGAGGGATCGCCTTTTCCCACCGAATCCGCCGCCTTCGACGATGTCCGCGCGACCCAACTGCTGGACGAGATGCGGGAGACCATCCTGAAGCTGGACCGTGACAACACGGTCCCCGGCGACCTGCGGATACTGGCCCGCGCGATTAAGGAGCTACGATACGCGTTCAAGGTCTTCACCCCGTATCGGCGGATGCGAAAGATTACCGTATTCGGTTCAGCGCGAATGCAACCGGATCACCCGTCCTACCAGCAGGCCGTCGAATTCGGGCGTGAGATGGCCCAGGCGGGGTGGTACGTTGTCACCGGTGCCGGGGGCGGCATCATGGAAGCGGCCCATGTCGGGGCGGGCCGCGAGATGTCGATGGGGCTAAATATCATCCTGCCCTTTGAGCAGGAAGCCAACCGCATCATCAACGACGACAAAAAGCTAGTTAATCTCAAGTACTTCTTCACCCGAAAACTGATGTTCGTGAAGGAAGTCCACGCGATCGCCTTGTTTCCCGGGGGCTATGGGACTCTGGACGAGTTCTTTGAAACCATCACACTCATTCAGACCGGAAAACGTGACCTGATGCCGATCGTCGCGATCGATGCCCCCGGCGACAGCTACTATGCCGATCTCGTGGAGTACATGAAAAAACATCTTCTCAAAACGAAGTTGATCTCCACCGACGATCTTTCTCTGCTCAAAGTTACCAGCAACGTGCAGGAGGCTTTCAACGAAATCATCGACTTCTACACGGTCTACAACAGCATGCGCTACATCAAGAACCAACTCTATCTGCGTCTGCACTTTGCCCCCACGCCAGAACTTCTAGAGCAGCTGAACACGGACTTCCAGGACATCATTACCGAGGGGCGCATCGAGTGCGTCCCCACACATCCGTATGAGGCTGATGAACCCCATCTGGCGAATCTGCCCCGAATCGCATTCCAGTTCAATCGACGGGGCCTCTCCCGATTACGACAAATGATCGATCTAATTAACGACATGCTGGCAAACAAATGCTCCGTGGATGATCCGGATTGCATCCGCTGTCGCGTGTGAAGTGAACCCAACCAGAGTGTGATTCGGAGGGATTGTGGATCGTCAGCTGGCAATATTGGCACAGAATGTCCTGGCTGCTCTCGCAATACGCGGTCAGCGGATCGTCTGTGCCGAGAGCTGTACGGCGGGGATGATCGCTGCCACGCTGGCGGCGGTCCCCGGAGCGTCACGGCATTTCTGCGGTTCCCAGGTCGTCTATCGCAATGACACTAAAATTCTGTGGCTGGGGGTGCCGCCCGCAATTCTTGACGATCCCACAAGGGGAGCGGTTTGTCTGGAGACCGCCCAATGGATGGCAAACGGCGTTCTGGCAAAAACCCCCGAGGCGGATGTGGCCTTGTCCATCACCGGCCATCTGGGCCCCGGGGCCCCCAGGGGACTGGATGGTGTGGCCGTACTCGGCTGGGCCATCCGGACGGCCACAGGACTCGAATCCCGCTCGCAACACAGACTGCTCACGTCTTCCCCTCCGGATGAAACCACCCCACTGGCATTACAGATGGAGCGTCGCCTGAAACGGCAACAGGAGGCCGTGGCCATGGCCCTCCTCTTTGTACTTCAGCAACTGGAAGCGACCTCCACGTCTTGACGACCGAAAGTCCATCATCGCCGCTCCCCGAGAATCGCAGCCTGCTGGGTGGACTGCGAATCGTAAGTCTCTGCACGCTGGCCAGCCGAGTACTGGGACTGTTTCGGGACACGGCCATGGCTGCGTTATTCGGTGCGGGACCGATTCTGGATACATTTACGGTCGCCTTTCAAATCCCGAATCTTGCGAGGCAACTGCTGGGTGAAGGGGCGCTCACGGCAGCTTTTCTGCCAGCCTTCGTCCGAGCACGCCGGGAACAGGGCGAGGCCGGTGCCCGGCGACTGACGACCGCGACAGCCGTCTCGCTGGCCCAGATCTTGATAGCCATCGTCGCGATCAGTGAGATCGTCATCGCACTGGGACTCTGGTATGCCCCGCTGGGAGAGGACACGCGACGCCTGCTGCACCTGCTGGCACTGTTTGCCCCGTACCTGATTCTGGTGTGCCTGACGGCGCTCCTGTGTGCCGTGCTGCAATCACTGGGACGATACTTCTGGCCCGCCATTCTGCCCGTTTTCCTAAATCTCGTCTGGCTGGCTGCCGTCGGACTGGTCCCTCTCATCAGTGGAGATTCCGAAACGCAGATCCGACTGATCGCGCTCAGCCTGATGGTGGCAGGAACCGGTCAGTTACTGGCTCCAGGACTGGTCCTTCGATCGATCGGATTCCAGGGATCGCCGGACTGGCGGGAAGCTCGGAAAGAAACCCGTACCGTGTTTTATTCCATGGGGCCGGTGGTGGCTGGGGTGGTGCTAACCCAGTTGAACGCCCTGGTCGACCGGCTGCTGGCATGGGGGCTCTCGCTGCCGGAGCTTGGACAACGCGTCACATGGCTTCCCCGGCTGGAAGTGGGGACAGCCTCGGCCATGTATCTGGGGCAGCGCATGTACCAGTTTCCGCTGGGAGTGTTTGGCGTGGCTCTTGGGACAGTGCTCTTTCCCATCCTGACTCGCCATGCCGAACAAGGCGATCGCCCGCGATTTCGCCAGGATCTCGGCCTGGGAGTGCGACTGGCGTTGGCCATCGGAGTACCGGCCAGCGCGGGGCTGATCCTCGTGGCGGAACCGCTAACGAAAGCCCTCTTTCAGTACGGCAAATTCGACGAACAGGATGCGCAGCTGACCGCCGAGATGATTCGGGCCTACGGATCAGCAGCGTGGGCGTTCATTCTATTATTGATTGTGAATCGCGGTTTCTATGCCCTGGGAGACCGGCGGACGCCAGTGACCATCGGTCAGTGGTCCATCGCGGGGAATCTGACGATCAGTCTGCTGCTGATCGTTCCACTGGGGGGGCCGGGACTGGCGTGGGGCACCTCCATCGCCACGATGATTCAAGCTGTCTGGTCGCTTCGCCAACTGGCCAGTGCGACAGGCGGACTCGATCGCGGCAGCTTATGGCGAACAACTGTACGGGTGGCTGTGGCCACTAGTGTGATGGTGACCGTGGTATTCGGACTGCAATCGGTCCTGATTCCGGGGGGCGGTATCCTGCAACGCGGACTGACCCTGGCAGGGCAATGCCTGCTTGGCGGAGTTGCCTATCTCGTGGCGGCCCATCTCGTGGGGCTCCCGGAACCGTGGTGGCTGCTCGGTGGGCGGCTCGACTCACCGCACCCCCGCGAAGATCGTACGGAATAAGCAGGGGGAACCCTACAAGCCCGTTGAAAACCGTTGTATAGGCTTCCAGCCTGTCGATATTCTGAAGGGATTGACAGGCTGGAAGCCTATCCCACGGCGTTCTTCAACAGGCTGCTACGGCTTGGCCGACTCAGGGGTCCGATCGAGAGTGTCAAAATACTTCTTGATGCGATCGTGATATCCGGGCGGAGCCTGCTCGCGGATGATCGCCTCGTCAGTGGCCTGCTTGATGTCGGTAATGATCCGCGAGTAGGTTGCTTCGCGATCCTCCTCCTTCGCGTTCGGGGCATCCTTGGTCTTCATGGAAAGAAGGATTTTACCCTTCTTGATCGCCGTCTGGGACTTTTCTCCCTTGAACCCAGTTTTGGCATTCGGATCTTCCGGAGCCTTCGAACCGCGTCCCATGCCTTCCCCGCCAAGGCCGTTGCCTTCGCCCTCTCCCTGACCTTCGCCCTCACCTTCTCCTTCACCGTTCATCTGCGCCATCAGGTCTTCATACAGCTGTTGATACTCTTCCAATGTCGAAGCATCGGCGGCCATTTCCCCATCGAGTTCGCCTTCGCTGTTTCGCTTCTTGGCATCGGCGATCGTTTTCAGGGCTTCTTCCAGGGACTGTAAATCGCGGACAGACTGTTCGAGTTCCTTGAGTTCCATTTGGGCCAGTTCCATCGACTGCTGTGCCGCTTGCAGCGCATCGGCGGCCAGTTCGGGATTCCCCTTGGACTGCTCCAACTGGTCCAAGGCCCGTTCGAGAGCAGCCTTCATCCCTGGCGAACCGGCCTGCTTACCGGCAAACTTGGACATCTGGTCCAACTCTTTTTTCAGCTGCTGGACCATCTCCGAGCGTTTGAGCGGGTCCTCCTCCTTCATCAGACGTTCGAGTTTTTCCTGCGTTTCCTGCATTTTTTTGGCCATCGATTCGGCCTTGCCGTTGTGGAGTTCCTCGGCCATCTTCCGCATTTCGTCGGAAGTCTGCTGGCCGAACTCCTGCTGGCTGGCCATATTCTTCATCATCTCCTGCAACGTCTTGCTGGTATTGCGAAACTGCTCGCCGATATTCCGCTGATTGGTGTTCAGGGCCTGATCGTTCTTCAGTGGCTCCGCCTTCTTCATCACCTTCAGATCCTGAAGCAGCTTGTGAAGCGACGCTTCCACTTCTTGCGACAGTTCGGATTCGGAATCGACCTTGGCCAGGGTTTCCTTGCGAAGCTCGGTGGCCTTCCGGGTCTGCTCCAACTGCTTGACGAGGATCGCCTGTTCCTTGGCCTCCGCTTCTTTCCCGAACGGATCTTGCGGTGGGATCAGCATCGCCAGCAAGGCCAGGGAGACCAGCGTACCAGCCTTTCCCAGGCGGCGTCCCCAGCCGGGGATCTCACGGGGATTCAGTGTGCGTACCTTCTCGGGTTGAATCCGTGGAGCGGTTTGCTCCGCGTCTCCCGTAACGAGCGGTTGATAGTCTCCCGCGGTTGAGGCAATTTTTGTGACAGTCAGAAACAGATCGTGTGTCTCACAGGCCGCATCCACCCTGCGGGCCGCTTCCACCAGCGCGGGCCGCCGCGTCAGAACAATCCCCAGCAACAGGGCCAGCACCGGAGCGGCAACCAACACCGCTCGAATCCACCAGTCCCCCTCCGGAACCAAACTGGTCAACCGGACAAAGAGTGTAAACGCCAAGGCGACGGCCGCCGTCCCTAGAAAACCAAGATACGTCCGCCATGCCAGCTGGGCGAAGTAAATCCGCTTTCCCACTTTTTGAAGCAATGCGGCAGACTGCGGACAATTGGTCATGACACACCCGGATTACAAAGACCAACCCCCTTCACCCACGGTGGATATCACAGTGATGAAATGGCGTCGATGATTTGTATACGCAGCCATCATACGATTTGTTGAGGACAAATACAATATCTTGTGAACACGCGAACAGTAAACCGTGCCACAGCAGCGTACGCATTTGCGGCACCTAGGGCAGGACCGACTGGGACTCGGCCTGAAAAGTAGGCACAACCGTCACTTTAGTCGATCCGTTTCAGCACGATGATGTTCGTTTGTCGCAACATGCCGAGAGGGAAAGCTAGGGTTCCTTCAGGTTGACCAGACCGGTCATCCCGTGGATCACGATTTGACACTTTGCCATGCACAACACGCTTCCCCAATTTGAACTTTCGGACACGAAGTCTTCCGCCTTGATGGCGAAGCCGGTAGAGCACGACCAACAGTGTTGCCTGGTTCGAATCTATCCGCCGGGCGTCACAGGAAGCCTGTTGCCGTTAGCATTTCGCCGGATGACGATTGGGCGTGATCAGGGATGCACGATCGAAATACCCGATGACTTTTTGTCACGAACCCATGCCATTCTGGATCTGACAGAAGACGGATATCGCATTACCGATTGCCAAAGCCGTAACGGAACGTTTGTGAATGATGAACGTGTGACGACACATGCACTGCGGCCTGGCGACCAGATCCGGATGGGCAACCACATCTTCAAGTACCTGTCATCCGACCACGTCGAAGCGCTCTACCACGAAGCCGTCTACGAGATGATGACCGTGGACGCCCTGACCCAGGTCTACAACCGCCGGTACTTTGAGGATGCCTTTCGACGCGAAGTGCTCCGCTCGCAACGCCATGGCCGCTCACTGGCGCTGATTATGTTCGATATCGACCACTTTAAGTCGATCAACGACCAGCATGGTCATCTGCTGGGCGATGAAGTGCTGAAGGCTTTGTGTCAGCGTATCAGGTTGCGAGTGCGTCGCGACGAGATCTTCGCCCGGATTGGCGGCGAAGAGTTCGCCGTGGTGTTAATCGAAACCACACGCAATGCCGCTCGAGAAATCGCCAATGATCTGCGGTCCCTCGTCGCGGAAAGCCCACTACTGCCACACCGCCCTGATCTTACGATTACGATCAGTGTGGGGGGAGCCTTCACTAGTGGCCTGGAACCAATTACGGATCAGGATCTGTTTGCGTCCGCTGACCATCAGATGTATCTTGCGAAATCGAGCGGACGAAATCAGGTCTGCTTCTACTGATCCCGATGACAAGCACTCTGCGATAGGTTCATCATGCGCCGCTGGCCACAGCTGGGGGGGCTCCTGCTAGTCAGCTGGTGCGTCATGGCAGTCACGCATGAGTGCGGCCACCTCATCGGAGGTTGGGCCAGCGGGGCGACACTGGTGCAAGCCGAGCTGCGGCCCTGGCGCTTGCCCCATAGCCATTTTTCTCCCGACCCGCACCCGCTGGTTACGTTGTGGGCGGGGCCCCTGCTGGGGGTCATGGGACCGGGTGTCGTGGCACTGCTGATCCGCCGCGTCAGCACACGTTTCATGGCCAGCTTTTGTGGTCTGACCAACGGGCTTTATCTGGCCACTGCCTGGTTCACGGGCGACCGATTTCTGGATACCCAGCGACTGCTCGAAGCGGGGGCCTCCCTGGTGGAAATCACCCTGTTTTGCCTCGTCACGGTGCTGATTGCCTATCCGATTTTTCGAAAGAGTTGCCTGGCAATCCTGCGTTCAGACGCGTCTCTCGCCTCGTTGTCAGGGCAGCCCCGTGCCGAGCCATCCCCGAAAACAACGATCTCTCAGACTTCCGATTGACAGTCAGCGGCTTCCGCCCGAAAGTCCGTACGGGCCACTACGTGCGGGCCACTAGCAGTACGGTCGCGGCGATGTGTGCCGCCACCTCTCGGAACGGACCCTACGATGCCTCGTGATTTTGCCACAGAAAGCCTCGCCCACGACCCGATTCATGGGTACATCCCGTTCGTGTCGAAGTCCGGACTGCCCAAGGGCGAGGTCTCCGAACAGGAGATCATCGACCATCCGTGGGTCCAGCGGATGCGGCACATTCACCAGTTGCAGACCGCGTGGTGGGTCTTTCCGTCAGCGGAACACAACCGGTTTCAGCATGTGCTGGGGGCCATGCACCTTGCGTCGCGCGTCATGGAACAGTGGTACGACTCGCTGCGAGAGTCGTGTGCGAACGTCCCGTCTCGGGCCTATGTCGAGTCTCTCGCCCGCATGGCAGCTCTGCTCCACGATGTCGGCCACGGGCCGTTCGGGCACTTCTTTGACGATCAGTTCCTCGACCAGTACGGCATCACGCACGAGGACATCGGAGCCCGCGTGATCGAGCAGGAACTCGGCGAACTCCTTCGCCGCATCCGCCGCAACCCCAGCGGCAGCCTGCAACCGCTCGAAGAGATCGACCCGAAGCAGATCGCCTTCCTGATCCGCCGGCCCAAGTCGAGCGACCACACCGGCCACCCCGACTGGCTGCGGAAGATGCTGTCGCTGTTCAGCGGCATCTACACGGTCGACAACATGGACTTCGTCCTCCGCGACGCCTTCATGACCGGGTTCAATACCAAGGCGTTCGACATCTCCCGCTTGATCCACTACAGCTTCTTCACGCCACAGGGGCTGACGATTCATGGGCGCGGGTTGCCGTCGCTGATTCACTTTATCGAGACGCGGGCCAACATGTTCCGCACGGTGTACTTTCACCGGACGGTGCGGGCCCTCGACTTGGCTCTCGAAGAGATCTTCGGCGAAACGATGCCGCACCTGTTCCAGGGCAACCCGATCGAGAACCTCTCGGCCTACCGCAAGCTGACCGAGTCGTCACTGCTGGTCGACATCAGCCGCTGGCCGGACTCGACCGATCCCGGGTTGAAGAGTCTCGGCGAGCGCTGGCAGAAGATTCTCTGCCGCGAGGCGGGCTGGAAGATGTCGGTCGAAAAGACGATCAACTTTCACACAACCGGGGCGGAGCGGATGTCGATCTTCTCGGAGCCGGACTTGGTCATGAAACGCGTGCGGGCTCGCTTGCCGAAGGCGATCGCCGACATCCCGCTCCGGATCGATGTGGCCAAGCACTATCACCGCCCCAGTGGCCGGCTTCCCACCGGGGGGCAAAACTTCTTGTTCGATCCCGGTCAGCCAGCACCGACCGAACTCAATGATGACGATCTGTTTCGGGCCTTGCCCGTGAGTTTCATCATCTTTCGGATCTACGCCCAGGGGCATACCCACGATCGGGAACTGCATGCTGCTCTCAATGCCGTGCTGGGTGACACGACCGATGCCAAAACCAACATGTAGTTCGTTCGCCTGCCTCTCCTGATGAGGATGCCATGTTCCGCTGGTTTTATCTGGTCTGCTGCGTCTTCGGTGGAACCATGCCATTGTTGGCAGAACGTCCCCACATGGTGTTCGTCTATGCGGATGACATGGGGCTGGGTGATGTCGGCTGTTATGGAGGAAAGAGCGCCCCAACGCCCAATATCGATCGGCTGGCCGCGGAAGGCATCCGTTTTACACGGTACTACAGCGTCTCGCCCATCTGTTCGCCATCGCGTTGCGGTCTGATCACGGGGCAGTTTCCTGCCCGATGGCAAATCACCAGTTACCTGCAGACTCGCGATGGCAATCGACAGTGCGAACAAGTCGACTTTCTCGACCCTCGAGCACCATCATTGCCTCGACAATTGCAGGCTTCCGGTTACGCCACAGCACATGTCGGCAAGTGGCACCTCGGGGGTGGTCGCGATGTTGTCGATCCCCCGAAGTTCGTCGCCTATGGCTATGGTCTGGGACTGGGAACCTATGAAAGCCCCGAACCAGCTGCCGGATTGGGGCTGAAACTGGCTCCGTGGGACAAGGCGATCGAACCCCAGCAGGTGCCCCGCCACGCCCGAACCCGGTGGATGGTCGATGCCACACTGGCATTCCTTCAGCAGCATTCGACTCAGCCCTGTTTCGTTAATCTCTGGCTCGATGACACGCACACTCCCTGGGTTCCCGAGGATGCCCTGCCCGGAAATCCGGGAAACAATCTGAAGCAGGTCATCATCGAGATGGACCGGCAGATCGGTCGGCTGATGGACCATGTTCCACCGAACACTCTGCTGATTTTTACCACGGACAACGGGGCCTTGCCCACCTTTCAGGGAGCCCGCAATGGTGGTCTACGAGGCAGTAAGCTGAGCTTGTATGAGGGTGGGATTCGTCTGCCGTTCATTGCCCGCTGGCCGGGGCAGATTCCCGCGGGACGAGTCGACGACAGTACCGTCCTCTGTGCGGTCGACATCTTCCCAACCCTGACCCGGATCGGCGAGGCACAGCTGCCGCCCGATTACCGCAGAGATGGCCTCGACATGACCACTGCTTTCCAGGGAAAGTCGCTCTCGCGTGACCAGCCGATCTTCTGGGAATACGGACGCAACGCCGACGCGTTCAAATATCCCGAAGGCCACGACCGGAGCCCGAACCTGGCCATGCGTGATGGCCCCTGGAAGTTGTTGATGAACGCCGATGGCAGTGCCGCCGAACTCTATGACATCTTGCAGGATACTCGGGAGACGCAAAACCTGATCGACACTCAGCCGGAAGTGGCTACCCGGATGAAAGCCTCACTGCGAACGTGGCGTCGCGAACTTCCGATATACCCTCCGAAGCCATGATGCCACCTGAAGAGCTGGCGAATGCTTTCCACGGAACGGATTATGCGAAGCCTGTCCTTGCGACGAGAACCGTGATCCGTCCAGCTACACCAGCTCTCGCATTGGCTTGCAGTCCTGCTCAACGAGGTACTGCGGGACGCCCGCCTGATCAAAGACACGGATGTTTTCCACGTCGATCCCGGCATTCTTATAGAGTGTGGCAAAGACTTCCTGAAACTTGACCGGACGGTCTTCTGGATGCTCGCCATTCCGGTTGGTTCGCCCGACGACCTGACCAGTGCGCATTCCACCGCCCGCCATCACGGCGCAATTCGCCTGCGGCCAATGATCGCGGCTGTTCATACTGTTGATGCGCGGCGTACGGCCAAACTCGCCCCACATGACAACCGAAACATCGCGTTCCATGCCACGCTCGTGCAGATCCGTGATCAACGTCGCCAGCGCCTGGTCGAGCTTGGGGAACTCTTCGCGGGATTTAATGAAATTCATTCCATCACCGCCGTGCCAGTCCCATCGGCTGTAGTTCATCGAAACGAAACGGGCTCCGGCTTCGACCAGACGACGGGCCACGCAGAAATTCTCCACCATCTGCGGCGCGCCATCCCGCTGGAACTCTTCATTGCTCTGACCGTATCGGGCCACCACCTGCGGATCTTCTTTCGACAGATCGAGGGCATCCGCCAGCTTGGAACTGGTCAGAATCCCCATCGCCTTCTGCACCGAAACGTCAACGCTTTCCATGGTGCCGTGTGTGTCGAATCCGCGTTTCAGGGAATCCAGTGCCCCGCGAAGCTGGACTCGATCCCGCAGGTGTTCGAGAGTCACGCCCTGCAGGACCATGCCTTCGTTCGAACTGCGGGCTGTCCGCCCCAGAACATTAAAGGGGGCATGCGAGACACCGACAAAGCCCCCAGTCCCCGGCTGGCCCCACGGACCGACAGGATACATCAGTCCGATGTGCGGCGGAATCGACGGGCTGACCGCACCCAGCTGATGAGACACCCATGCTCCCGCAGATGGCCAGCCTCCCGGCGGCTGACGGTCCCCCTTCTTGCGACCTGTCATGCACTGGTAGGCATCATGGGCACCATCTGAGTCGGAGAGTCCCCGCACCAGAACAAACTTGTCCATCATCTGAGCGATCTTGGGGAACAGCTCACAGATCTCGATTCCAGGGACATTCGTCTGGATGGGGTTGAACTCACCACGGACTTCGCGGGGCGCATCGGGCTTCAAGTCCCACATGTCCATGTGCGATGGACCACCTGGCAAATAGATATTGATGATTGCCTTATGCGAACGATTGTTGGGTTCCGCACGCAACACCGATGACAACCCCAGGCCGCCGAGCGCAAACCCCCCAATGGTCAAGAAGTTACGGCGAGAGACCCCATCACAAAACGCCGAACGCCGGGAATGAGGGTTGCCAAGAATGGTCAGCATGACAAATCTCGCACACAGACAGGGACCGCGCTGCGAATGCTCGTCCGAACATCTCTCATATCGGCGAACACCTTCGCATTAGTGTAGCTGGATTTGTGCTCCAATTGCAATGCGTTTTAAGTCAATCAAGCGATGAGTGCCGGCGTCTCAATCGTCGGTGAATCACCCCTCCCTCCGGACTTACTGCCAAAATCACTTGCAAACGTGAATCCGGCCTGCACAGAATGCACTTACCCGTGTAAGCACATACTCGCCGGAATCCGGCGGATCGATCTGCGGAACTACATCCGAGGAGGATTTCATGTCTCGACTGCTCACCATCTGCGTCTGGGGCTGCCTGCTCTGTGGTCTTCTCGGGTGGACCTTACCATTGCACGCTGCGGAAGAACTTCGCGAATGGAGCGACGCCAGCGGCAAGTACAAGATCGAGGCCACCTTCCTCAGCACGACGGGAACCAAGGTCAAGCTGAAGCAGAAGACCGGAAAAACAGTGGAGATTGAACTGTCGAAGCTTAGTCAGGCCGATCAGGATTACGTCGCCTCGATGGAAGACAACCCGTTCAAGGAGTCCGCTCCAAGCGATAATCCGTTCGAAGCTCCGGGGGATGCCCCGGCGATGGAGAAGGATTCGGAACCCGGGACGGCGGAAGAGCGGACAGTCCAAATCCGCTGGGACGATGCGGAGACGATCCTGCTTCAGGCTGAGGGAACGTGGCAAACCGAAGTGGGGGCCCATCCGGGATTGGGACACACGCCCAAGCCGGTCGCACTGCCTCCCAAGACTGACTTCTTTGAAGGGACCAAGGGGTTGGCGGTCAGTGAAGTCGCCCAGCGGGCCATTGTGGGTTACGTGATGGGGGGGCCGAACCGCGAAGGTGGAATT
>QWPB01000171.1 GCA_003671275.1 Planctomycetota bacterium | reverse complement strand
TCCACGACAGCTGTCACATGTTTGCCCCGTTCGGCCGCCCGTAAAAGCGCCGCCACGATGGGGCTGTTACGACTGGTCCGGTAGAGGATCTGCTTGATGGCCAGAACATCCGGGTCTTCGGCAGCCGCCTGGATCAACTGGACGACGGGCTCGAAGCTCTCGTACGGGTGCTGTAGAAGAACATCCTGGTTGGCCAACACCTCAAACAGTGACTGCCCGGGCGGAAACTCGGGAGACTGCACCGGTGGCCAGGCATCGTATCGCAGATGATCAAACCCGGGACGATCAGCCAGCCGCATTAAAGCCGACAGGTCCAATGGCGAGGGCAAGGGGTAGACGCTGTCCGCATCGACCTCTAATCCCCGCCTCAGGAACGTGAGCAGTTCCGGGCTGGCCTGATCGTGTACCTCCAGGCGGACGCAGTGACTGCTGCGACGCTCATCGAGTACATGCTTCATCTCCGACAAATAGTCGGCGGACTGGTCTTCTTCGACCGAGATATCCGCGTTTCGGGTGATGCGAAATGGGATACATTCCAGAACCGGGACACCTTCAAAAAACTGTTCGACAAAATGAGTGACGGCATCCTCCAGCAACAGGTAGCCGTACCCTGAGTCACTGGGCAGAGTAATGAACCGCGACAAATTCCACCCGAGAGGAATCATCGCGTAGCGTGGCTTCTTGTCAGGATCGTCAGGACGATGCGCCAGTCGTACAGCCACATTGAGCATCAGATTGACGAGCAGCGGGAAGTCGGCCTCGGCGTCAACAGCCATCGGCGTCAAAACCGCATGCAGCTCCGATTCAAACACCTGACGCAGGACGCGGCGCTGTCCAGCGTTCAGCTCATTGCCCCGCAGTCGACGAATGCCAGCCTGCGACAGAGCAGGCTCCAGTTCCTCTCGGAAGAGGCGGTACTGGTCGTCGGTCATCTGGCGGACACGGCGACGGATGGCGGCCAGCTGTTGCAGTGGCTGCATGCCGCTAGGGTCCGCGATCACAATCCCGTCGCTGGCCAAGGTCTGGAGACTGCCGACTCGTACGCGAAAGAATTCGTCGAGGTTCGAGGCACTGATCGCGAGAAACTTCAGTCGCTCCAGCGCGGGGATCTGGGGGTCGGACGCCTCATCAAGAACTCGCTGGTTAAACTCCAGCCAGCTCAGTTCGCGGTTGAAGTATTTGGATGTAATCCGTGCCATGCCCGAACAGCCTTTGATGCCACAGTGCCCGATCGGCCCCATCCTGACCGGCGACG
This sequence comes from Planctomycetota bacterium, assembly GCA_003671275.1. Taxonomy (GTDB): domain Bacteria; phylum Planctomycetota; class Planctomycetia; order Planctomycetales; family Planctomycetaceae; genus TH-plancto1. The sequence goes on along the minus strand of QWPB01000171.1, from coordinate 5,992 downwards.
GAAGCCGCACTCTTCGTGAACGGGGAACATATCAGTCAGGCTCCCGGAACCCAACGGGAACTGCTCACCGATTCGCATTCTTCACAATTCAGGGAACCGATTCCCGAGGTGATTCCCCCCAGACGCGCGGAGCCTGAAATCCCTTGGGACTGCGATCCGTGGCCTTGGGAGGCAGGGCCTCCGCCGCGAGTTCCCGATAACGGGCCAGCAGACTCGCCACCCGCTCCGGTTCCTGTTCAGCCAGATTATTCGACTCGCGAATGTCCTTCGGAATATGGAACAGTTCCAGTTGGGGGCTGCCCTGGGCTTTCTGTCCGCCTTCATGAATCACAAGCTTCCAGTCCCCCCTGCGGAGCGCTCCCCCGAGGGGGGCCGTATTGTGCAGAATCTCCACATGCGGCGTAGGCTGCCCCTGTGTCAGAACCGGCCACAGATTATGTCCATCCAAGGCGAGTTCCTGCTCCAGCGGGGCTCCCGCCAGCTGCAACAATGTGGGATACCAGTCGACCATGTGCAGCGGTTCGTGAACGGCAATCCCCGCCGGAACCCGGCCCGGCAGCACGGCAAAGGCCGGGACACGGACCCCGCCCTCGTAGACGGACCCCTTGCCATCACGGAGTTCTCCGTTGGTCGCCCCCGAGCCGAGTGGACCTCCATTGTCGCTGGAGAAGATAATCAGGGTGTTCTGTCGCATTCCCGTTTCATCGAGGGCCGCCACGATCCGTCCGACCTGTTCATCCAGGCAGGACACCATCGCCGCATAGGTACGTCGATTCTTGGGGGTCAGGTGGGCGTATCTCTCCAGGAATTCTTCCGGAGCCTGCAACGGTGAGTGGGGCGCATTGAAAGGAATATACAAGAACAACGGCTTTGTCGGCTGATGCTCACGAATCAGACGGACCGCCTCTGTCCCTAGAAGCGCCGTCGAGTAACCTTCGTCGCGGCACTCTTTCTGATCGCGGTGCCAGTCGAATCCGCCATCCCGGATATGGGTCCAGTAGTCGATGGCGCCGTTGTAATGTCCGTACTGATGCGTAAACCCACGACTCATCGGAAGGTACTCGGGACGGAAATGCCCCAAGTGCCACTTTCCGACAATAGCCGTCTCATACCCGGCCTCCGCAAGCGCTCTCGGTAACGTACGCTCCTCCAGAGGCAGCCCATACTGGGCCCAGGGACGGACTACCCCCACCTGAAGTCCATGACGCATTGGATAGCGTCCCGTCATCAGAGCGGCCCGCGTCGGAGAACAAACCGGCTGAACATAAAACTGTTCCAGCCGAGCGCCCTGAGCCGCCAGCGCATCGAGATGGGGTGTCCGGATCTCGCTCTGGTGCCAGCCAACATCGGTGTACCCCAGATCATCAGCCAGAATAAACACGATGTTCGGGCGATCCGCAGCCGCCGCAAAGTCAGCCAGCCCCCACAGGCAACACAAGATCAGGGAAGACCAGCGAATCATGACGAACTCCTCGGTAGCGCGGTCCCCCTGGCACAAGAGGATGGTAAACCCCTGAATCCGGATGGAATCCCCGATGAATGAAGTCTATCGAATGAACGAAATAATCCGATTGTAGGTGCGGATTTTATCCCGAACGTCAGATCCGGGGTCGCCTGGAGCCTGTGGAAGAACACCGTGGGATAGGCTTCCAGCCTGTCAATCCCTTCAAAATATCGACAGGCGGGAAGCCTATTCCACGTTTTTCAACGGACTGCCGGGACCAGACTGCGGCTTGTTTCGTTTTGGCAACATTTTTCGGCCGCAGCAAATCTACGGCACCAAATTGTGACGTAGGCTTGAGAGTCGAGCATTTTATCCCGAGGTGTTGCTTGGGAAGCTGGCCTCCTCATGCCAGTGGACGAGGAAGTGCTCATGACTGTCGTGTCCTGTACCATGGAAGTCTGCTGACATGCCTCCTGTGACCAATCGCTATAGCCGTCAACAAGAAAACTCTGCGGAAGAGTTTGAAAAGCTCAAACGGCTGATTCACGGAAAACTGGTCGACAAGCTCGACATGAACAAGCTCGGCGAATTGCAAGGCGACACCTTGCGCCGGGAAATTCGGCTGGTGGTGGAACACCTGTGCGACACCGAAAACCCGCTGCTGAACCGGTCGGAACGCGAGCGGCTGATCGAAGAAGTTCTCGACGAAACATTTGGTTTTGGCCCCCTGGAAATCCTGATGAAGGAAGAGGGGATCGCGGACATCATGATCAACGGCCCCAAAAAGGTGTTCGTGGAAAAAAATGGACGCATCATCAAGCACGATGTGACGTTCCGCGACAACGACCACCTGTTGCAGATCCTGGACCGCATCGTGTCCCGCGTTGGTCGTCGAATCGACGAAACCTCGCCGATGTGCGACGCCCGTCTGCCCGATGGTTCGCGTCTGAACGCCATCATCCCGCCACTGGCACTGGATGGCCCGTCACTGACCATTCGTAAGTTCGGATCGAAACCGCTGGCATTGGAAGACCTGCTCAACTTCGGGGCGTTCACCCCCGAGATGGTGATGTTGCTGGAAGGGGCCATCAAGGCGCGGCTGAACATCGTCATCAGCGGCGGTACCGGTTCCGGGAAGACGACACTGCTCAATACGTTGTCGAGCTTCATTCAACCGGACCACCGGATCATCACGATCGAGGACGCCGCCGAACTCCAACTGCAACAGGACCATGTGCTGCGTTTGGAAACTCGCCCGGCCAACATCGAAGGCAAGGGGCGCGTTAACGCGACGGACCTCGTGAAGAACGCCCTGCGAATGCGGCCCGATCGGGTGATCATCGGAGAATGTCGCGGACCGGAAACCCTCGACATGCTCCAAGCCATGAACACCGGCCATGATGGATCGCTGACCACGGTTCACTCCAACAACCCGCGCGACGCCGTGGCCCGTATCGAAACGATGATCACGATGGGCGGGGCTGAAATGCCCCTCAAGGCGATCCGCCAGCAACTGGCCGCCGCCGTCGACATCATCATTCAGGCCAGCCGGCTGCAAGGCGGCCCGCGCAAAATCACCTACATCACCGAAGTCCTGAATATGGAACAGGACACGATCATCATGCAGGACATTTTCCGCTTCATCACGGACGGCGTGGACGCCGATGGCAAGGCGTTTGGCCACTTTGAGGCGACGGGCGTGCGCCCCTCTTGCATGGCGCGGCTGGAGGCTGCGGGGGTGCGGTTGCCACCGAATCTGTTCGCAGCCCGTACGTTGGGCCGCTAGTTATCGATCGGCGGAATCGAACCGCAACCAATGACTGGTTGTGGCTGCGTCGGAAGAGAAATCAGCGTCAATCTCCACTGTTTCGGACCTTTCCCATGGACCCCTTGATCGCATCTGGCCTGGCATTTTTCGGCGTCACTGGAGCGGTGTTTGCCATGGCCATGGCATTCGGTGACAACGGCAGCAAAAACTCGATCGAAGATCGTCTGCAAGTTCTTGCGGGCAAAAAACCAGCGGGCAGTGATGCGGTCGCCGTCACACGAGAAGCCCTTGTCAAAGAGGGTATGGAGGGCCTCGCCGGAGTCCTTCGGAGCCTGGCGGAACGGTTCGACCTGAGACTGCTGTTCACACAGGCCGACTCACCGATCACCCCCGAGACGTTCTTGCTGGTCAGTGCCGGACTGGGGTGTTTTGCTGGACTGATCTGCTTTCTGATCGTTCCGCAAGTGGCCTTCGTCCCGCTGGCCGCGATCCTCTTCGCCGTGTTACCGATCAACTGGCTCCTGTGGCGACGGGGACGACGACTCAAAAAGTTCGGCGATCAGCTGCCCGAAGCATTGGCATTGATTGCCCGAGCCCTGCGTTCGGGCCACAGCCTCGCCTCGGGTCTAAAAGTGGTGTGCGATGAAATGCAGGAGCCGGTCTCGAAAGAGTTCACGGGGGCTTACGAGGAGCAGAACCTCGGCGTCCCGCTCGATGCGGCCCTGAAGAACATGTACAAGCGCATGCCGAATCTGGACTTCAAGTTCTTTGTCACCGCCGTGGCAATTCAGCGTCAGTCGGGTGGAGACCTGGCGGAAATCCTTGACAAAATCTCGTACGTCACACGAGAACGTCAAAAATTGCTGGGCCAGGTTCAGGCGCTCACCGGGGAAGGCCGAATCAGCGGTCTGGTCCTGATGCTGCTGCCAATCGCCATCTTTCTGGCAGTCTGGCGCGTCAATCCGGACTATGTGATGGTGCTGTTCACGGAGCCGATGGGCCGCAAGATGATTGGAGTGGCCATCTTTCTGCAGATCATTGGAGCCTACTCCATCAAGAAGATCATTCAGATCAAAGTGTGATCTTGCGATGTGGTCCTTTCAATCACCCTGTCTGGGGAGTCCGTCATGAATTCAGCCCTCTTCATTCCGGTGGCCGTCGCCGGCGGAATCACGGTTGCCGTCTGGTGTGTTGCGCTGGTCTTCTTTGGAGAAAAGGAGTCCCGAACTTCGGAGCGGCTCAAAGAACTCAAAGATCCGCGACGACGCAAAGATGAGCGTGAGAAGGAAACCGGTGTCGGCGGGATGATCAAGGCAGCCGCTCCAGCTTTGTCCAAAGCGCTGCAACCCACCTCCGAACTGGAACAAAGCCAGCTCAAAGTCCGCCTGGCCAATGCGGGGTTCTCATCCCCCAATGCCTCATCGATCTTCCTGGCACTGAAACTGCTTGGAATGGGAGCCGGAGCGTTACTGGGAGGAGTGGTCGCGCTTGTCACCCAGGGGTTCACGACCAACGCCGCGATGACGGCAGGGGTGGCTGCGGGCCTCGGTTTCTATATGGCCGAGATCGTGGTCACCGTGATGGTCAGTCTGCGTCGAGAGGCCATCTTCCTCTCGATGCCCGATGCACTCGACCTGCTCGTCGTCTGTGTGGAGGCGGGCCTGGGGCTCGACGTGGCCATGCGCCGCGTCAATGAAGAACTGGCCGACACGGCGAAAGAACTCTGCCAAGAGCTCAGCATTTGCAACATGCAGCTGCAGATGGGCCGCGTACGCCGGGAAGTGCTTCACGATCTGGGTGTGCGTACCGGCGTGGACGACGTCAAGACGCTTGTGGCCATTCTGATCCAGGCCGAACGGTTTGGCTCGTCGATCGCGAATGCCCTGCGTGTCCAATCCGACAGCATGCGAACCAAGCGTCGCCAACTGGCGGAAGAACAAGCTCAGAAGACCGCCGTGAAGATCATCTTCCCGATGGTGCTGTTCATCTTTCCGGGAATCTTCGTGGTCCTTGTGGGCCCCGCCGCCCTGATGATGATGGACAACCTGATGGGGATGTAACTCGCGAACTGCCATCGAAAACAACAAGGCCCGCCGAACCATCGGCGGGCCTTGAGCATTGTCTGGCGTCCTCGCGAGCCACTACCAGTTGCGACCACGAATTACGGTCCGAAAGGGCGTCGATCGCTCGTAGTAGTGATGCCCAGTCCCCCAACCATGACCGTGGCTGACGTAGGTCGAAGAATGGGGCCTGACGACCAGCGATTGTCGCACGACACCCCACGGAGCCATCGGAACGACCACCGAGGGGCTGACATACACCGGACGATCCATCACCACCGGAACTGGCGCGAAGTACACCGGACTGGACACCACCACGGGTGCCGGGCTGACATAGACGGAGTGGACTCCCACGGGAATCGGGGCGGAGTAGACTGATGGAGTCAGGATCTGTCCTGGTTCGTAGTAGGTGTACGACGGCGAGTAGATATAGTCAGCGGACGCTCCCGCAGTCAGTGAAGTGACCATCAGGGCCGTCAGAGCCCACACCAGTGACTTGTTCATGGAAATCCCCCGAAGCAGTTTGGCATCGCAACGCGGCGTGACCAGCTAATCCAGCCCCTCGCACCCGTCGCACTTCAGGATTCAGTATATTCGGCAATATAGGCAAAGTCACCAGTCTTGGTAAAAAATACCAAGTCAACCCACCACGTCGACTGGGGGGATCCCAGATCCGTCGAACGGGGGCGATGGAAAAACGAACGTAGGCGGAATGACCAT
>QWPB01000028.1 GCA_003671275.1 Planctomycetota bacterium | reverse complement strand
GCGAAAGTACCTGAATCACCGACGTCAGCTGATGCAGCATGGCGGCCGGTGAGCAGTCAGCGAACCCCGCACACGGTATCGAGTGCCGACGGATGGCGACGACCAAACGCTAGGGGCGCGGCCGATTATCCCCGACCTCGATTGTAACGCTCTCTCCCGGGCGCAAGGTTCGAGTGGAGTCTTCTCCGACTACTCGCCAAGGGATGGAATTGATCAGTCGATAGCGGTGACTGTCACCAGGGGCCAGATGTCGCTCCACACCCCAGGTCGCATGACCTTCTCGCAGGTGGTATCGCAACGTCCCCCCTTCCGCCTGAATCCGCGCCTCGGGCGAAAACAGGTCCACGCGTACGGTGGAATCATTCAGCTGCAGATTCCCCAACCGTAGTCTTGAATCACCGATGATAAAATCCTGGACGACGCGCCCCCGCCGGCTGTTTGACTGTCCCCAAGCAATCCAGGCTTGGCGGAGTTCAGACTCCAACTGGCGTAGCGGCTCGTCGGCCACGGTCGCCGTTCCCTGCAAATGGATCACGGGTTGATCGGACCAGATCACCGACTGCCGGGGTTCGGCATCCGGCACAGCTTCCATCTGAAAGTCAATCTGCTGCTGCACAGACAGATTCCATTTCATGGCGAACGCCCATGGTTGATCGGCTGCCGAGCGGGTGAACAGTTCCAACCGGGCATGGGGGATACTCAACTGGGTTTGCGTCCGATCCCCCACCGCTTGCGACGGGACCATGACCTGCCACTCGAATGGTCCGGCCATCGCCAGAACGGCCCGCAACTCGGACGTGGTCTGGGCTGCCTCCGGAAGTAGTGGTCGCATCCGTTCCAGCGAGGCAAACGCTGCGAATCGCGGCTCCGGAATATCCAGCACGTTGATGCGAGCGGCCCCCGACCCCACAAACTCCTGAGACACCACTCGAATCAGCTGACTGTCGAGCTCAAAGTGCAGATTCCTGGACCGCCGCTGCGGGTCGGGCAAGCGCGCCCGGCCAATCGCGTGGAGCGGTGTCAGCGGGCCGGTCTCCGCCGAACGAGAGGCCGCCAGGTCGAGCCCCATGGAGATTGTGAGCCCATCGTGATCAATCGATAATGCCTCTGCGGCCAGTCGCATTCGCGGCTGATAGACCGGCAGGGGCCAGAGCCACTGCGTCACCTGACTGGACGTTTCCTGGTTCAGTCGTTCTTCGACGCGACGAAGCAGGGGAGGGATGACCGAAGTCACCACATCTTCGACTTCGGATTTTCGGGTATAGAGCCCCCCGACGATACCCGTTTCAATCTCGTGGCGGGTGAACCGGGTTCCTTGCAGTTCGATCTCGCGCGGCCGCTCGACGTACCAGTTGTCGTCCTCGATCGGAAACCCGGACTGCCCCAGTTGTAACCGGATTCGATCCTGAACGATGGTGGGTTTGACGCTCAAACGGAGCGGAGTTTCGCGGCGGTGGCCAATCACAATCCGAAACGGACCGGTATGTGCGGCAAACCCGGTTGTCGTCAGATGAGCGGCCCCAATCCGCAAATCGACGCTGACTCCCAGATCCACCTGCACATCGGCGGTGGAACGTGCCGCCACGCGGGCCGACAAGAGCCGCGCGGAGTACGACAACCCACTCAGCTGTAATTCATACGCCTCGCCATCAATGGAAAACGATTCCCGAATATCCTCCAAGGCACCGTTCAGCCTTTCCGGGGAGGCGGCCTCGGGAATTCCCGCCGACAACATGGCCAGTGCGTCATTCCCGAGCCGCAGTTCGACCGCCTGATTCAACCGCGCGGCGGTAACAAACGGGATCTCCGGTGACAGGGGAGCCCCGGCGACCGCCGGATCGATTTCCGACCAGTCGATTTTCGGAATCTCTCCCCCCGTTATCAGCCAGCGGGCGACGCGAGGATCGCCATAGACCTGCTGCCAGACCTCGTGCCCAACAGCGGTCACTTCATCGAAACGCCGCACCGGAGAAGGCTCCCAGTGGGCGGCCATCCCCCGCGAACGTTCCACGGAGACCACTCCGTCACGAGTGCCATGAATCAGCCAGAGCGAACTCGTTCCCCAGTCGTAATCGGGGTCCGGATGCCCCTCCGCCGTGGCTCCCCCAGACACAGCCAGCGTGCGCTGCCAGCGATGGGGTTCCGTCGCCGCCCACTGCACAGCTCCAAATCCGCCCATCGACCAACCGGTCAAAATCCGTTGCTGCGGGTCAATCGATTCGGCCTGCTCCACCTGCGACACGATCTGCCGGGCCAATTGTCCGGCCTCCGCGCGAGCCGACCAGCTGGTCTCGATGCGATCGTCCCAACTTTCACACTGGGGAAATACCACCACGCAAGGGTAGAGTTCCGGACGCCGGCGCAGGGCCACTCCCAAGCCGACCTGAGTCGAAATGACGCCGTCAGTTCCTCGCTCCCCCGCCCCGTGCAGAAACACGACGAGGGGCCACAGACGCTCGCGGTGGTAACCCGAAGGCAGGTAGACCTGATACCGGTGAGAACCGCGGGCATCGGTCAACGTACGCGACTCAAAATGTCCCTCGTGGTCCTCGGCCCAGACGCATAAGTTCATCCCGCCCAGCCAGAAGGCAAGGCAGGCAATCACCATTCGCAGGCAGTAAACAACGGGCATCCGATCGGGCCGATCATCCATCGACAGGAAGAACAAACTACCCCATCGACGTACATTCTCGCATCGACCACCGATCAGCAAGCCTGACCGATCTTGTGGATTCCGGTTTAACGCTTCTTCTGCGGAAAGGGAACGACGGTCATGCTGCCGTATCCGCTGGCCCACTGGGCATTCACCGTGGTCTCAAAAACCTGTCCCTTTTCGTAGACCTGATTGGCGGCGAACTCTTTCTCGGTTGCGACCCAGATCTTTAACAGATACTTGCCCGAAGGGATGCGACGATCGTTCTTGGGCTGACTCGCCAGCTTACGGGCGACCTCCGATCCCCGATCCACCGATAACGACATATGCTGCTGCCAGAGATGACGATCCCCCGCGATGGCCCGATCACCAATCACCAGAGGTGTCTCGGCCCAGCCATTGCCACGAGCTGGATAAGCCTCAGCCCGCAGGATCAGCGATGCAAATTGATGGGGAATATCCGTAATTTTAAGCCAGCTATCCGTGACCGCCACGACGATCGGGCTTTCCTGTGGCAGATCCTTCGTCGACTGGTACTGCCCATTCACGGAAGCCGCATAATCCTGAACAAAGGCATGGAACTGCTGGTAACTGCGATCTCCGAGTACCATCTTCTGGCCGCCGCCATGCTTCACTTGCAGCGTTGGCTTGGCGAGCAGCAGACTCTTTTCCGGCTGCTTGACATCGAGTAGTTCGTACTCTCGCAAATGGGCCAGTGTAGCTGCGGGATTCCCGGGCTTGATCCATGACATCTGCTCGCCATGTTTTTTGACCTGTTCGGCGTTCTGATCCGAGGAGTGACACCCGGCACAACGCCCCACTTCGAGCCAGATGTTATCGACAAACGATTGCAGAACCCGATCCTGTCGGGCGTGTCGGATCACTTCATCCGGAACCTCCGGCCCCACCGTCAACTGGGTTTTGGCAGCGAGCAACTTCGGGTCCGAGACCGCCGCTCGAATCCAGGCTCGAAAGGCATCCAATTCCGCCTGCCGGACTTCCGGTTTAATGAGTCCCGGTTGGGCAGGACTCCGAGCGATGAATTCCAACAGTTTCGACTTATCCGGGTGATCGACATCAATCATGCCACCCGCCCGTAGAGCGGCAAACGTTTCCGTCTGGCTCGGGCGGATGTAGTCTTTGAGATCCACTCCCGAGAGATGACACTCCGAGCAGCTGCTGGCATTCTTGGAGTTCAGGATCGGCAGTATCCGGCGTTCAAAAACTTGCAGTGAGTCCTCGGCCAGCAGGGCAGGCACCACTCCGAGCGTCACCAGCAGGAAACAACTCATCAGACGCATGATCGACCAATCTGTGAATTCAACCGAATGACAGAAACTCCACGCGTTCACCGACAACAACAACCCCCAGGACGAGCCTCACGGACCGTCCTGGGGGTGCTCTCTTCACTTGATCCCCCCCATCTAAAGGGGCTAGACATCACACAGATTCACGGCTTCCGTCAGCCCCGCCAGTGGATCGCGGGTCGGAATGAATTCATGCCCGACGAACCCCTGGTATCCCAGCTGAACCAGTTTGCGAAGGAGCGGGGGGTAGTTGATTTCCTGCGTATCATCCAGTTCACCACGTCCAGGGTTGCCCGCGGTGTGGATGTGACCGATGACATCGATGTTCTCTTCGAGGCGACGCATCAGATCACCGTTCATCACGGACACATGGTAGAAATCGAACAGCAACCGAACCCGAGGAGAACCGACACGGCGGACGATGTTCGCAACGTAGTCAATATCGTCCCCCTGATATCCGGGGTGCCCCTTCATCGGATGCGAACCATCCCGGGTATTCAGATGTTCGAGGCAGATGTCAACCCCGAACTTTTCCGCAATCGGTGCCAACTTCTTCAGACCCGCCACGCAGTTATCGGCCCCCTGCGCGAGCGAGATCTCGCCACTGCTGGGATCCTCGGCGTTGTTCCATTTGTACCCCGTGAAGGCGATGACACTGGGAACCTGATGAGCCGCACATTCCTCGATCCGCTTCGCCGTCGTGGCTATCACCTCGTCATGGTATGCCAGATTATTCAGCCCCTTCATGAAGGGAGCCCCAGGCATCCCGTTGGCAGCCAGCGCGCACGTCATGCCATGCTTGATGATCGTCGGCCATTCCTCCGGCCCCGTGATCTCCACTGACTTGATCCCCAGCCCCTTGGCCACAACGCACATCTTCTCAATATCCCACAACTCTCCGGCAATATTGAAGCACCAGAAGACAGCGGAGTGATTGATGTTTCCCTTCAAGGCCATAGTACGCAGCTTTCTGGTCGCGGACGACCGCTGGAGGTGGGGGACTGATCCGGATGGCTACCACTCTGACAGCCGAAACGTTTTTTAGCAAACGCCAGCCCGCGCGACGATCCTGTGATGCGTACTTGCCTGGGAAATCAGGTTTACGGTACTTCCTGGGGAGCCCTGAAGTCACCAAGCCCTGTAACCTCAGGCTGACCATCGGCCTATCGAGCCCCCAATTGAGGGGGATTGAAATACACCCGCAAGGATTTGCACATCCCCCCTGAAACGGGTTTCGGCAATCCGGTTATTCCACCCGCTGAGGTTCCGCCAAGGGCTCATTCGTGTCCGAGAATGGATCACTTGGAAGCGATGGCGTTTCGCCACCACCATCGTCGGAATCGGGGACTGGCGATTCATTGCTGACTGGTTCGGGGGCCATTTCCCCCGGGGACAGCTGCGGCGCGATGGTTTCTTCGGATGCCGGGGATGAATAGTTCCCCCAGTCCGTCGCGGGGAGCATCTGACGCGGGTCCGGGCCACGACTGATCCAGGGAGATTCTCCCTCCAGCGGGGTGTGGGAGCGGGGCTCCCCGCGGGCAAATTCCCGCTCTTCGGCATCCCGATAGGCTTTGCCGGGCCACGCGCCTTCGCTCAGGAATATCTCGTTGTATTGAAGCAACGTCCCCTTTTCGAGTTGGACGTTTTTGACGGCCAACTGGTACTCCACCAGAGAGCGGTAATACGAGACATCCGCATCGGATTGCCGACGATGGGCATCCAGCAGCGAATCCAGAGATGCGTTGTCTGCTTCGAAGGCGGTCTGCACTGCGGCAACCTGTTCGGCGGCGGCCATTCGGCGGTTCATATTGGTTTCCACCAAAGCATACGCCCGATCAACTTCGGCGACCGCGTTACTGAGATCGAAAATGACCGACCGCTCCTGCTCTCGCAAAACCGACTTTTCACGAGAGAGCTGCAGTTCCGAATGCCGGACGGCCGCGTAGGCCTGACGGAATCCAATCGGAAATGACAACTCGACACCCGTTTGCCATTCCTGGAAGTTGCCGCTCGTCAGATCGCTCATGGCATTATTGAAGTCACCCGATCCCCCATTGGGAAAGAGATCCTTGCCGAATCCCCGCCAGCGATAACGCCCGACGAGATCCAGCTGGGGTTTCAGGAAGTTCTTGTTTGCTTCCAACTCCGCCTCACGCTTCTTGATCTGCCACTTCTGGCGACGTATCTCAGCGCGGTTTTCCAGGCTGTCCTGAACACAGACATCCCAGTCAAACGTCAGCGGAGCCTTGATCGGTTCCTCCGTCGGGCGGATCAGACGACCATCGCTAATGGGCAGTCCAGTGAGCAACCGCAGACGACGCTCCACGACATAGACGCCTCCGGTTCCCCGGAAGGTTCCTCCGGAGCTGCCGTTGTTCGTGCGCGTTCCGTCAACCAGCTTTCCATGCAGAGCGTTCTGGGCCTCTTCCTCAAAGCGGTAATATTGCTCGCGAGCCTGAGCTTCTTTTTCAGCCTCACCACCACGGCGTCCCCGCTCGTAGAGTGCATGAATCCGCCGCCAGGTATCGAGGGCCGCATTCCGGGATGACAGCTTGGCATCCAGATCGCGATAGGCGAAGTAGAGATCCCAGTAGGTGTTCTCAACATCGCTCGCGAAATTGCGGACCCCCATCTCGAAATCCGCCAGCGCAATATCGGAGTTAATTCGGGCGATCACGACCCCGTTGATGACTCCGGACACGGCGTTCGGACCGGCAAGGTGGTTGAATCGCGTACCGCTTCCCTGCAACAAGGGGTGCCGGGCTTCAATGTCGTACCAGGTCGTAAAAGCACTTCCCACGAAGTTACCGGGAGCGTTGTTGGCATCGTATTGAGTGTAGTTCTTCAGGGCGAACTGAGTACCCGTCGCCGAAGTTTTCGAGAGTTGTGTTTGCCACGTGGCAAAGTCCTGCTTGAGGATTCGCGTCCCCCCCCCGAAGAAGACGTTGTTGAGGGCCCGGTCATTCTTTTCAAATGAGAAATTCGAAGTGAATGTGGCATCGTACGCGCTCAACGCCCCTTCGATACCGAACCGTGGATCGGACTCGATGATGGACGGATCGTCTTTGGATCGGATTCCATCGGGAACCCGCAAAACAGCCCCTCCCAGATCGCGAAGAACATGAGAGTTCGCGAGCGCCAATCGCATCGTGTCTTCGAGCGACAGCTCCAGATACTCCTCAACCTCAGGGGTGGTCAACGAAACGGGAGAGGGAGTGACTTCAAGATACTGCTCTTCCTCTAGAGCCTGTTATGCACTTTGAAAGATCATTTTTCTGAGCATCAGTCCGAGGAAGGCGAGCCAGTGCCAGCCGGCGAGGGTGGTGGTCAGTCGTTCGT
>QWPB01000096.1 GCA_003671275.1 Planctomycetota bacterium | reverse complement strand
GTCGCGGCGACGTCAAGACTGAAGAAAAGTGGCCGATCCACCGCCAGCCGCCCCGGCTGGAAGACCTCTCCTCGAAGACGGAAGTCTTCGAAACCGGGATCAAGGTGATCGACCTGCTGACCCCGTTCGTCCGCGGCGGTAAGGCCGGACTGTTCGGGGGAGCCGGTCTCGGCAAGACCGTCATCCTGACCGAACTCATCGCCCGTATCGCCGCCGCTCACGGCGGTTACTCGGTGTTCGCCGGGGTCGGCGAACGTACCCGTGAAGGAAACGACCTCTGGCTCGAAATGCAGGAAGCTGACATCGGCTCGACCGGTCGCAAGGTTATCGAGCAGACCTGCATGGTGTTCGGCCAGATGAACGAGCCCCCCGGTGCCCGCCTCCGCGTGGCCCTCACCGCACTGACGATGGCCGAATGGTTCCGCGACACGACCGGGGCCGACACGCTGCTGTTCGTCGACAACATCTTCCGCTTTTCACAAGCCGGTTCGGAAGTGTCCGCACTCCTCGGGCGTATGCCGTCCGCCGTGGGTTACCAGCCGACGCTGGCCAACGAACTCGGTCAGTTGCAGGAACGCATCACCTCGACCAAGCGAGGGGCCATCACCTCGGTGCAAGCGGTGTACGTGCCCGCCGACGATCCGACCGACCCCGCTCCGGCGACGGCGTTCAGCCACCTGGATGCGTTCATCTACCTCGAACGTAAGATCGCGGAAAAGGGGCTGTTCCCCGCCATTGACCCGCTCGCCTCGTCGAGCCGAATCCTCGACCCACAGATCGTCGGCGAACGGCACTACGCCTGTGCCCGCCGCGTGCAGCAGACGCTCCAGCGGTATCGCGAACTCCAGGACATCATCGCGATTCTGGGTGTTGACGAACTGGCGGAAGCCGACAAGCTCGTCGTGCATCGGGCCCGCCGCATCGAGCGGTTCCTGTCCCAGCCGTTCCTCGTCGCCGAAGCCTTCACCGGCAAGAAGGGCAAGATCACTTCGATGGCGGACACGATCCGCAGCTTCGAAGAGATCTGCGACGGTAAGTGGGACCACCTGCCGGAAGGGGCGTTCACCTACGTCGGAGCGATCGAAGAAGCCGAAGAGCAGGCCAAGAAGATGGCAGCGGGCTGATGCCTGCTGTCAGCAGCGTTGGAGTGATCAGGGCGGCCATGCTGAATACACTGCTATCTCATCGTACCAGCGGTGTTCAAGTCAAAGATGTCGCCTTGGCTCAACTCCGGGCGGCCCGATTGCGACACGTTCTCGAATCACACGACAGGGGTCCACGACCATGATCGCCGCCACTGAACTACGACTGGTCCTGGTGACCCCCGAAACGACACTTCTCGATCAGAACGTCCGTTCGGTTCAGTTGCCGTTGTTCGATGGATCGATCGGAATTCTGCCGGGGCGCGCCCCGGTGGTGGGTCGACTGGGGCGGGGCGAACTGCGGTTCGAAGCAGGCGGAACGTCCAAAAGTTTCTATATCGAGGGTGGCTTCCTGCAAATCAAGGGATCGATTGTAACCCTGCTGACCAATCGGGCAGTCGACGGAGCCGATATTGACTCGGCCGCCGCGCAGCGGGCTCTCGATGCAGCCTTGTTGATGCCGACGGGGACGGATGACCAGTACACCGCCAAACTGGCTGCCGACGACGCCGCCCGTCAGATGCTCCGGATTAAGCGGAATTAGTCATATAATCCGCTTCAGGAAACCCCCAGACTGTCTGTCATGAGTTTCGACAGACGGGATTCCAGCGTACAATCTCCCGGTCGAGGGACGTTTACTCGTTCCTCTTTGTGTCGGGAGTGTGATGATGCGAGTCTTGCTGGCGGCCTCTGAGGCCACGCCTTTTGCCAAAACCGGGGGCCTCGCGGATGTCGCTTCCGGATTATCGAAAGCGTTGGCGGCCATCGGTCACGAAGTCACTCTCGTGCTACCGCACTATCGACAAGTCATTAAACCCGGTCTGATCGGTGAACTCGTCGGTAAGGTCACCATCCCCGTCGGTGAGAAGCGGGTCGAGGCTGAGATTCGCTCGACCACACTACCGGGTTCCACGGTCCGGGTCCTGCTGATCGATCAACCGGATTACTTTGATCGAGCTGGACTGTATGTCGAGAAGGGGCATGATTACACCGACAATGCGGAACGGTTCATCTTCTTCTCGCGCGCAGTGCTCGAGGCCGCGCGGCAGCTGGATCTGCAACCTGATGTGATACATGCGAACGACTGGCAAACGGGGATCATTCCGGCCATGCTTGCCAGCGAGTACCGGCTCCAGCCATGGTTCCAGAAGACCGCCAGCGTTTTTACCATTCACAACATGGCGTTTCAGGGGCGATATCCCTGGTGGGAATACAAGCTGTCCGGGCTGCGGTGGGAGCTGTTCAACTGGCGTCAGCTGGAGTTCTACGGTGAACTGAATCTGCTCAAGGCCGGGATCGCCATGTCGGAAATCGTCACTACGGTCAGCCCGACTTATGCCCGCGAAATCTGTCGGCCAGAGTTCGGCTATGGCCTGGACCCCGCACTCCAGACCCGGGGCGATGCGCTGATCGGGATTCTGAATGGGGTGGATACCACGGAGTGGAACTCGGCCATCGATCCGGCGCTTCCGCTGCGGTACACCGTCGATACCGTCCGCGAGGGGAAGGCAGCCTGCAAGGCGGCGCTCCAGCGAGAGATGGGGTTGCCTGTGAAGCCCGAGGCGATGGTTCTTGGACTGGTCTCCCGGCTGACCGATCAGAAGGGTCTGGGGCTGATCGCTTCGCGGGCAGCGGACATGTTTCGGGCCGATGTACAGTTCGTCTGTCTGGGCTCCGGCGAAGCCCGCTATGAGACCTGGCTGCAGGAACTCAAGACACAGTTCCCGAACAAGGTCGGAGCAACGATTGGTTTCAATGAGGGGCTGGCGCATCGCATCGAGGCGGGTAGTGATGCCTTCCTGATGCCCAGCCAGTTTGAACCGTGCGGCCTCAACCAGATGTACAGTCTGGCCTATGGCACGCCGCCGATCGTCAGCAATGTCGGTGGTCTGGC
Organism: Planctomycetota bacterium; assembly: GCA_003671275.1. Taxonomy (GTDB): domain Bacteria; phylum Planctomycetota; class Planctomycetia; order Planctomycetales; family Planctomycetaceae; genus TH-plancto1. The sequence goes on along the minus strand of QWPB01000096.1, from coordinate 33,548 downwards.
CGATTCGGTGGTCGATTGTTCTCCCGAATCGATCGGTAACGGGACGGGCAACGGTTTCAAATTCTCGCAGTTTACGGCGGATGCATTCCTGAACTGTGTGTGGCGCGCAGTGGGAGTGTTCCAGCACGACAAGGCGGCTTGGAATCGGTTGATCCGCAACGGCATGACCCGCGACTGGTCTTGGGCCCGAAGCGCTGCCGAGTATGTAAAGGTCTACAATAACGCTCGCTCCCGCGTGAAATAGAGCAGATTCAACGTCGGTCCTCAGAGCGTACAGACTGGAATGTCTGAATCAGTGGGGCAGACATCCCTGCCTGCCGGGCCTGTGAGCCTACTCTAAGATCGTGACAGGATCGGGGTCTGAAAACGCGTTGTGCCAGACTGTCATGGCACGCGTGCCTTCTACGGACCTCGAACGCGAGCGAGTTCCGACGGATTCGTCGCCTGCGGATCGATGGAGTGGGTTCCACTCGATGTGGCAGACATGAAGTGCACGGCGACCTCCCGAGAGGGCTCGCATTTCCCCTTCACGAGAATGCCCCGGCATCCTGGTTCCACGAAAAAAATCTCCGGGGCAGGTTTGGCACGATGCCGACTCACAAATCTTCTCACTGAGCCGGAAGCGATCTGCCGTGGACATCACCATCGAATCATGCCAATCGGAGCAAGTATGAATTACGATGAGCAGGGTTCCCTGAGTCCCTGACTTTGTATCCTGTCCCCACTGTCACTCGTCGCATGTCTCTTTCGCTCTTCACTTCGGATGAACTGGCTCGTTTCGAACGGGACGGTTTCATCGTCATCCGTCAATTGGCTCCACGGGATCAGCTGCTCCGCATGCGTGAGATCACCCGCGAGGGGCTGGATCGTGTAATCCCGCCCGTCGAATTCGAGGCTGAACTGCACTACCCCGGGGCCCCAAACTCGTTGGACGCCGAAGGCGGTCGCACGGTCCGTCGGTTGAAGCAGGCCATGACCCGCGATCATGTTTTCCTGCAATGGGTCACGTTTCCGGGTGTTCTGGGGCGGCTCAAGCAGTTGCTGGGGCCCCGTGTGGTCTGTCCGCTGGCGCACCATAATTGCATCATGACCAAAGAGCCCCGATTCAGCAGTGAAACCGGCTGGCATCAGGACATCCGTTACTGGTCATTCACCCGTCCGGAGCTGGTCAATGTCTGGCTGGCTCTCGGGAACGAGCGTCCGGAGAATGGTTGCCTGAAGGTGATTCCCGGCACGCACCGCCTCACTTATGACCGCGAGCAGTTTGATAATGAACTGTTTCTGCGGGAAGATTTACCTCGAAATGCCCCGCTGTTCGAGCGAGTGCAATACGTCGCGCTGGAACCGGGTGATGTGCTGTTCTTTCACTGTCTGACGTTTCATGCCGCCGATCGCAACCAGACGCAAGAAACCAAGACCTCGGTCGTATTCACATTCCGCCCGGAAGACAATCCTCCCCGTCCCGACAGCCGCTCCAGCGAATCGCCGGAGATGCTGCTGCCCTGACGCTTCCGCCCACTCCATTCCGTCCCCTGCGCCAGGTTCCCCCATGAAGCTTGCAACCGGTACCACGCTGATTACCAATGGCCAGATCATCGACGGAACGGGTGCGGCCCCGATTCCACAGGGCTCGGTAGTCATTGAGAATGGCCGCCTGGCTTATGTGGGGGCTGCGGCAGGGGCTCCTGTCGTGTCGCCGGAGGCGCGACGGATCGATGCCCGCGGGGGCACCATCCTGCCGGGTCTGGTCGAGGCACACTTTCATCCGACCTACTTTAATGTGGCGGCTCTGGAAGACCTCGACATCAAATACCCCGTGGAATACGTCACGCTGCTGGCAGCCGCCAATGCCAAGCTGGCACTGGAGTGCGGTTACACCTCGGCCCGCAGCGGGGGGAGCTTGTTCAATATTGATGTCTGGCTCAAGAAGGCGATCGAGAACGATCTGGTTCCTGGTCCGCGACTGGCCGCGAGTGGTCGGGAGATCTGCGGAGTGGCGGGGCTGATGGACTGGAACCCCGATTATCGGAAGATCGGCATGGAAGGACTCGTGCTGCTGGTCAACGGCCCCGATGAGGCGCGCGCGGCGGTCCGAAAACTCGTCAAGGACGGGGTGGAGTGGGTAAAAACCTACCCGACCGGGGATGCTGCCGCCCCGGATGTCAACGACCATCACACGTTGTGTATGACGTTTGAGGAGATGCACGCCGTGGTCACCACAGCTCATAATCACGGTTTGAAGGTCACGGGCCATTGCCGAGCCACGGAAGGCATTAAGAACGCCCTGAGAGCCGGATACGATGCGATCGAGCATGGCACTTTTATGGATGACGAGTCGCTGGACATGCTCTTGTCTCGTGATGTGCCCGTGGTGCCCGCCCTCTATTTTGAACTGGCCAGCATCCAGAATGGCCCGGCCTTCGGGCTGGGACAGCGGGTGATTGACGGTCATCAGGAAACGCTGGATGGCGGGGCGGAATCGGCCCGCCGGATTCTGAAGGCGGGGGGGCGTCTGGGGATGGGAGGCGATTATGGATTCGGTTGGAATCCACATGGAGATTACGCCAAGGAGTTGACGTTCTTCGTCAACTTTGTGGGATTCTCGCCTCTCGAAACCCTGCGGTGCGCCACGAAGACCGGAGCAGAGATTCTGGGACGCGGGCACGAACTGGGGACACTGGAAGTCGATAAATTGGCCGATGTTCTGATTGTCGATGGAGATGTGGCACGTGACATCTCGATTCTGGAACAGCGGGACCGGTTCATCGCCGTCATGCAGGGTGGGATCATCAAGGCGGGGCAGCTGGCCTGAGCGATGCTGTGCAGTGCGGCGATCGCGTGGACACCGTGATTTTCTCGCACCGAACCATCGGCAAATCGTCCACTGGCAATCCCCCTTCCCCCCGATATGATGGGTGAAGCTTTCGTGAATCTGGGGCATCCGGTCCGCGCGGTCCGGTCGTCTTCGGCGAAAGCCGGGTGGCTTTGGCCCCCTCCCGTGACTCCTCTCGACCGAAGCGGACCCCGCGAATGGCTGAGTTGTTCCACGAGTGTGGCATTGCTGCCATCTACCACCTGGCTCAGGACAAGGCCAGTTCACTGGCCCCCAAGCTGGGGCCCAACGCCTCGTCGCGGCTGATGCCCCGCCTGCTCCTGGATATTCAGAACCGGGGACAGCTGGCTGCCGGGATGTCGGTGCATCTGCCCGGGGCCTCGAATCTGGTTGAGACCCACAAGGATGTCGGCGTTGTTAATGAAGTCTTCCACCTGCAAAACGAGGAGGAAGCTGAGCGACTGATGAAATCTCTGACGGGACCAGCCGCGATCGGGCATGTCCGTTACGCCACCTGTGGCAAAAATGATCGCAACTACGCGCAGCCGTTCGAGCGGCACCATCTCGAAAAGCGGAAATGCTTTGCGTTTGCATTCAACGGCCAACTGGCCAACTACCAGCAGTTGAAGCAGGAAGTGCTGACCCAGGGGGACTTCCACCTGAGCCGGGACACCGACACGGAAATCCTCCTCCATCTGCTGGGACAGGAGATCGCGAAGCAGCCCCGGAGCGACCTGCTGGATCTGCTCAAGCGGCTTCAGCCGCGTCTGGATGGGGCCTATAACATTGTCTTCCTGAACGCATTAGGCGAGATGTTTGTCTCGCGAGATCCGCTGGGATTGCGTCCGCTGTGCTGGGCCGAAGAGGACGGGATGTTCGCGGCGGCGAGCGAGAGTGTGGCCCTCGCGAACCTGGGCTTTTCCCGCGACAAAATCATGAGCCTGCCACCGGGCCATGCCATTATCATTCAGAACGGTAAATTGCGGGTGGAACGGTATGCCGAAACGCCGGTCACCGCCCACTGTTTTTTCGAGTGGATCTACTTCGCGAACGTCTCCAGTACACTCGACGACCGCAGCGTTTACCTGACTCGCAAGATGCTTGGCGAGAAGCTGGCCGAACAGGAACAGTTCTCCCCGGAAAATGACAAGGACGACTGGATCGTCGTTCCCGTTCCGGACACCGCCAAGGCCGCTGCCGATGCCATGGCGTACCGTTTGGGGATTCCCAGCGTTGAAGGGTTGATCCGCAACCGCTATGTCGGGCGGACCTTTATCGAGGGGACGAACCGCAGTGGCAAGGCCCAGATGAAGTACACCCCACTCCGCGAAGTGCTGGAGGGGAAAAAGGTTCTCCTGGTCGAGGACACCATTGTCCGCGGCACCACCATGAAAACGCTCATCTCCCAGCTGTTCGAGCGGGGGAAAGCGGCAGAAGTGCATGTACGGGTGGCCTGTCCCCCGATCATTGCCCCATGCTTCTACGGGATCGACATGACCAAGGTGAAGGAACTGTACGCCCCACAATTCCTGCAAGGCGGCCCGATCACCCCCGAAATTGAAAACGCGATGGCAAAAGAGATGGGGGCCACGACACTCAAATACCTGCCGTTGTCCGCCATCGAAGAGGCGGTCGACATGAAGCCCAGCAAGCTGTGCCGAGCCTGCCTGACCGGAGAGTACCCGACCGAAGCCGGCAAGGAATGTTACCAGTTGTCGCTGAACAGCGACTCCGACATGCGTGTGGTCGACCGTGTGTCCTGTAATCCGACGCCGGTTCCTCTGGGATAATGGAAGCTGGGCCACCGCACCGGTGCGTTTCTCCGCGACCGTCGGCACGGATCGGTGATCCTTGGGATGAAAGGTCTCACATGTTTCACATCCGCACCCGGCCGCTCTCGCGTCGTCATCTGCTCCAGGCAGCGGGCGTGGCCCTCTCGCTGCCATTTCTCGATGCGATGCTCCCCCATGCTCTGGCAGCCCCATCGACCTTCAAACCGTGGGCTCAATCGAATGTCGTCCAACCCCGAATGATCTGTTGTTACATTCCGAACGGTGTCAACATACTGGACTGGGTTCCTGCCGAAAGCGGGAGCACTTATACGCTGTCTCCCACGTTGCAAGCGCTCGCCGAACACCGCGCGGATTTCAGCGTTCTAACGGGGCTGGGACATCCCGCTTCCGAAGGCGGCCACAGCGGCGCGGATACCTGGCTCACCGCGGCTTACCTCAAAGCCAAGCCCGGCGCGGATTACACAAACACACAGTCGATCGACCAGTTCGTCGCTCAAAAGCACGGACAGGAAACCCGTTACGCCTCGCTTCAGCTGGGCGATCAATCGGGAACGGGTGGAGCGGGTCACAGCCACACCTTGTCATTCGATCTGAACGGTACGCCACTCCCGTCCGAGAACTCGCCGCAACGGTTATTTGAACGGCTGTTCGTACCGGAATCGGCGGGCGACCGGGTCGCAACGCAAAAGCGGTACAACGAACGGCGTTCCATTCTGGATGACGTGGCTGGCGAGGCCGCCGCCTTGGAACGCAAGCTAGGCACCCAGGATCGCCGCAAACTCGATGAGTATCTGTCGAGTGTTCGTCAGACCGAGAAACAGGTCGAACGGCTTCAGTCCTGGATTGATCGGCCCAAGGCGGACGTGGCATCAACCGGCCTGCAACTCAACAGTCTCTCGGGCAATGCCCATGACCGCCCCATGTGGCTGGACGTGATGCTGGAGCTGTCGTACCTGGCATTTATCACGGATACCACACGGGTCATCACCTTCGAATGGTCGCGAGAAGCGGGGGGGTACGGAGGCGGCGGTGAGAACCATCACGAGCTGTCCCATCACGGCGGTGATCCGGGAATGCTCAAAAAACTGGCGGAGATTGACCGGTTCCATCTGTCACGATTGGGGCGGTTCATGTCGATGCTGAAATCGACAGGCGAAGCGGACAGCCATATGCTGGATCGTACGATGATCCTGTTCGGCAGTGGGATGAACTCGGGAAAAGGCGGCGAGCATTCACCCAAGAACCTGCCGACGATCGTGGCGGGGGGGCAGAAGCTGGGACTGAAGCACGGTCAACATATTGCCCACGATGCCGACAAGCACCCCCCTCTTTCGAACGTATTATTAACGATGGCGCAGCGGATGGGTCTGGAGACCGATCAGTTTGCCGACGCTACCGGCACACTGACGGGACTGGTGTGATGCCCTGAACGAACGGGCTCGCCGCTTCAGAATTGCCTGGAACACGCCCTGCCCTTGATGTGGGTCTCAACCGGGAATCCATCAACACGTTCCAAATTCATCGGCCCCAGCGGAGTTGAATTCCCAACGGGATTCTGGAACCGCTGAGAAAACCGAGTCAACCTCAGGCGAATTCCCAGGAGCCGGCTACGCCAGTACGCCCTGGATCAGTTCCCCATGGACATTCGTCAGACGGCGGTTAATGCCGTTGTGGTAAAATGTCAGTCGCGTGTGATCGATCCCCAGTAGATGCAAAACCGTGGCGTGAAAGTCGTGCCAGTGGGTCCGGTTCTCGACGGCTTTCCAGCCGATGTCATCGGTTGATCCGTAGGCGACTCCGTGCTGGAGTCCCGCTCCGGCGAGCCAAACGCTGAACCCATATTGATTGTGGTCGCGACCAATTCCCAGAACATCTGAGCCCGACTGCGTGAAGGGGGTGCGTCCGAACTCGCTGGTAAACATCAGGAGCGTGTCCTCCAGCATCCCGCGTTGCCTCAGGTCGCGAATCAACCCGGCCAGTGGCAGATCGATTCGGCCAGCCTCTTGCCCATGGTTCTTCTTCATGTCCTCGTGCCCGTCCCAGTTGATTCGCGGGGAGCCGAATGCCCCACCGGAATAGAGCTGGATGAACCGGACTCCCTTCTCCAGCAACCTTCGAGCCAGCAGACAGCTGCGCCCGAAATCGCGGGTTTCGTCCTTGTCGAGTCCGTACTGCTGATGGATCGCCTCGGTCTCACCATTCAGGTCAGTCACCTCGGGGACTGCCAGCTGCATGCGGGCCGCCAGTTCATAGCTGCGAATACGGGCAGAAAAGACATCCTCGGCTCCATGTCTCTCCAGGTGCTGGCGGTTGAGCCGATCGAGCAGCTCGCGCGAAGCGGTATCGGTGGCTGCGGCGATTTCGCGGGCGGGAACCAGATCGTCAACGGCTTTCCCTTGGCTGCGCAGGATGACGCCCTGGTGCCGGGCGGGGAGAAATCCATTGGTCCAGTTGATGGAGCCTCCGGCGGGAAGCCCACGCGGGTCGGGAATCACCACGTAGGCGGGCAGGTCTTCCGTCTCCGCCCCCATCCCGTAAGAGATCCAGGCACCTGCTGTGGGGAATCCGTTTAATCGGAATCCACTGTTCTCCTGAAACGTGGCTGGGGTGTGATTCGAAGTCTCAGCGTACATGGAGCGGATGATCGACAACTCATCGGCGACACCCCCCAGATGTGGGAACAGGTCCGAGATCCACAGACCAGATTCCCCCCGCTGTCGAAAGGCCCAATCGCTCTGCCGCAACAGCCCGATCTGGCCAAAGAACACGTCTGCGGACTCGATTCCGCTGTACTTTTTGCCGTGGTATTTTTCGAGTTCGGGCTTGTAGTCGAAGGTGTCGACCTGACTCAGCCCGCCAAACAGATTGATATGGATGGCCCGTTTAGCCTTGGCCGGATGATGCGGCCAGGGAATCGACGACTCGGGGGGAGTCCCTGCCGCGCTGGCAAACTCTCTCCCCAGTAGCGACACCAAGGCCGCACCGCCAATCCCGCGCCCCACCCAGTCCATGAACTCGCGACGTGGCACTGCAGTGTGAGCCGAGGGAATTTGAGGCATGGGGATCACTCCCGGGAGTCAATGGTTCAGCGGGTTGTCGAGTGCTGGATCAATGCTCTGAATTCGGGTCGTGCCAATCCGCTCGGGGACGCTCGTCCCCTTGTGGGAACCGGACGCGAGCGAGCTTCGGCTGATTCGTCGCACCCGAAATTTTAGCAGTGACTGCGCACCGGTATCGTATCAAAAACGACGATTGCGAGTTACTGCAAACCGTCCGGGCGATCCGGCCGGGCGGGCGTCAGAGGAATAAACAGAGACGGTTCTCTGCCCCCGCTCTCGACGGACGGTACAACTCATGGCGAGGACTCTACAGTGATGTGAGGGGCTTGGGAGCTTGTTGAAGAACGCTGTGGGATCGGCCTCTAAAACTCACCCACGACTTCACCGCCCGCCCGTGTCCCGATCGATCGCCAGATCAGCTGATCGATATTCTCACTGATAAACCGAACGGAACCATCGCAGAGCGTCACATGCGATCCCCCGACATGCTCGCTGCCGTGACACGACACGCGAGCATCTTCGAAACTGTTCTGATTGGGGGCAGTGGCTGAGGCATGGCGGTAGTTAATCCGCTGTTCGGTCCCCAGCGTGACATCGCCCAGCCCCGGCAAACCGGTCGAGGGCGCCCACAACCCATAGCCATCCATCGTGGATCGGCTGTTGGTCGTCGCCCAGGTGCTATACGCCGCATCACGGTGGGCTCGCTCGCCAAAGCAGATCGTCTGCGTGGTGCCGTCGGTCACGTCCCGCATGCGATGCCGACTGTTCAGATAGAACAGCCCATCCGGAATGTACCCCACCGGTTGACGACTCGGGTGGTAAGACCACCGCCCCGCGTTGCCCCCGTAGCTGCCCAGTGCGTACCGCGTCAGTAATGGGGGTGTGATGCTCGTCGGTGTGGTCTCATAGATCGGAGACGGCATGACATCCGAGGGACAGATCAGGACCGGCAGTATGACCGCCGTCCGTCCGGCGATGACATTGTTGAACGGATTATTGTAGTCCCACTGCTGACTCAGTGGCCCCTGATCCAGATATGGCAGTAACAGGCAGAACAGGGACACTGACCGATTGGCTGGAGGTCGCGGAGTCTGCCCCACCGGGGTCGGCCAATTCAACATCCCCGCCGGAAAAACCGTAAACGTATCGTGGTAGTTATGAACGGCCAGACCGAGCTGTTTTTGATTGTTCTTGCACTGCGTCCGGCGGGCTGCTTCACGAGCCTGCTGTACCGCAGGGAGCAATAACGCAATCAGGACGGCAATGATTGCGATCACCACCAGCAATTCGATCAGAGTGAAGCCACACTTCTTCTTCATCATTTCACCTTGAGAGCCTGCCAACTATCAGATACCCCTGTCGAGGTCACCCACAAGACAGCTCGCCCCCCCACCATGTTGGGCCGCAGGTGCTTGCCCACATCGACCTGCCCCTGAACCACGGAGGCCCCTGTCGCCCGCTCGATCAGATGAATCGAGCGCGACCGCACCACATCCACCAGCACTGGACCGCTAAGGTCATCGGGCCACAGCTGCCACATGACCAGACGGCCATCGTCTTCCGTGGCTGCCAGGCCGAGAGCAGCCAGTGCCCCAATCACCCCGCCCCGGGTTCCCCCGAGTCCCTCCAGGTGAATCTGCAAGGACTCTGCCAGCTCGTATGCCATCGACTGGTGGACCAGATCACGCTGGCAAAGGCGTCCCCAGTCCACCAGTTCGCGGGGGACATGGTCAGAGACACACAACCCGGGGTCACTGCCCTCGATGTACCAATCCATCATCCGATGGCGGCAGATGTCGATGACTTCACTCAGCTCCAGCGAGCCATGCGGCTCCAGCAGAATGGAAGCAGACCCATTTTGCGATGTGTAGGGAACGCGGGGATCATCAAGCAGCTGATGTCGCGTAATCCGCACCAGATCAGCGGTCGATTGCAGATCGCGAACGATCGCCCGTGCCAGTTGATTCGTGCCTGGCGAGCCGACGATGTCCGTGTCATCGATGCCGATCCAGATCACGGAGAAGGACTCCCGGCCGCATCCGCAGCTGAACGTTGACGGCGCAGCCGGAACAGGATCACTCCACAAACCAAACCGGCGACCAGACCACAGATCAGGTAGCTGGCAGGAGCGACACGAATCCACTCTTCCCACTCGCGTCCGCGCCCCAGCCCACGGCCTCCCCCATTTCCCATCCCGCGTCCGCCCCCCATGCCGGAACCAGGAATGGGACGCTGGGCCAGCTTCTCAAATGCTTTGGCGATGAAGGCCAATGTGTTCGCAGCCAGTCCCGCCACCGCGATGGCCAAAGCGGGCCACCGACTCCCCAAAGCCGATCCCATCAGCAGATCCATGGCGGGGCCGAGCGCCAGCAGGCTGGTCCAGGCTCCAGCTCCGAATTCTCCGTATCCCAGTTTCATCAGAGTGCCCGCCGTCAAAGCGGCCGAGACACTCATTCCTGCCCCCGACAGCTTTCGAGGAACCACCGCCCACCCCAGCGCCATCGGCAGCACAGCCTGCAGAATCGAATGCCCCGGAATTCGCAAATGGAGATCCAGCAAACCCACGGCGAAAGCCGCACAGCCCCCAGCGAGCCCCAAAACCGCCACCTCCCACAAGGGAAGAGCCGCAGCATCGACTCGCACAGACCGCAACCGGCTGACCGGTGTCAGAATCGCACTCTGGCTCATGCAGACCTCAAGTGGCATGGAGAAACCATTTGAAATCAAAATACCACTCAAGCCTGGGCATGCCAAGTCCATCCGTCCGGTAGACCGAGAACAGAGACCGCCCCCGCTCAGTCAGCGGATCTCCTGCGTTAAACGAAGCCGCCCTTTCACTTTGCCAGACAACGGCTGTCCCGCATGCGCCCGGCAACGAGCGAAAATCCGCGACGGTACAGCTACTTCTTCTCTTCGACAGGGGCCTCCAGCGCCTGGCTGGACTCTTTCATCATCTTAATAAAGTCCTGAGTAAGGTCTTTCTCTTCGGCCCCGTTGGGAAGGACATACTCGAACAGATTGCCCGGCAGTTCTTTGTCGAGTACGACGTTCTTCAATTCGAAGGTCATCACGACCCGCTCGCCCACGACAGTCCCCTTCTCATCACGTTGGGGAGCGATATACACAAACTTCACCGGGACCAGAGCCTCGGACGCGAAATAGACGCGAACCTGATCCGGCAGAACCATTTCCATCTGTGTTCCGAACTGCTTGTCTGCCTTTTTATATTTTTCCAGAACTGCGGGATCCCAGCCGCCGTGAAAGACTTGGCACATTTGGCCATCAAACTCCTCCTGAGTGACCTTTCGACCAATCATCGAGCGATCAATGGAAGCCAGAATTGCTGGCAGCCCGCCAATCCCCAACTCGGCGACTTGCACCGCCAGGGGCAGGTTGGTTGCATTCTCGGTCGCAGCCAGAATCCGCTGAACGTCCCGGCGGGTGAACTCCTGCTCGATTTCTTTGGAATTCTTTTCGGCCCCCAGTTTGGCGATCCGTTTCCGGCTGTGCAGGATCTGTCCGTCACACACTTCTTCCAGAATTCCCTGCATCTGCCCCACGCGAATGGTGTAGGTCAGCTTCAGTCGGGGAAATTTTCCAGCGACGTAAGTCCCTTGTGCAGTGTGTTTTCGATCTTCGCTGGCAAACAGCGTCTGAGTGAGATCGGCCTGCATCGACGTACGCTCGTTCAGGATCGCCGCGCGGGCCTTTTGCAACAACTCCTCAGCGGCGGCGATCTCCTCGGGAGAGGTGGTTATGGCGTCTGGAACGGCGACTGCACTTCCAGAACCCTCTTTGCCATCAGTGGTTGTGGCAGGAGAATCGGGCTTCTGAAGTGCCTGGGCCGTGCGGATTCCCAACCATCCGATTCCGAAGAGGAGGACGGAGAACGCGACTGTGAATTTGGACTGAGTTTTCATGTTGGCGCGAAAATGACGGATTTGCCAAAGAATCCAGTCGCCATTGTCCGAAGAAGGAGAGTGACTGCGTGTAAACGGCAGGCTTCCAGATGACTGGACTCCTCCGCTCAGTCAGTGGTGATTACCACTGACACAGATCCTCTCCCCGGATGGGAGTGCGTCTGGAACAGAACCGCAAGCGGTCGGAATTGTAGCGGCAACAAACCCGTAGGGTCGACCGCAATCGGAACGAATCGACAGGTCCAGCTTCCACGAAGGGTGTGCGATGAGATTCTACTTCCTCGCATTGGGAACATTGGTGATCGTGTGCGTCGGATGCGCAGATGGTCAGCAATTGGTCCGCAAGAACGAGTACCATGCTCCGCCAGCTCAAATGCTGGCACAACCTGGCCCCATGGTGGGCGGCCCCGGTCCCGGGGTAATGGCGGCGAATTTCCCGCCACCGGGGATCATGCCCGTCAACTACATGGTACCCGGCGGTCCGGAAGCTGCGGCTCCCCGGACGAGCCAGATGAAGTTTCTCGGCCCTGAGGGAATGCACGTGGGCTGGCAGATTGGCCAAGCCTTCGCGGAGCACCAGATCATGGCTCCGGGTCGGTACAACTTCAGCCAGGGCGCCACTTACCGGCTGAAGCTGAGTGACATTCCGGGGCGCGAAGGTCTGACGATCTATCCGACCCTGCATGTTTATCCGACACTGAGCCAGACGAGTGCATACCTCTCGCACAATGCTCTGCCACTGCGGATCAACGACGAAGATCTCGATCAGGTCGAGACCAACAACTTCGTCACCAAGGTGATCTACCTGCCCGATGCGAAGTACCAGGAGCTGGCCATTGCTGGCGTCGAAGAACTGGTCTCCACCCGCTTGGGCCCCGGACTCGATCCGGTCGCTGAAGCGGACCGCCGCGGGACGATCATGGCTGTCCTCCGGATGGGTAACATGGATTACGAAATGCCGGGCCAGACGAATGGTTTGACCATGAATGGTCAGGATGCCGCGATCGATCTAGTCGATGGAGAAGCGGGACAGTTCGTTCCGCCCCAGCCGATCGGTGACTTCCAGGCCGCTGGTGGAAATGTGCCCGACGCCATGGTGATGGGTGGTCCGGCTGGTCCCGGTCAGCCCCCCTATGACATGATCGCCGGGGTCAATGCTCCGATGTACGGTATGCCGACGGTCGGCACTCCGATCGGTCTGCCGGGGCCTCCGCACCTGCCGTACGGTCGTCCCGCCGGGCTCAAATCTCACACGATCCGCAACCTGACCAGCGTTGATATCGGGGAACCGGTCGATCACATGCTGATCGATGTGAAACACGATCCGGGCATCCGGATGCCGCACCCGGTCAAGCACGTCGAGTATACCGAAACCCATCCGGTCTACAGTCCGGGGGAAACCTCGGTCCCGGCCTGGTCGAACTAGTTTCGGTCTCCGGACCGGTCCGGCGGGCCACACACCCACCCGCCAGCCCTGCGGTCTCCTAGCTCCGAATTCAACGCGGTGGGTCGTGGAAACACAGACCCACCGCGTTTGTCTTTGGGAGTGGCTGTTATCGCCCCGCGAACCGTGCCGCTGGCGGTTCGACGACTGATTTCCGCTGACGACTTTCTTTTCCCGAGGTCACAATGCGTTTATCGCTGATCCTCACATCCTGGCTCGCTCTGGCCGCCACAGCTGCGGCTCAGAACCCGGAAGATACCCGGCGATTCTATCCGCTGGATCATCAACAGCCGGTGGGACGGGCCGGTCGCTGGCAGGCCACGATCTATCCGGGGCTGTCGAGCTATTCCCAGCCAGTCCGGATCGCCCTCCCCTCCGAAGGGGAAGTAACGTTTTACCAGGGCAGTCCACAAGCGGGCGTGGTCACCCCCGCTCCTGCCCAGGCCGGGATGCAGGTCGGCTATGTCTACCGTGTGAAGATCGCCCAGATGGCCGATTATCCTGGCGTGGAGCTGTACCCCACCATCGAATTGCTGGACCGTCTGCATCCGCCTACCGAGTTGAAAGACAAGTTCCCCATCCCCATTGAACTGACCACCGCGGAGATTGAAACCGCTCTGAACGACCAGATGGTGACCAAGGTCATCTACTTGGAACAACCCCAGTTGGCCACTCCGACACGCCAGATCGATGGCAAGATGCATACGGAAGTTCTAGAGCACGACATCAATCTGCTGGAAGCTGCTGACCGTCGCGGTCGTCCCATCGCCATTGTGCGTCTCGGGGGTCGAATCCCTGACCCTCAATCGCCCCAGGATGAATTCTTCTCCACCAGCCCCCTGACGTTCATCCCACAACCCTGAATCTGCGGGTGCGATTCGCCACCCACTGGTTGATCCGGAACCGCCCGCTGGCCTCTCTGATCCGAAATCCAGGAAGATCCCCATGCGACTGAATCTCTTCCGCCTGCGACGGTCCGTGACCCGCTGCCGCCCGGCCCGTTGGGGAGCCCTGCTGGGAGTCTGCCTGCTGACTCCGTCCTGTGCATCGACCAATGCCATCGGTCGAGTCGAACTGGAAGCCACTCGAACAGTCGCACAACAACCAGGCTCCGTCACGCTGGACGATGCTCCGGAAGCCACGGCGACATGGCGGGGGCAAAGCCCGCTGACCAGCCATTCACCCGCAACCATTCAGAAAACGGCTTATCAGCTCAACGCCGACTCATCCCCGATTGAGCACACGGGTGAACCACGCGAGTTCGTGAACACGCCCGGCTGTCCACAGGACATCACCACGAGGCACATGAGCCCCCCGGGATATCCCCAGTACGCCGTACCGGGTATTCCGATGGCCATGGCCCCGCAAGCTCCACCGTTCTACCTGAATGACGAATACATCTGCGATGGGGGCGACGAAGGCGCCCCAATTCACTATCACGGCCTGGAGATGGCTGGCCTGGAAACCGAAGACACCGTCGTGGAATACCACGACAATCTGGGTGAACGCCGCGTCATGCCGACCAACAAGGTCTGCATTTATGCACCTCGGTTTGCCGCTGTCAGTTCTGCTTCGGCTCCCGTGGCGGGCGTGCAGATCAACAAGGCTGCCGGTGCCCACGATGGACTGGCCGCTAATGGATTCAAGGCCCGCATAGCCATCGATGAACAGCAGCAGATCGACCGGCCCGTTCGGTTTGACATGCGATCGCGAGCCAGCGGACTCTCCAAACGGCAAAGCGACGGGGTCTTCGACACCGCCGAGTCCGCAAAAATTCATGCCAAGCTGATCAACCCGTTCGAGTCGCTCAAGTTTGTGAGTGACGGTGAATACATCCGAAGCGAAAGTCCGGTCATTGGCGATGGCATGCATGCCGCTCACGTCTGGTCCCGCGAGCAATATCCGGTCATCGTCGGCAGCGACCTGACGGGGCATCAAGTCGAAGGCAAGTTCAAGGCCGCCGACTATACGGGTGTCAAAGACCCCCGTGGTCCAGGGCAGCTGCGGGTCGTCAAGCTGGCCGATAAATCGGTCGCCGCGATTGAAGAGACGATCGAGTTCACGATTCGCTTTGACAACCTGGGTGGATTGGAACTGACCGAAGTGGCGATCATTGACAACCTGACGCCGCGTCTGGAATACGTTCCCGACTCGCTCAAATCGACCATCGCGGGCGAACTGCAGGTCGAAGACAATGGGGAAGGCAGTTCGAAGCTGACCTACCGGCTGTCGGAAGCTCTCAAGGGGCAAACAGGCGGCGTCATCACCTTCCAGTGCGTCGTGCGGTAGCATACCGCCCCGTGGTTGAGCGTCATTGCATTTTGAGGCTTCGGGTTCGACGAACCACTGCGAAACGCGCTGGCATCCGGTTCTACCAGAACGTGTCGTCCCGTGGTGGACGGACACCGTGGCGGACTGGCACTCCCGAATCCAGAACATGGACCGGACTGTTAGGGCTGAGCCACGATCAGTTCGCGAATCCACGAAGCATGTGCCGTGTAGGAAATATGCATCGGCAAGTGCGTTGTCCGTTCCTCAAATTCGGACGCCTGCTTCGTTGTGATTCGATGGAGTCCAACGACCATCGCCACCACGACCGGCCGGTCCTGATGAACCACCGCCACGGGAGCCCCGCTGTCTCCTCCAAACGAGTTGATCTGCATCAGCATCGTGCGGTTCGTGGACAATGGCAGAATCGGATACGAAGCCACATGCCCTTGCCGCAGTATCGGCCATCCCGTCGGATTGGACTCCATCCCCGAGGGGTAACCAGCTACCCACAGGTCATCACCGGGACTTAACCCCAACTGGCGAACCAGAGCCTCGTCGGCCAGTTGCGACAGTGGCAACCGTGGCATCGTGACATCCTCGGGCAACTCGATGGCCAATATGGCGACATCCTCCGAGGCATGTGATTTCCAGAGTGGCTGCCCGTCCTGACGAATCGAGATCGTGATTTCCCGGCGAATCGACTCGTCCATCGTGGTGCGGCGCAGGACCAACTGGCATTCGGCCCCGTCGATCTTTTGAAACGCGTGCGACACCGTAACCAGCCACGCGGCCCTCGAAGACCCGCCACGCTCGACGAGGTACCCCGTCGCTGTCGAACTGCCCACAATGCGGCAGGTCACCGACATCAAATCAACCAGCGGTTCCTCCGCCAGAACCACACTCGAACTCCCACGGACGTGCAATACGAACAGTAGAAGATAAACCGGCAACAGACGAAACGAAGTCGCATTCATTCAGCGGCACTTTCAGGGGATGACCAAGGCAAGACGACCCAGTAGTTGAGATTCCTCGATCGCCCTGATTTTTTCAATACCGTCCCCCAGCCAGTCTCCCTGCGGGTGTGCACCCAGAATGCAGATACGACCAGCACCAACTGGTCACAGGTCTCCACGCCCCGGTGCTCTCTCCGATGACCGGGAAGGCAGGATAGCCTGCCCCATCACCGACGTTGGCACGGCCCAGCGGACGCCGAGCCGTCGGATGGTTAGAATTCCATACGGCCATTCCTCATCTTCCGAAACAACCATGCTCCCCTTCCGTCGCTTGCTCACCGGAATCCCGTTCTCCATCACGGCAGCGGGCATGCCGCAAATCGCACCGTGCATCGAATCTGTCGTCCGATTGGCGCTGGAGATGCGTCGATTAGGGCGGGGTGAAGTGGCATTTGCCGCTGTGGGGGAATGTCCCGAGGCTGTCGCCAATGATTGTGCCACCGTCGATCGGTGGGCCGTCGATGTCGAAACCGAAGTCGGGAACTGGCTCATGTCCGCCTCTCCCGATCAGAAATCGTTCGAGGTCGGGGCCTGGTGCGGTCTTCCCAGTGAAGAGTGGACGCTGGCGGCCCGAACCAGCGAGATGGACCTGCTGATTGTTCCCGGTCGCGTCAACGGAGGCACCATCCCCGCTCAGGCTGTGACCTGGACGGAACAGGCGGGATGCAGTGTCTGGTTTGTGGGAGTCGAGGTCGACAGCCTCTCCAGCGAGCCCCCGCTGATACTGATGATCGATGATTTTACAGACGAAGCCGAACACGCCCTTAAGGCCGCCATTGAACTGGCTCAAACCTGGTCCGCGCGACTCCTGGTCGGCCATCCGACCTACGAGTTCGCACCTCCCACCGCTGAGCAGAATGACGAGTTTCGAAGAATCGCATTTGCTCGACTGAGCCGGAATGATTTCCGGTGCATCTCCCAGGGGGCAAACTTCATCGTCCATGCGGGCGATGTCGAGCAATTGATTACGGAAGTCCGTCAGACGCAATCGGTCAATCTGGTGGTATGGCCCGTAACAGGCGGTGAGCTGATCGACAGTGATGTGCTTGGGACAGCCCATCTGCTCTTGTGGGCGACCTACTGAAAACTTTCGGACGAACAAGCGTCGGGGTTTCGCTTTTCAATCAGACGGGAAGACGCCACGATCAAACGACAGAGGACGCCCCCTTTCGAGGGCGTCCTCCGCGATTCATGAGCCACAATCAGAAGGCCCCCTCGGGGGCCTCCTTCCGAGGCATTATTCATCCCGCAACAGATCACCGGCTTGCGACAGAATCTGCGTGGCCACGTTATCCGGATTGTAGGAATGCGACAGCTTCACCATGGGGCGTTCCGCGTTTGTACAGATCCGCTGAACACTCTTGAGGGGAACGCTGATCCCACGGGCTCCGACCAGGACAACAGCGGGGTCCGTTTCTTCGATCTCTTCTTCAAGGCGATCGAGTGATTCGTCATCCCGCATGGCCACCCAGGTCAACTTCGAGAGTTTGAACTCGTCGATGATGGCCTCAGCCACTTCGGCGCGGCGATCGCCACCGGCGAACACCACGGAACGTCCCTTCAGGAGCTTGCGCACCTCCAGTACATCGGGTTCCGGCCAGCCTTCATCGCCAGCTTCCGCTTCGTCGTCGAATGCCTCGTCGTCTTCGGCTTCTTCTTCCACCGGAGCGGGCTTGGAGACTCGGGACCGGGGAGCGGGAGCGACTGCTGCCCGGCGACCACGACGGGGAGCTGGCTCGACTTCTTCGACTTCCTCTTCATCGTCGAGATCCGCCTCGTCGACAATGTCGTCGTCCTCATCGGACAGGTCGTCGTCGAGATCATCCAGATCATCACCGGCGTCGTCGAGTTCATCCGACGGTTCGTCAGCGGGGAATCCGCCCGCATCCACGCGTCGCTCGATCTCTTCGAGAACACGTTCAAACCCAGGATGATCCTCAATGATCGGTGCTTGATCCAGCACGGGCTCGAACATCTCGTATAGTTCACGACTGCCCGGGGCGACACCCAGCTTCAGCAGGCTTTCCACCCCTTCAGCGACTTGACGCCACTGCTCGTCCCCTTCGTCTTCTCCGTCCAGATTCTTGATCTGGTCCAGTTGATCGCGTACGGCACTGAACAGCTTTTCCCGTTCCGCATTTCGCTCATCGCGATTGAGGGTGTCCGACTCCAGAGCGCCGATGCGGGACTGCAAATCGGCCCAACGGGCAGGATCAGCAGGGTCATCCAGCCGCATGTGACGCTTGATCAGGATGTGCTCCCGAGCCGCGACGCCGCGCAGCCAGCGGAAGACCGCATTCTGGTCAAAGTCCCAGTAGTCGTTGACCTGCGACACACCCATTCGGACTGCCGATTGGGCTTCCGCGAGCAGATCGAGGGCCCGCTCGAAGACCGAACGGTCGCGGGATTCATCGGCCAGCAACCGCCGGGCCAGCGACGTGGCAGCGGCCATGTTCTCGAAGCACTCAGCGAGATCTTCGAGCTGGCGAGGATTCTCGGGCGGACGCCACTGCGAAGAGAGCATCCACAGATAGCAGTCCGGCAACTCTTTGGCCCGGCGGATCAGTTCCCGATCAACCGGCGAAATCTCGGTTTGATAGTCGGCCCGACGGTCCAGCAGAGCGCGACGGTCAATGGCCCAAAGCAGTGATTCCCGCTTCAGACGACACCGGGTTTCGATCATGGGCAGATCACCATCGGTGATCGGCATGGATCCCGCACGACCGGCAGCCCGACCGGTGAGATCGGGTTCCTCGCGGCTGAACTCACGCGGTCGAAATGCCGCAGGTTCCTCTTCGCGAGGGGTAGAGCGAGGCAGCGAGCCGGTCACGGGCGGACCACCTTTGGTCGCATCCAATAGACAGACCGCGATGTTCCGCAATTCCGATTTGAGTTCCACGTCCTCCTGGGAGTCGCGGACCAGACGTTCGACCAGCTTGGCAATCAGTCGATTCAGTTCAACCTGCATTCAGATGTAACCCTTATGAGTCTGTTCAAAACCACTTCCCGCGAAGTGCCATTTCTTGATGAGTACCGTCAATGCTTGACGTAAACCCTTAAACCATCAGTGCCTGAAAAAAATCAGCCTGCAGGTCGTCCAACAGATCACCTCAGTTGTCTGACATCGGTGGTCTGGCAAACGAAATTCAAGAAACCCGGCTCCCAAAGGAAGTGAACCTCAACCATGGCCGAACTATAGTCAACCGCTCTGCCAGTTGCACCTGATTTCAATTCAGATTTCCCGGAGTTCCCAGAAGCCGGAGTCCCTGCCACACCAGCACACACGTCCCCATCCCCAGGCAGTACCACGCAAACCTTCTCAAATCCCCTGCCACCACGACTTTCAATAACCACCGCAGCACGAAAATCCCCGTCACAAACGAGACCGCCGCCCCAATCAACAGCAGCTTCAGCGACCCCGTCTCCCCCGACTCATACAGATCCTTGGAGTACAACACGGTCGCCCCCAGAATGGCCGGGATCGCAATCAGAAACGAGAAATCGGCGGCCCCCTGACGAGTCATCCCCCCGACTAATCCCGCAAAAATGGTGCTGCCCGACCGTGAAACCCCGGGAGCAGCTGCAATCGCCTGAAACACTCCCACCAGCAGGGCCTGACGCGGAGTGACTTCCTCGAGTGAGCCCGTCCCGCCCGGTATCCGTTGAGAGCGGAACATGTAAAACGAGGTCAGCAATAGTCCCGCACCCGCCAGGATCGGCGTCCAATGGCGTTCCTCCAGGAGATCAAACAGCTTCTTGAGCGGTACGCCGATCACCACCAGCGGCAGTGTGGCCAGGACCACCATTCCGATGACGCGCCGATTCATGGCCAGTCGCACAATCCGATCGCGGTAGACCACCAGAATCGAACCCAGACTTCCCAGATGCAATGCGATATTCAGCGCGGCACTGGGGTGTTTGGTCCCCATCATTGCCTCGGCAATTACCAAATGCCCCGACGAACTGATCGGCAGAAACTCTGCGATCCCCTGAAGCAGCCCGAGAATCACAACTTGCACGATTTCCGTTACATCCACGACAGGCTCTCCGCGACTTACGTTATCAAAGCAGACAAACCTTCTCGCGAAATCAGGGGATCGTTCCCGGAGCAGCCTCGGTCGAAGGCGTCGCTGGATTCGCATCTGACTCCTTGGCGGGATTGGCTGGCGGCGTCTCCGGGGCCGCCGGAGTCACACCTGAGGGTTTCACGGGAGCGGTCCCCTCCAATGGGGTGGGGGCCGGAGCTGCTGGAGAAGCAGGAACCTGAGGGGCCGTGTTCGCCGGGGCCGCGTTGACTGGGGCCGGAGCTGCTGCCGGCGATTTGCCGGTCAGCAAGGTCAGATAAAATTCAATCAGCGGGCGCAGGCTGGTCGTCGGCTCGCCTTCCAGAATCATTTCCAGTCGTTTCTGTGCGGCACTGTTCCGCCAAGTGGACATCTCTGACTGAGCCATCACAAATTGTACGGACGCCCAGCGGTCAGGAACCACCATGAGTGACTGATAACTGTGCAGTGTGAGCGAGGCGGGCTGGACGAAGTCTTTGGCCCAGGCGGGGTGTGCCTCGGTCAAAAACGACCCCAGCAACTCCAGCGTGGATCGTGTCAAGATCATGTCGGCTTCGGTTTCCCAAAGCTGCTCCGCCTCAACATTGTCCCCGATGGCCAGCGAGGCCAGCGCATAATCCCCTCGCAATTCACTGGCCGAGGGCATTGCCGCTTCACGTCCCCGCTTGGGTAGCATCCCGACGAGCGAACCGATCGCACTCAGCCCCTCTTCCAGTCGTCCGGTCACCACCAGCAGTTCCGCATGGATCATCCGCAAATCAAAACTCTTGGCCAGGACGGTCTTGTCTTCCTCGATCAGCTTCAGAGCCAGCAGGGGACATTGAGCCTGCAAGGCAAAACCCACCAGTTCGACACGGGCCGCGCCTTTTTTCATCTGCTCACGAACCTGAGTTTCGACTTGATGAATGTGCTTGTTCATCTCCTCCAGGGTCTTTTTCGACTGCTCCTCGGCTTCTTTGAATCCTTCCACAGAACTGTTAATCAGGGTGTACTGTCCCGAAACACGGTATACCTCCAACAGGTGCCGCCGCGACAGATCGACCTGCTGTTGCTGCAGTGCCAAGTTGGCCAGTTCGGCATGGTCGAACCGGTTGTGAGGGTCGATCTTCAGTGCATGGTGCAATGCGGCCATCGCCTGCGACAGCCAGAAACGCTCCTGATAATTCGCCCGAAAGCTCCCCGCCAGCGTTGCATCCACCCGATGCAGATGCAACGCCGCTCTCGCCATAATTCGGTACCCTTCCGCTGATTGCGGATCGAGAATGATCCCCGAGCGGCTGTGACGGTACGCCGACAGGGCAAGGGCGGTCGTCGTCGGGATCGTATTGGGATCTTGAGCCAGCAATTCCACCAGTTGCTGTTCGTGGGTTGCCAGTTGCAAGGCTTCATTGAGCGTCGTTTGAGGACGCCACAGATACTGGTCGTAAACCGTCACCTTCCGAGGCCAGAGCCACTGAGCATTGAGCGTCAGCGATTCCGGAACCGGAGTGCGGAACGTGTCCTTGATAAAATCGATCGCCGGGTGTTCTTTCAGAAAACCGGCGTACGCGGCATCGCCTGCCGCCTCGGTCCGCGAAAGCAAGGCCCCCGCTGCCTGCACGCTCGACAAGGTCCACTCCGGACGCAACATTTCCACCAGTGTCACATAGTCTGGATTAGGGCCAGAAAGCCGGGGCACGGCGTGCCGAATTTTGTACTTGTCGAATACCGGCTTCCAGAGATCAGGCTTATCACGGTCCTTGAGCAGCCCCTTAGGCTTGAGCAATGCGGGACGCAGATTACGGTGCAGCTGAAGCAGGTTCTCGGCCCCCTGGGCATACAGACTGAGCCGACGATCCACGAACGGTTTGAGCCCCGCCCAGATCAACACATCCCCCTGCTCGATTCGGAAGTTGAAGATCTCCGGCGAATAACACTCCTTCGCAATCTTCTCGGAACTGTCAATATTGGCTTTCAGCAAGGGAGAAAATCCGGCCCCAATCCGGCGGCCGTCGCGGCCCATCAGCATCCCGTTACTCGCCACCAGCCCCAGCATCAGCATGCCAATCACCGTCAGGGCTCGCCCGCCGCGGTTCCACAGCAGCGGCAGAATGTCCGTCGTATACGATTGACTGAACGTCGCCTGATACCAGCGTTGTCCGTTGATGCCTGCCACGACGCAGCTCAACAGAGCGGCCAGCGGAAGGAAATGCCCGCAGCCCACAGCCAGCCCCAGAATGACCACCCACGGCAGAGCCCATTCCCAAGCCAGTCGGCGGAAATTCAGGCCCATCATGCACAGAGCGGTGGCGCACAACCCAATCCCAGTCCAGGCGAACTGATTCGCCAGGGGCCGGAACTCTTCCGAAGCCAGTGAATACCACTGCCATGCGGACGGCCAGTCGCTGACTTTGTATTCCCGAAGTTCAGGGTACTCGATGGCAAACGCCGTCCAGGGGGCTAGCAGAGAATGAATATGCGACGGGTGAATCAGCAGTGCAATCAGACTCCAGCCAGCCATCTTTGCGAGAGCGGTTGCCTTGCCTGGTGCGTCTTCACTCTCCACGCCTCGCAACCCGATCCAGCTCGCGGCATAGGTCAGTACCAAAGCCGCTCCCACCCAGCCGCGAGTATCCAGTTGAGCCCAGATCCAGACGAATGCGGGGATCTGCCATGTCATTCCCGCAGCCGAATCTTCTCCCCAGCGATGCAGCCGCCAGCAGATCATTGTCACGCCCAGTAGCGTCAACCCCGTGGGGCCGGGCGTCAACTGCGGAAACACGGCGACAATCGCCGCTGCCGCGCACGTAGAACTCCACCAGCTCGACACCCCTTTCCGACTGACCTGAGAAAGACACCAGAAAGCGGCGGCGGCCGTCAAGGCTCCCAGAACGGTCAGACCACGGGCCCCGCCGACTCGATAGATCCCCGCCAGAATGGGATCGGAAAGCCATGCCAGGTTGGCCCAACTGCGATCTCCGGCGGTAGCCGACAGCGTATCGGTACCAAACGGCAAGGGGTGCCCTCCCCCATTCCGAATTCGGACCAACAGCGAGGTATCGTCGATTTGCGTCCAGCCCAGCATCAGGGCCAGCAGCACGGTCGCCCAGCGGATCACAAAATCGCCGCGAACGGCCTCGTCCTCCACCAGCTCCGGGGTGAGCGGTTCGTATTCTGGCAGTGCCTCGGCTCCAGACCCTGCAGCGGGGGGAACGACTTCCGGCGGAACACGATCAACAGAGAGCTGGGACGCAGCGGAATCAGCTGCGGAATCAGTGGAACTGGACACAAGAAATTCCTGATTAGAATCGGGAAAGTGCGGCGAACAACAACGGACAGCTCAATTGAGACCGTCGAATGGAAGCCTACAACATACCAGTAACTTACCCCCTGAACAAACCCGGAGTCTTACCATCATTGATGCGGGTCGGTGGATCGGCTTGCATGAGGTGCAAACACTCGCAACCATCGTTAGATTGAAGGCTTGCACTCCATGGGCAGTTGGCCGAACCGGAATGCGAATGTGACTTGGTGAGGATGCCGGGCGTGAACGACCTGAAGCGAGTTTCCGTAGTGGCGGTTGTACTGGTGGTCGTACTGCGGCTGTCGATTGGATGGCAGTTCTTGTACGAGGGACTGTGGAAACATGACACCATGGATTCCTCGACCCCCTGGTCAGCGGAAGGCTATCTGAAAGCCGCCCAAGGACCGTTCCGAGACCAGTTCCGGGGAATGACCGGCGATCCCGACGATCTAAGCTGGCTCGATCATGCCACGATGCAGAAAAAATGGGCCGACTGGCGGGCCAGATTCAGCACGCATTACCAGCTGAACGACGCCCAACAGAAGCGTCTGGCGGCCTTGATGGACCCTGCCGGAGTCGTCGGAGTGAATCTGGCGAAACTACCCGCCTCGGTAAATCCGGCCAAATTTCCCGTTGACGCCAATAAAGCCCCAGTCTTGAGCTACGATGCTGCGAAGAAGCAGTTAAGTGCTCCGGGCCCGTTGCTGGGGGAAGAAGTCGCGGCCCTCAAGAAGATGATCCACGTCGCCGATCTCGGCGATAATGTGTTCGCAAAAACCGATGACGCGGGCGTCCCGATGCGTGAAGGCGGCGAGTTCGTTCGGCCATCGACCGAAGAGATCGATTTCTACAAGAACGTACTTGACCTGGAACAGCGGGCCACCACCCCACGCGAAAAACAGCGGCTGGCGGGACTCAAAGCCACTCTGGGTATTATTTCTGTGGATGAGACCACCTTCGCGAGGGCTGACGACAACGGTCATCCGATTCGCACGGGGGGCCAGCTCGTCCCGGCTGACGCCGATGAAGTGCTGTTCCTCAAAGCAATCGTCGACCTCGAAAAGAAAGCCAATGCTCTCTCATTCACCCAGCGGCTGACAGCCATGTTGTCCGCCGACCCGGATCGCGTTGGCGTCGTCTGGCGGACCACTCCCAAGGCCGAACTGGTAATGACCACGGCTCCGGCAGGCTCGGAGACGGACTTCAACATCAAGTATGGTGATGTGCAGGCTTACAAGGATCTGGTCGAAGAATACGAGGCCGCGCTGGCGAAGGCACAAGTCAACTTCCAGTTCGATCACGTCGAACGGATCGGCAAGAAACTTGCCGCCAAGCGGGCCGAGGTCGTCGGCCCGGTGCGGCAGATCGATGCCAGCATGCGAGAGGCCGCCCGTAAGCTGTTAACACCAGAGCAAATGGCTTTAGGAGCCCCGGCCCCGGAACAGACACCCGTCTGGCGGGCCAGCCAGCGAGCCATGTGGGGTCTACTGATCCTGGGAACGCTGCTGATGCTCGGTCTGGGGACACGCGTGGCAGCCCTCGGGGGAGCGGTCATGCTGATGAGCTTCTACCTGGTTGTGCCGCCGTGGCCCGGAGTTCCCCAACCCGCCGGTCCCGAGCATTCACTGATCGTCAACAAGAACCTGATTGAAGTGTTCGCCCTGCTGGTGATCGCCGCACTTCCCACGGGAACGTGGTTCGGTCTGGATGGATTGATTCGCAAACTGCTCGCGCGGCCCGCCGCCGCGCCCGCTACCCCGGGAGGGGGAGCCGCCAAGAAGTAACCTTTCCCAAACGCGGGACACCCGCCAGCTCCCGGTGTTTCGGACAGCCCCTGGACTCGACACTCTCTTATGGATGCACAATTCTGGGCTTTCGCCCTCGCCTTGCTCGGGTTCATCCTGATCGCGATGGAGTTCTTTGTTCCTTCAGCGGGCATGATTGCCCTCAGTTGTGCATTCTCTTTCGTGGGCTCCATCGTCTGTGCCCACTCGGCGTGGTACGACAGCTCTCCCAAACTGTTCTGGGGGTTTACGCTGAGTCTGGGTGTCTTGATCCCCAGCTTTCTAGTCTTCTTTCTGAAGATGCTGGAGCGCACTTCACTGGGCAAGAACCTGCTGCTTCCCAAACCCGATCCCAAAGAGGTGGTCCCCTATCAGGAAGAGACTGCCCAACTCGAACGGCTCGTAGGCCGGATCGGAACAGCCCTGACCCAGATGGCCCCCGGGGGGATGGTGCGTGTGGAGAACGAACGGCTGCACGCCTTCTCCGAGGGGTTGCTGATCCTGCAGGGAGAATCGGTCGAGGTGATCGCCGTCCGAGGGACGCGAATCCTGGTCCGCAAGACCCTGGAGAGTGCCTCGGTGGCACCGCCAGTCGCCCTCGCGAGTGATGCGGTGAACGACCTGACCTCAAGAGACCATCCGCCCATGACACCGCAAACTCCAGCGCAAGATCCTTTGCCCCTTGACTTTGATATTCCGCAGGACTAAACCGTAAGCAGCGGGCTCCCGAGTGTGCTGCGTATCGGATGCATGGGGCACTCGGCCCGAGCCTTCCCCGTGAGGAAACCACGATGCTGATGAATCCGCAGTTGGCTGCTGACAATAGCAATGGTTTGATAATCGCGATCATTCTGATCGTCGGCATTGTGTTTCTCATCGTGCTGGGCGTGCTGGCCCGGTTCTTTAACCTATGGATTCAGTGCAAGTTCACCGGAGTCGGGATCGGGATGGGGAAACTCGTCATGATGTCGATCCGGAAGGTCAACCCCAGCCTGATGGTTCGCTGCAAAATCATGGCCGTCCAGGCGGGCTTGCCGGACATTCCGACCCAGGCACTCGAAGCCCACTTTCTGGCGGGAGGGAACATCTCGAATGTCATCCGCGCTCTGATCGCCGCACACCGCGCCGGAATCGACATGGAGTGGCAAGATGCCCAGGCCATCGACCTGGCCGGACGGGATGTACTGGAAGCTGTCCGAACAAGCGTCAACCCCCGCGTCATTGACTGCCCGGATGCGAAGTCGACAACCGCAACGCTGGACGCCGTCGCCGGGGACGGGATTCAGCTCAAGGCCCGAGCCCGCGTTACGGTCCGAACCAACATCAAGCAGCTGATCGGGGGAGCGACCGAAGAGACGATCATCGCCCGCGTGGGCCAGGGAATCGTCCGGGCGATCGGTTCCACCGCCTCTTATAAAGAGGTGCTGGAGAACCCCGAGTTGATCTCGCAGACCGTGTTGAATGAAGGCCTGGAAGCCCAGACAGCCTTCGAGATTGTGTCGATCGACATCGCCGACATTGATGTAGGTGAGAACATCGGTGCCCGTCTGCAGGCAGATCGCGCCGAGGCCGATGTCCGGATCTTCCAGGCCCGTGCGGAAGAACGCCGAGCTGCGGCGGCGGCCCGCGAACAGGAGATGGTGGCCCTGACCCAGGAAAATCGGGCTCAGGTCGTGCTGGCGGAAGCGACGGTCCCTGTGGCCATCTCACAGTCGTTCCGCAATGAACGGCTGGGTTTGCTGGACTACTTCGAACTCAAGAACGTTCAGGCCGACACCAAGATGCGATCGGCGATTGCCGGGATCAAGGACGACTCGATGGCCTAAGTCTTTCGGGAACGAGCAGCGATGACAGCGACCGTCCCGGGTGGTGGCCTCGGTGAGCGATCCGTTCACCGGGCGTAGAAAGGGAGAGTCCCATGGCTGGTATCCAGCTACTGGCAGTCGATTTTGGAACGATTGTGACGCTCTTCTTCGTGGCGATTTCCGTCATCGGAGCGGTTCTTAACGCCTCCAACAGCAATAAAGACAAGAACAACAAGGGTGGCAATCGCCCCCGCCCTCGCGATTCCAGCGTGCGCCGCGAAATCGAAGAGTTTCTGGAGCAGCAAGGCGGTCGGAAACCCAAAGCCGAAAAGCCCATGATCCTCAGTGAAGACGATCTGGAGATCGTTGACGAACCCGTGCGACGTTCTGTGAAACCGAAAGCCGTTCCGTCCGGACAGCCCAGACAGACGAAACGGCCCGCAGCTCAGCCCTCCGCCAGGGCGACCAAGCCACCGGCCCCCGCGCGTCCCAAAACACTGACACCCTCCAGTCCGTTGCCTGCATCGTCGCGATCCGTCGGCCACCAGGATCTGGGTGATGGTCTGCGTAAGCACGTTCAATCCGCGATGAGCGAGCGGGTGGCGGCACAGGCCCAGAAGGATCTTCCCCATCTGGCCACCGCCGGACAGCAGGCCGCTGCGGTCACGGACCGGCAGTTGCAGGCAAATCTCGACGCCTTCAAAGTCACCGGAAAAAGCGATCCGTCCAACAGCCAGGCGTCTCCTCTGCTGAAGATGCTGCGGAATCCCGGTTCCGTTCGAAATGCCGTTCTGCTGGCCGAGATCATGACTCCTCCCCGGGCACTTCGTAAGTAGTCTTTTATGGCGAGCCAGGAACTCAGCGTCTTGCTCCTCGCTGGCCGATTGGAGGTCCGTGGACGGACGAGCCAGTTGCTGCAACTGGCTCGTCGACTCCCCGAGTCCGAGGGGATCAAGGTTCAACTGCTGTGTCCGGATTCCTCCCGTTTGGGCAAGGAACAGACGCAAGGGATCAATGTCCGGGAAGCCCCGGCTCTGGAGTGGCCGTTCCTGCGACGGGCGGCATGGTACTGGCTCTACTGGGAACTGGCGGAATCCCCTCCGGACTTAATCCATGTGTACCAGCGCCGCGTCCTGCCGTTTGGGACATGGCTGGCGAGGAAGTTGCGACGACCGTATGTGGTTACGTTCCATGACTTCCTGCGTCCGGGGGAACGCCTGTCGATAGATCAAGTTCTCTGCCGCCGTTATCTGGCGGTAAGTGAACCGATCCGTGACGAGCTGTTCACACATCCCCGCTATCCGCAGGAACTGATCGAGGTCATCCACAGTGGTATCGACACCCAGTGCCAGGCCGAAACCTCGGATCTACTTTCGCCGGGGCGGGCTCCCGTGGTCGGCACCGCCGGCCCCCTGGAGGCCGATAAAGGCCACGACGTTTTCATCCGAGCCACACCGCTCATCCTGCAGGCTTTTCCCGGCACGCAGTTTGTGATCGCCGGAACCGGCCCCGAAGAGGCATCGCTCCGCAACCTGGTCCGTGAACTGCGAATGTCCGAGCAGGTCACATTCGTTTCGGGAATGACCGATCTCTCCGTCGCCATTGAGGCCATGGACATTTTCGTCCTGCCATCCCTGCGACAAGGGCTGGGCACGATCATGCTGGAGGCCATGGCCCGCCATCGACCGGTCATCGCCACACAGTCGGGTGGGGTTTATCGAATCGTCAAAGACGGCGAGACCGGACTGCTCGTCCCGCCCTCGGACAGCCCGGCCCTCGCCCGCCGTGTGATTGAACTCCTGAGTCATCCAGAGGCCGCCCGCCAACTGGGACAATCGGGACGCGACCATGTGTGCCGCGAATTTCCCGTCGAAGACATGGTCGCCCGCACGGCTCGCATGTATCGCAGTGTCGCCGCCGAGATGCCTTCCCCCAAAGACGTGGATGCCTGAACCATGACCCGCCGCCGGATTGGACAAACGAATTTGTGGGTTTCGCCAGTGGCGATGGGGTGCTGGCCAATTGCGGGAATCACCAGTATTGGCGTCACGGAAGAAAATAGTCTGGCCACCATCCGGGCCGCTCTCGACGCCGGAATCAACTTCTTCGACACCGCGTATTGTTATGGATACGACGGTGAGAGTGAGAAACTGATCGGACGTGTATTGCGTCCACACCGCGAAGAAGTCGTCATTGCCACCAAGTGCGGCATCGGCTGGACCCCCGATCAGAAGCAATGGAAGGATGCCCGCCCCGAGACAATCCGCCGCCAGTGTGATGAGAGCCTGCAGCGTCTCGGCATCGATGCGATCGATCTTTACTATTTGCATGCCCCGGACCCAAACGTCCCGGTGGCGGAATCGGCGGGAGCCCTCAAAGAATTGCTCGATGCGGGAAAAGTGCGGGCCGTGGGGGTCTCGAACTTTCATCAGATCAGCCAGTACGAGTCTTTTCACGCGGTCTGCCCCATCTCCGCGGACCAGCCTCACTTCAATATGTTGCAGCGGGAAATCGAAACCGAGAGACTCCCGTGGTGCCAGAGTCATCACGTATCCGTCATGGTCTACTGGCCACTAATGAAAGGGTTCCTCGCGGGCAAACTGTCGCGCGACCATGCCTGGTCCCCGAAGGATGGCCGCCAGAAGTACCCGGTCTTTGTTGGGGACCAGTGGAACAAAACCCACGACTTTATCGACAGGCTGCGACCGATTGCGGCCCGCCACCATTGCCCGCTGGCCGAATTGGTCACGGCTTGGACCATCCAGCGGCCGGGGATCACCGCCGCACTGTGCGGGGCCAAGCGTCCTGATCAGATCCAGGAATCGGCGCAGGCAATGAATCGGTGCCTGACCGCAACGGATTTGAGTGAGATTGACCAGGCCATCCGCGACCGTGGAGAGGTCTTATCACGCGCTGCGGTGACCTGATACAACGTCGCCTGTGAGCTGACGCTGACCCGAATCGATTCCCCGCATTACGGAACGCCTTCATGACCTACCGCGACGATCAGGAATATGCAGACCGGGAGGATGCGGACGACGAGGAGTTCGAAGTCGTCGAGGAGCGTCGTCCGGCCCGCCGTGCCCGATCGGCCCCCGAAAAACGGGGCACCTCGTGGCTTAAGGTGATCGTCATCATGGTGGCCCTCGGGGGAGCCTGCGCGGCGATCTGCTGCGGTGTCGGGGCCTATTTCATGAAAGACGCCCTGGTGCTGGATCCCGCCAAGGTCCGGGCCATGCAGGCTGAAATCGTTCAGATTGACATTCCCGCTGAGTTCCAGCCCGAGATGGGGCTGAACATGAATCTGGGGTTCATGCAGATGAGAATGGTCGGTTTTCAGGGACAGACCGGCGGCGGGATCTTCCTCGCGGGAATGACCGTTTCGGGACAGACGCAACAGCAAATCGAACAGAGCTTTCAGCAAGAGATCGACAAACAGGGAGAAAAATTCCGCATCGACTCCTCGGAGACTCGGAAAGTGAAGGTCGACGGAATGGAACGCGACTTCCTCATTGCGAAGGGAGCCATCGTGCCGGATGTCGGTGCTGAAATCCCCGGACGCATGGTGTCCGGCAGCATCCCTGCCAAGCAGGGTGCCGGGTATATCCAGATCCTCATCCCCGAAGCCCAATACAATGAAGCTCAGGTGATCCAGATGCTGGAGTCGATCCGCAAGTAAACGTCCCTCTGACCATCCTCAGCCGAGCCTACTCGACCAGCAGCGACAGCAATGCCTGAGCATACAGCCGGTGACCGAAGTCATTCGGATGATTGAGCCCATTCCCCGTCAGATCCAGATCGTGCTTGTGCTGCAACAGTTCATGCCACACGGATGTCAGATCCGCCATGACAATTCCGGGACCACACAGCGACTGCAATTCGTCCCGATACTGAAAGAACATGTCACGCGGCGTGTGAACCCACTCGACGTGTCCCAGCATCGGCGTTACCAAAATTAACTCGATGGTCGGATCAGCCGCACGCACCCGTTGAATGAACTGCTCCGCCTGTCCCTTGAACCAGGCTGGATCACGGCGTCCGACATCGTTCATCCCATACGCCATCACGATCAGGTGGGGCTTCTCGGCCAATAGAGCCTCCAGGTCCGAATTCCCGTTGGCAATACTCCAGCCGCCTACCGCCCGGTTCTTCAATGTGATCGTCCCCGGATAACTGGCTCGAAGCTGTCGCGTGACAAGCTCCGGAAACGCGGGTTGATGGGGAGCAACGTTATTGAGCCCCGACGCATCACCACCCGCGGAGATGCTGTCTCCACTGACGCCGATGATCAGTGGTTCCCCTGCCTTGAGACGGGCGATAGTCCGGGGCAACTGCCCGGCGGCGAATCGGGGAACCGTCCCCTTCCATGGGGTCAATTTCCGACGATAGGTCACTTCCACCTGATGGTCGTGAAACCAACGCCCCGGTCCATAAAGAAGTGAGACATCCGGCTGGTTCACCCGATGCTTGTAGCTCATCGGAGCCCCGGTCGGTGGAAACAGATCGCCCATCGTGAGGAACGGAGCCTTCGTATCAACAGCCAGTTCGATGGTTCCGTCCGGCTGCAACGTGACCTGCCGCGACACATCATAGGACTGTTCGCGATTCGAGTTGCGGACCTCCAGGATCTCCGCGACAGGACAGGCCAACCGACCGACGAGCGGCCCACCGCTCTTCGCCTGCAGCAGGACCGTACTTTCACCGTAGATGACTTCACTTTCCCAAACCGGGTCGAGCAGATGCATTTCTTCTACGGAAGGGCCTGCCGCAGGCTCGGCAGCTGCTACCAGCGCTCCACTCCAGAACAGTCCTACCACCAACCAGCTCCAGCTTCGATGCGACATGAACGTTTCTCCGTGGATCACCTGTGTGACAAGATCACAATTGCCACAACGACACCGGCAGTTTCCTGCATTCGCCGGAGGTTTGCCAGTAGAGTCAATTTGACCTTTTCCGGGGTGTGGGGTAAGCTAAGGTATCGGGTGTGAGAATCGGTACTTCTCTGCACTTGATCTGCCGAGGTCTGTGGTGTCCGCTCTGCGATCGATTTCGATTTGCTCCGACCGCTTGATGATGAGCGGTGGCATTCGAATTATTGCTGCGCTCCGGCGACACTGAGGGTTCTCGCACAACACGAGTCATCCCAACCTCAGGTCGCCCACGACCTGAGGTTTTGTCGTTTCTGGCAGTCGGACCGACAATCCCGCCTATCCCGGAAACATTCTCAAACCACCCGTTGCCAGTGCGGCGCAGGCCTGGTTGCCTGCCCTCCAGCCATTCACCCCTCATCTGCCCGAAATCATGCGAGTTCAACTCTACGACACAACCCTTCGTGATGGCAGCCAGGGAGAAGGGGTCAACTTCTCACTCCAGGACAAGCTGCTGATCACTCGCAAGCTTGATGAGATGGGATTTGACTTCATCGAAGGGGGTTTCGCGGGTTCCAATGACAAGGACACCGAATATTTTCAACGGGTGGCCGACATGCCGCTGAAACATGCGGTGGTCTGTGCGTTCGGGATGACTCGTCGAAAAGGAGTCACCGCCGCCGAAGATCCCGGCATTCAGGCGATGATGAATACTCGGGCCAAGGTCTGCACCGTGGTGGGCAAGACCTGGGACCTGCATGTCACGGAAGTGCTGCGAGTGTCGCTGGAAGAGAATCTAGCGATGATCCGCGACTCCGTCAGCTACCTGCGGTCGCAAGGGCGGCGCGTCTTCTACGATGCCGAACATTTCTTCGATGGTTGGAACGCCAATCCAGAGTACGCCCTGCAAACCGTGACCGCCGCGTCAGAAGCCGGGGCCGAGGTCATCGTCTGCTGCGACACCAACGGGGGGAATCTGCCCCAGGGAATCGCCGCCACCATCAGTGAACTGAAGGCCAAACTGATTGTTCCATTGGGAATCCACTGTCACAACGACTGCGACCTGGCGGTGGCCAATTCTCTGGCCGCGATCGATCACGGAGCACTTCAGGTGCAGGGAACGATCAATGGCGTCGGAGAGCGTTGTGGGAACGCGGATCTGATCAGCGTCGCGGCCAATCTGGCCTTGAAAAAGCAGCAGCAAATCCTGGCCCCCGATGGCACCAAGCGGCTGACGGAACTGTCTCGATACATCTACGAACTGGCCAATATGAATGTCCGGAACAACCAGGCGTTCGTGGGCCGCAGTGCGTTCGCCCACAAGGGGGGAATGCACGTACACGCCATCAACCGGATCGCTCGCAGCTACGAACATATCCCCCCGGAATCGGTCGGCAATGAACGCCGTGTT
>QWPB01000156.1 GCA_003671275.1 Planctomycetota bacterium | reverse complement strand
GCTTCTCCGCTCCAGCCATACAACGGCCCCTTGGGCTCCGCCCAACCCCTACCACCCCAACTCTCATAGCCCTTGGTACAGAAAATGGGGTCAGGCCATGGGGACGCGAGACCGACTCGATGAGCGTGTCGTACTCGTCCCGCTCGTCTTCAAAGTCGTCGATGATGTCATGGGCGTGCATGGTGTGTCCTTCTGTGCCTGTGGCCTCGGAGAGAGTTCCAGCAACGTGACCTCCGCGCGAGGAGGACCGGTCGGGTCATGTTTCTCGATGATCAACCGTCGAATCTGGCTGTCGTCGAGGTACACCCCGGCGTGCTGGAGCGAATCCCAAACGCCTTTTTGAAAGTTGTCACAATCGCGTCGTCGTCGATCAGGGGGATAGAGATGCAGCTCCGCTTGCAGCGGACCTAAAAGAGGCTGCTGAACCCGCCCCGCGAGAAGTGAGAGCACCCGGGAGCGGTATCGGAGATTTTCTCAAATACTCTTGGAAGGTAGGAGGCGATCACCTCCATAGTTGGGTCATCCTCAAGAGGGCCGCCGTGATAGTTTCTCATGTGGTTCAAGATGGCTTCCCTTTCCGCCTGCGGTAGGCTCCGGAACGGGTTGCTCGAAAGGTGATTGTGAAAGTTGGAAAGGTGAATGAAAGAGCATCCAAACTTATACACAGACTGTGCCCATCCGTAGAGAGTTTGTGAAAGATCGACCATTTCCTTGTCGGTAATCTTTCGTTGCTTGCCATTTGGTGTAGTCGTCACCCACTGACTACCGCTCAGTGTGGCGTGGGCATATGCCTCTCGTTCTGCAGCAGAAGTCTGAGACAAAATGAAGATGACTCGAATCATCGAATCAACCTCCTGTCGCAGAATAGAAAATGAAAGGCTCATCAATTCGGGTCGAGTGGACAAAAGCAACATAGCTGATGCGTGTTCTGCGGAGCGTTGCCGGACTAACGAACAGAACTGGCTTATCGTGGTGGACATGACGAGGCTGATCTTCGTGAACATGGATTCGAACGCAGAAGCGAGTCCGAGCTTCTCCGTAGCTTTGCGGTGAAGCGGGTACGTGTCAACTTCTCCATACTCCCTTCACCTGACTTGCCATGCCAATCACCGTTGCTGAAAAATGGGACAGCCGCGAAGGGACGCAGGGCGAGGGGGCGTCGACTGATCTGCGGTACATCATCCGAGGAACGGACGACGATACCGAGGCCAAGAGTGCCCTCGTCGCTGGTTCACCCTTGTTGTACGCCGGGCTGGTCCGCCAATCGAGTCATGTCGAGCGAATCGCCGAAGACACCTGGGAAGGGACGGTGCGGTATGGGCTAACCAGTCCACCGGAGACCGGGCAGTCGTCGTTCTCGTTCGACACCGGCGGTGGCTCGCAACACATCACTCAGGGACGAGGGACCAGTGCCCGCTACTCCGTCCCCGGCAAGACCGCTCCGAACTTCGGCGGGGCGATCGGCGTCACTCAGGACAACGTCGAAGGCGTCGACATCTATGTCCCGAT
Organism: Planctomycetota bacterium; assembly: GCA_003671275.1. GTDB lineage: Bacteria > Planctomycetota > Planctomycetia > Planctomycetales > Planctomycetaceae > TH-plancto1. The sequence goes on along the minus strand of QWPB01000156.1, from coordinate 35,163 downwards.
CTACAACTTCTCGGAAATACGACGAGCAGTTCGGCTGGCGCTATTGCCCGTTCACCTGGGATGGCCAGCCCCAGTTCGAGTGCGTGGCGTTCGAACCATCCCCCTGGTCATTCTCGAAGATCTGGTTCGCTCCCAACCACGTCCGGGCCTGGCGATCATCGTTCTACCACCGCATCGGCGGCCACGACGCTTCACGAGCCATCCTCGACGATCACGACCTCCTTTGCCGGTCCTACATCCACGGCAACGTGAAGCACATCGACCGTTGCCTCTACATCTACCACGTTCACCCGACCAACACCTGCCGAGGCGACCAGAACGCATTCATCCAAACTGAGACGCTGTACATCCACGACCAGTACATCTACCCCCTCGTCGAACGCTGGTGCGACCTGAACAGCCTCCGCAAGATCGACCTCTGTGGCGGTATCGACCCCGCCCCCGGTTACGAATCCATCGACCTCCAAGGTGCCGACATCACATCCGACCTCAACGAACGCTGGCCCTTTGAAGTCCGCGAAATCGGCCTCATCCGCGCCCACGACGCCCTCGAACACCTCCGCAACCCCATCCACACCATGCAAGAGGCCCACCGCTGCCTCACCCCCAACGGCTGGTTCCTCACCCTCACCCCCAGCACCGATGGCCGAGGTGCATTCCAAGATCCCACCCACGTCTCGTTCTGGAACTCGAACTCGTTCTGGTACTACACCCGCCCCGAACAAGCCAAGTACCTCCCCAGCCCCGTCCTGTTCGAATCCAGCCGAGTCAAGAACTTCTACCCCAGCGACTGGCACCGCCAACACCAGATCGTGTACGTGAAGGGGGATTTGGTGAAACCGGCTCAATCGGCAATAGGATCCAGCAGCATGCGAGACTCGGCGATCTTCTGAAATTCAAAGAGCAATTCGTGGTGATTCTGCGACAGAAATCGGACGATGCGAGCATTGTCGAGCAGTCGTTTCAAATATCCGTTCACCACCACAAGATTCAAAGTATTCTTGCCGTGGGTTTCTTCGATGATCTTGAAGTCTTTGCTGAGGGTTTCCAATTCGTGTTCCATCCGGGCGATGTCTTCGGCGGAGAGGCCACGGACATCATTCGGGCGATTTGGTTCCACCTGTTGCTCCAGAGGCGTCGCAATGACCAAGCACTTCGCGTAACTCGCGGAGTACGTATGGGAAGCACAGATGAGTTCAGCCATTTCGATCTGTCTCATCGGTTTGACTTTGCGGAGTTCTCGCAAAGCCCCACTGGGCACATCTTTGTCACGGAGGAGTTCGACCGCTTCCGGGCAAATCCCATCGAGTAAATCACGTTTCTGTTTGATAGACGCGAGATCGATATTCAACGTGCGGGCCATGCGAGCCTCGCTGACGCCATTCTTGATGGCCCGAGTGATCATGAAGTGCTCCTGAATCGCGGAGAGTCGATTGACTTTGTGATTGTAAGTGAACGCTTCGTCATCCGTGGCGACGAGACATTTTGCCCCATCATTCCCAAGATCCTTGAGGATTTCGAGCCGGATGTGCCCGTCGAGTAACATAAAGCTCGACGCTCCCTTGCGTTCAGGATGGACGACCAACGGCTCAATCAATCCAAGTTCCCGAATCGAGGCTTCAATGCACTTGTACTTGCGAGACTTCTTGGTGGCCTGGTCCACGATACGTGTTGGCCGGATGCGTTCTAGTGGAACCACAGCGACCGAAGTTTCACAGGCCAATCGAATTTGAGATGTCATGATGCGGATTCCTGACCGAGGATCTGAGTGGCAAGGTATTGCGGCAGCGAGTCCAGTCCTTCCGCTCGAAGCAACGTGACGAAGTTTTCATCCTGAAAGAGTTGTTTGAGTGCGGCGGTCGCAAACAGAAGTCGAGTTTCACAGACCTTGGCCCTTTGGACGGTCAGCTTCTGTCGGAGAGTGTCGTTGTGGTAGGTTTCTAGGAGTTCGTCGGTGGAGACCGGTGGCAATGGTGTGGCCTTCTTCCCACCACGAATTCCTTTTCCACGGACGCGGCGGTTCTCGATCAAACGGCGTGCCCGCAGCAGTGCCTTTCCGCGTAGATCGTTCCGTTCGTATGCCTCTGTCAACGCTCGCTGGATGCCTTTGTCATCCGAGGTGGCGATCGTGATCGCGACACTCACCGGGATCTGACCCTTCTCGACGGCTTGTAGTAGCTTCTCTTCGCCTTTTGCCAGTAGCTGCACGATGGCCCGCACATAGGTGACCGTGAGATCCGTTTTCGCAGCAATCTCGGGATGGGAGTAACCTCGCTCCTTCAATGTGGTGATCTCTCGGACGAGTTCCAACGTGGTATGTTGGCGACGCGCGACATTCTCGGCCAAGCTCATCAAGAGCAACTCTTCCTTGGTGCCTTCAATGACCAGTGCGGGAATGAACTCCTCTTTGAGCTGCACGTAGGCCTCCAGGCGACCCTGCCCGCACACGAGATGGTACATGGCTTGACCGTTTTTGGTTTCCGCAGGCGAAACGGTGACTGGACGCTTTAGACCGAGTTTTCCGATGTTGGCCACGATCTGAGCGAATTTCTTCTTGCCGCGTTCTCGCGAGTTCAACACGATGATTTGCTTGACGGGAATCAAGCGGATCTGGAGATCAAGTTCTGTGTTCATGCTGCCACCTCGATCCGCCGCCGACCCGCCAGTGATGTAAAAAAGTCCAGTGATTCAAACTGGTATGTGTCCAAGTGAGCTCCGTTTGTCTCACACAACATCAACCGGGGACTGGAAATATCCATGACCGGAAGTAGGTAGTAGTCCACGGGATTCTCGTTCGACTCGTCCATTCGCCCCAGGATGGTGATGTCTGGTGCAATTCTTCCCTCAAACTCCACCTTCCAGCGAAGTGATCCAGAGGCAGTCTGTCGACAGCGAGACAAGACAAGTTGGGCACTGTACTCGCCGTTAATGAGCATCAGACCGGAACTAGCATCTCGCGACACGGTGGCTCCCATTTGTGTCAGTCGATTGACGAGGTCAGTCATGAGCGGCGGCTGAGCGGCACGAATGCGACGGTTGATGTCCACATAGTCGAAATCGCGTGTCGGGCGATAACCGGCCAGTTGGTATGCTTTCAAGAGACTTCCGAACCGAGACCGGTAGGCGGCACTCAGTGGCATGCCATCGGCGGCATCAATCACTTGGCCAGAGAGCGTAACATGTTCAGCTGCCAGGGATCGCAGCTTCCCGAGCATGTCGTCGTCAGACATCCGACGATTCCGTTCTTGAATGATGCCTCGTGCCACGAAGAACTGGTCCGGTGCCACCAGCGCCGGGAACGCACCGTCCTTACGGACCCAGATTTCCGGAGCGTTTTCGACATGCTTCTTCTTCAGTTTGAAGGAGGCGCGATTGTAGACATTGTTCCCAATGTATTTTTCATTCGTCAGCACCTGCTGAATCGTACCGCGATTCCAGGGTCGACCGAAGTCGGTGAGAATTCCCTCGGCATTGAGCTCCTCTGCGATCTCAGACTCTGGCTTCCCTTCGTCAACGAATCGGCGGTAAATCCGTCGCACGAGTTGCACTTCGTCTTCGGGGCCCGGAACCAGGACCACACGATCTGTCTGCAAACTCTTGTATTCGCCCCGGCTCAACTCCCCCTTGGCTTCGCCAGATTGGTTAATGAGCATCCGGCGGAAGCCGAATCCCGGGGCACCACCCTGGCGATAGCCAAGTTCGATCAATCGGCACTGTCCCTTGAACACTTTGGAAGACAGCTCACGGCTGTATTCGCCAGCCATCGCCCGTTTGACGCTTTTGATGATCGTCGAAGTGGGTGCTCCATCATTTTCGAATTGCTCTGCACAGTAGTGAACATCGATTCCTGATCGCTTGCAGAGATATTCGTAATAGGCGCTTTCGTCCGCGTCCTGAAAACGCCCCCAGCGGCTGATGTCGTACACGAGAATCGCCGAGTACCCAGCATTCTTCGTCTGCACGTCGTCGATCATTCGTCGCAATGCTTCCCGCCCAGCCACATTGAGGCCGCTTTTTCCTTCATCGGCATAGGTGCGGACGATTTCATAGCCGCGGGCGACGGCATATTCCTGGATGATGTCCTCCTGGTTCGTCGTCGAATACTGTTGATGTTCGGTCGACATTCGCACGTATTGGGCGGCGGGAATGCGGTGGGATTCAGGCGAAGAAGGCATGGACAATGATCCTGGCGACTTGTTCAAAGTTCCCGGAGTGTGCCTCCTGCACTCGCTTGGTGATGAAAGAAATTCTCTCACATGCCTGTGGGATCACGAGGTAGATCGCTGTGGGATTCCTGTGGGACGGCCTACTTCGTGCGGTCCAGCATAAGGCCATAGTGGCCCGAGACATGACCATCAATTGCGTCCGAAAGCCTCGACATCCCGGCTGCCCGCAGCTTGGCACGAAGCTCTTTGACGACGCTTCGAACCGAGGAATGTTCCCGAATCGAGTTCCAGACTTCGCTGAGCAATGTGTCGTAGCTCACGTATCGATTCGGTCGACGTGCGAGTCGTTCCAGGAATTTGAGCATCAGTGTGTTCCCGAGAAAGCAGCTTTGGCCGCGATACACCACACACATCACACTGCGGTCAATTGTTGGCAGGTTGGGATCGATTGGTTGGACTTCTGTCTGCCCCACTGGTTGCTTCGGACGCGAGAGTGCTTCGAGTTCGGATTGAAGAATCGCGATAGACTCCTCCAGCAATGACATTTCGGCGGCGTGGAGCGCTACCAAGCGTTTCAGTGTGCCGCGAAGTTGTTGTTCTCGGGTCTCGACCATTTCGACGCGCCTCAGTGATTGATGAACGGGGGTGGAAACTGTTCATCAACTCTGCGACAAGAATGGCCGTGTATTCCCAGTCGACGGTGGCGATCAATTTGAGTTCTCGGTCCGCAATCGTGCAAATCCAACCGCTACCGTTCCCTGTCACGAATCGGTAGCATGCGCAGCAGCGAAGATCCGCACTCTATCCAGCAATTCGCCACGCCCAAGGGCCATGACGTGGGGGACACGTGAGCAGTCATGTCATCCGTATCGGAAGTATCGTTCGTGGACCGACGCTGCCAGAGGCCGTCGAAGTCCTCGCTCTGATTCCGTTTGGAGATTCACTGAAGATCGTTGGTCGCGGGTTATCAACCGGGCTGACTTTTGATCCCATCCTCAGTGCCAGCCAATTGGCCCAGCTCACGGTGTCAGCCGAGCAGGAGCCGTTTGATGGCGATGCCCGGTTGTTCCGTCTGGGAGTTGAAGCCCAGAGGCTGGGGCTGGCGTACGAATACGATCCGTTTTTCTCGCTGTCGATCGCTCGTGTTGACCCGCTGCCGCACCAGTTGGAGGCGGTCTACGGGTATTTCCTGAAGCTCCCCCGGATTCGGTTTCTGCTGGCGGACGATCCCGGAGCGGGCAAGACCATCATGGCTGGCCTCCTGCTCAAGGAGTTGAAAGCCCGTGGACTCGTTAAACGTGTCTTGATCGTCACTCCAGCCAATCTCACATTCCAGTGGCAGCGTGAACTCTCTGACAAGTTCCGCGAGAAGTTTGACGTGATCCGAGGCGATGTCCTCCGCGCCAACTACGGCCAAAACCCCTGGCAGGAGCGAGACCAGGTCATCACCTCTGTGTCCTGGGTCTCGCTTGTCGAAGATGCTCGTGAGAGCCTGCTGCGATCCCGCTGGGATTTGGTCATCGTGGACGAAGCCCACAAGATGAGCGCCCCCGGTGATGACCGGAAAACCTACGCCTACCGGCTGGGCGAGGCACTCTCGAAGATGACCGATCACTATCTGCTGATGACGGCGACGCCGCATAAAGGCGATCCCGACCACTTTCGGCGGTTCCTCGCTCTGCTCGATCCGGATGTCTACGGCAGCATCCAAAGCCTGCAGCAGGCTCTCCGCGATCATGTCGCCCCCTTCTATCTGCGACGAACCAAAGAAGCACTCGTCTCTTTTCCCGATCCAGAGACCGGTGAGGTCCGCAAGCTATTTACCAAGCGAGAGGTCCGCACAGCTGCCTTTGACTTCGATGGCGAGGAACTGGACTTCTACGACGAGCTGACGAAATACGTGGAAGACCAGTCGATGGCTGTCGCGGGCCAGGAATCGGCTCGGGCACGAGCGGTCGGATTCACGATGGCGATGCTCCAGCGGCGCATGGCCTCATCCGTCTACGCGGTGCGCCGGAGCCTCGAACGCATGCGAGCCCGGCGGCAGAAAATCCTCGACGACCCCGATGCCTATCGCCAGGAACAAATCGAACGCAAGCTCCCCGAGGACTTCGAAGACCTGACCGAAGAGGAACGGCAGATCCTCATCGAACGACTCGAAGACGAGGTCGTCTCTGTGGACCCTGCGTCGCTCCGAGTGGAAATCGGTCGACTGACCTCGTCCAGATCGTCGCTTCGCCAGCGGACGCTGGGGTGGTTCTCATCCTGGTAGTTGTTCGCGCAGCGGTAGTAGTCGTGGACGCGGACGCCGCCGCCCTTGAGCTTCCGCTTGATCCGTTCGCCGGTGATGAATGCTCCACAATGCTGGCACGTGAAGAGGCCGCCGGACAGCGGCATGTTGACCTGCGGTTTTGCCCGACGGTTCTTCCCGCTGAGGACATCCTGACAGGTCTGGAACGTCGACCGGTCGATCAACGGTCGATGTCGCCCTTGGTAGAAGTTGCGGCCGCGTTTGATTTCACCGATATAGAACCGGTTGTTGAGCATGTACGAGACAGCTGTGCGATGGAACTTCGGGTGCGTCTGCAACCCGCAGCCCAGCGCGACATCCAGAGAGCAGTTGCTCCCCAGGACCAGCCCCTTGCCGACCAGCTCGTCATGAGCGACTTCGATCTCGTAATCATCGCCCGTATGCGAGATGAAGATCCCGCAACCTGCAATGAGATTCGCTACGGGGGCACAGTGATCTTTGATCCAATCGCAATCGACCGTGATGTCGCATTCCCCATCACCCCACCAGTTCGAACTCCACCAGACCGGCCCCATGGCCGCAAGAAAATAAGGAGTTGGACTGTCCGTCAAACCGACATCACCTCATTCCTTGTGGGTTGATCCGGCTTCGGACCAGTGCATGCCGCAGCCTTTGAGACGTTGGCCGACCAGTTGTTTTACGGTGTCCTTTACCTCACGCCACATCTTCGACTAACATACCGACGTCGGCGGGGCGTAGCTCAGCTTGGCTAGAGCGCCTGCTTTGGGAGCAGGAGGCCGAAGGTTCAAATCCTTTCGCCCCGACTTAACTGGATTGAAGGCCGTTTGGCGAGTTCGTCAAACGGCTTTCTCTTTTCCAGGTCGAGAGTTACGTCGCCGAGCACTCGGTTCAAAGATACGACTTCGAGAATCCGCCGTTTTTCGAGCATCTTTGAACCGCGCCAGATTTCCGGGATTTTTTGCGAGAACTCGAAGATCGCCAGCGCGGCCCGAACGTCGGTTGGCTCGACCGTGAACACCTTGCCCAGCGTGGCCTCGATCACCGCCAGTTCGTCGCGAAGTGCAGCCAGTTTCGCGTTGAACGTAGCCTCGTCGATCGACCCGGCCAGGAACGCGTTGAGCAGTCGATCGTTCATCGTGATCAACTCGGCGCGGCGTTTGGTTTGGGCGCTGCGCTGGTTCCGTTGCAGGTCGGTGATGTCGGTGAACGCGTTCTGTAGCGAGACCCGAAACCAGTCGATCACCTCGTCGTCGGGCAGTCGGAAACTGGCGAGGTCCGCCACGATCGCATCTTCCAGATCGTCCGCTCGCCATCGCACGCTGGGGTGATCGTCGTCCGGGTAATTGTTGGCGCAGCGGTAATAGTCGTGGACCCGCACGCCGCCCCCTTTGAGCTTGCGCTTGATCCGCTCGCCCGTGATGAACGATCCGCAGTGCCGGCAAGTCAGAAGTCCACCGGACAGCGGCATGTTGACCTGCGGCGTGGCGCGGCGGTTCTTCCCGTTGAGCACATCTTGGCAGGATAAAAACGTGGCTCGATCGATCAGCGGCTGGTGCCGGCCCTGGTAGTAGGCACCGCCGCGCCGCAGTTCGCCGATGTAGAATCGGTTGTTGAGGATGTACGAAACCGCTGTCCGGTGGAACTTCGGATGCGTCTTCTGGTATGTGAACCCCTCGTCGTGCAGCGCCTGACAGACCGAGTCAAACGTATGCAGGCCGGAGGAATACAGTTCGAACAGCCGCATCACCGCCTTGGAGTTTACGGGATGAGGCTGGATCGGTTCATTTCGATCCTCCTTCACGTTCATGTAGCCGTACGGTGCGCGGCTGTGCTGCCACCCCTGTTTGGCCCGCTCATCGATTCCCTTGAGCACCTCGGTGCGCAGGTTGTCGCTGTAGTACTGCGCGACGGCCGCCATCACGTTGAAGGACAACGCCCCCGCCGGGCCGGGACCGAACTGGTTCTCCACGAACGCCAGCGAGACCCCATACTTGTCCTCCAGTTCCTGCATCCGCACCGCGTCCCGCATGTTGCGGCAGATGCGGTCGAGTTTGTGGCTGAGAATCGCCCGCAGGTTTTCCCGCTTGGCGTTAGCCTTCACCCAATCCACCATCTGGTTGAAGGCGGTCCGCTCGGCACCACGTTTGGCCGATTCCGCCACCAGGAACTCACGGACGATCGTCCAGCCGTTCTTCTGCGCCCGCTCGCGGTTGGCCCGCAGTTGGGCGTCGATCGAATACCCCTCTCGCTGCTCGCGTGACGACACGCGTGCCCAGATCACCACGTTCATGCTTCGCTCCTTTCCAATAGCATCTCGGCGAATCGTTTGACGTTGCTGAGAATCTCGATGGCTTCGTCCAGCGAGACCTCGCGCCCGTACCGGGCTGACCAGAGTCGCTGCGTTTCGGCGATCAACTCGTCCGAAACCCACGCCAGCGACAACGGTCGGCGGATTGGTACGGGCTCACACAGTCCTGGCTCATCTGGCGACGAGAATCCAGTCATGTCATCGCGCTGTGCGGGCACATTTCGCGATTCTTCGGGGGTCTGCGTCCGGTTCATGCCAACTCCTCAGCACCGAACCCCGCTTCCGCCAATCGTTCGCGAATGACGGCCATCGCCGTCTCGACAGCCCGACGCCCGACACCAAGTTCGCGGGCCATCGAATAAGCCGAGTGTCCCTCGGACAGCATCCGCCCGACCTGTTGTTCGAATTCCGGCAGGTCGGCCAACAGCGCGGCCACATCGATGGCCGTGTCCTGGGCTTCGGTGTTGTCTTCCGCCAGCGGCTCTTCGCCGACAGGCAGCATCGCCCCGCAGCGCTCGAGCGTGTCCTGATACCGCTTCTGCGACCGCAGCCATTTGATCAGGCGTCGATCGATGACCGTGACGAGAATCGTCGACTCGCTGGCACCATTCGCCTTGTCGGGATCGGGCTTGAACTCCAACAGATTGAGGATCACATCCTGAACGGCGTCTTCGAGGTCATGCCGCTTGAGGCCGAAGCGCACGGCCCGGCTCCGCACCAATTCCAGCTTCTCTTCGATCGTCAGCGACTTCTGCTTCGTGTCCATCTCAGTTTCTCCACTCACCTGGTTTGCTGGCCAGCGACGTGCTGACCACGGTGAGGCAGAATCCGTGGAGATCGGGGACACGGTCTCTACGCGGACGCATTGGGGACACGAAGGTCACATTGGCCCGATATCGCGTCCACCTTGGCGATCGGGGACACAACCTGGACGCAATATTGCGTCCACATTGGGGACATGTCCCCAATGTCAAAACCAAGGTGACTTTCGCGGCCGAGCGCGCAATCGGACTGGCGAGCGGGCAATAACTTTGTGTAGGCCGCGAGTCGCTCACCGCGACAACCCGAACACGACAGTTCCTGGCTGATGGACGTCTCCTGCTGAGAACGGACCACGCCCGTGCTGGGGCGGCAGAACCCAAGCTCCGAAGGGAGACACTATGCCGTCATCGCCGTTTGGGCACCCGCACACACAGGGAGCGTGCTACGCCACGTGGTACGCCCAGAAGAAAGCCCGCGTGCTGGTGGGGCATTTCGGATTCACGTCTTCGGACCTGGAAGACCTGCAACAGCAACTCCTGGTGTCGCTGCTGGAACGGTGGCCCAAGTTCAACGCGGCTGAATGTTCTCCACAGGAGTTCATCTCCTGGGCCATCGGTCGGGCCGTCGCGGACCTGATTCGGGGACAGCAGCGCCGGCAGGCCGCGGAGCCGACGCAGTACCAGCCGATCGACGAGCTGCTCAATGACGATGAGGCAGCGCTGCCCGCCGCGTGCATCGAAGTGGACCCCGTGCCGGCGATCGATCTGGCGCTGGACATTGAAGTCGTGTTGTCGCGACTGCCGCCGGCGGTGCAGGAGACAGCACGCGAACTGAGGACCGGCAACATCAGCGAGGTCGCCCGTCGCCTGGGACTCTCGCGGCGGACCATCCGTGATCGCGTCCGTCTGCTCCGGGAAGCGTTCGTGCGGGCTGGTTACGGCGACGCCTGATCTCTTCCCTTTCGACTTCTTCCATATTCCGAGGTCATTCGATGGACTTGATGAATCGTATTCAGACAGGCCGGCAGGCCGCCCCCCGCCGTGTGATGCTGTATGGCGTCCACGGGATCGGCAAGAGCACGTTCGGCGCGATGGCGCACAGCCCAGTCTTCATCCAGACGGAAGATGGCCTGGGCAACCTGGACTGCGCCCGGTTCCCGCTGGCGGAAGCGTTCGATGACGTGATGGCGGCGATCATGTCGCTGTATTCGGAAGCCCACGATTTCAAGACCGTCGTCATCGATTCGCTCGACTGGCTCGAGCGAATGATCTGGTCCAAGGTCGTCCGGGATCGTGGTCCGCAGAACAAGACCAAGGTCGAGAACATTGAGGACTTCGGGTTCGCCCGGGGCTACACCTACGCTCTCGACTATTGGAAAGAGGCTCTCGACGGCCTGAATGCGCTCCGCAACGAGCGCGGAATGATGGTCGTCTTGATCGCTCACGCCAAGATCGAGAGATTCGAGAACCCCGAGACCGACGCCTACGACCGGTATTCGCCGCGTCTGAACAAGCACGCTTCGGCACTGGTGCAGGAATGGTGCGATGAGGTGCTGTTCGCCACCTACAAGGTCCACACCAAGCAGACCGAAGAAGGGTTCGACAAGACGCGAACCCGTGGCATCGGGACCGGTGACCGCATCTTGCGGACCACCGAGCGGCCGGCTCACATGGCCAAGAATCGCCTGAATCTCCCCGAAGAGATGCCGCTCGACTTCCGCGTTTACGCGGAACACCTCGGCCAGGCGGCCTGATTCATCAACCTAGTTGAACTCCCGCGCCACCGTTGCGCCCTGACTTCACCTTCATCCCAACTCAAGGACTCTCGCATGGCCGATCTCCGGGGCTTCGATGCCCAGACCGTGGAACCGAACGATTCGTTCGATCCGATCCCGAACGGTGACTATCTCTGCATCATTACGGCATCGGAGATGAAGCCAACCAAAGCCGGCGACGGCGCGTATCTCGAACTGGAAATGCAGGTGCTCGAAGGACCGTACCAGGGCCGCAAGCTCTGGGACCGTCTGAACCTCAACAACGCCAACGACACGGCGGTCAAGATCGCCAAGGGAACGCTGTCGGCGATCTGCCGGGCGGTCGGCGTGCTGCAGCCCAAGGACAGCTGCGAGCTGCATGATCTGCCCATGCTGGTGAAGGTCGCGTGCAAGAAACGTGATGACACCGACGAACTGACCAACGTCATCAAGGGCTACAAAAAGCGGGACTCCGGCTCCGTGGCCCCGGTCGCCGCGCCCGCTTCCGTTCCGGCCAAGGCCGCGAGCAACCCGACCACGCCGCCGTGGAAGCGGACGTGAGCCCGTCGCCTGGGGACAACTCTTTGTCCTTCCCTCACAGTGCGATGGATGCGGTAGCCGTGCTGCGGTTTGTGCTGCCGTTCCCGCCGAGCGTCAACCGGTATTACCGGAGTATTGGCTACCGCACGCTCCTCAGCCGCGAGGGTCGAGCCTACCGCGTCGCGGTGTGCGCTCTCCTTGCGGGGCGGGTCGGCCAGCCTCTTTCTGGCCTGCTTGAAGTCCAACTGGACCTGTATCCGCCGGACGCCCGGCGACGCGACTGGGACAACTTTCAGAAGGGCGTTTGGGATTCGCTGCAACATGCCGGGGTCTACCTCGACGACAGCCAGATCAAACGGGCCGTCATCGAGCTCTATCCACCCAGTCGCCAGTCCCGCGCCGAAGTCGCGATCGCCCCGTACATCCCTCCCATCGAAGAAGACCGACCATGCCCAGCATCGTTCACCAGCATGACCTGGAAGACTTCGAACGCTTCGACCCCGACGACGGGGACGACCCCCAGGATCAGCAGTTCAAGGTCACGTCCCCGGAAGGGACTGAAGAGGTCTATTCGCCCGACGAAGCGTTCGACCTGATCTGCGACCTCCTCACTGAACAGTTCTGGGAGTGGTTCGAAGACCCGAATCGCAGTCGTCGCTTCAAGCCCCGCATCAAGGTCTATGAGGTCTGGTGAACGTGCTGACCCTACGTCCCTATCAGCAACAAGCCGTCGATGCGGTGTACCAGCACCTGCGGGTACGGGACGACAACCCCGTCGTGGTGATCCCGACCGGCGGCGGCAAGACCCCGGTCATGGCCACGATCTGCCGCGACTCGGTCCAGACCTGGAATGGTCGCGTCCTGATCCTGGCCCACGTCAAAGAACTGCTAGAGCAGTCGGTCGACAAGCTGAAGCAGGTCTGTCCGGGGCTGCCGGTCGGGGTCTACTCGGCGGGCCTCAAGCGGCGCGACACGGAACATGCCGTGATCGTGGCCGGCATCCAGTCCGTCTACAAACGGGCGTGCGAACTCGACGCGTTCGACCTGATCCTCGTGGATGAATGCCATCTGATCCCCGCCGATGGCGAAGGGATGTATCGGCAGTTTCTGTCCGAGGCACGGGTCTTGAACCCGCAGGTCCGCGTTGTGGGGTTCACCGCGACCCCGTTTCGACTGGATGCCGGCCCGATCTGCCGCGAGGACCACTTCCTTAATACCGTCTGTTTTGAGGTTGGCGTTCGCCAACTGATCGCCGACGGATTCCTGTCTCCGCTGATCTCGAAAGCCGGAGTCGCAAAAGCGGACACGAGCCATCTGCACATTCGTGCGGGTGAGTTCGTGGCGGCTGAAGTTGAAGCGGCGATGGATGACGCGGCTCTCGTCGAAGCGGCCTGTGCCGAGGTGGCCGAGATCACGCGGGACCGTCGATCGATCCTGATCTTCGCCAGTGGGGTGCAGCACGGGCGACACGTCTGCCAAGTGCTGGCAGAGAAACACGGCATCGACTGTGGATTCGTCTGCGGCGAGACGCCGGATGGTGAACGCGACGAACTCTTGCGCCGGTTTCGTGGCGAACAGCAGGGACTCTTTCAGTCGTCGCCGCTCAAGTACCTGTGCAACGTCAACGTCCTGACGACCGGATTCGATGCACCCAACGTCGATTGTGTGGTGTTGCTCCGGCCCACGCTCTCGGCGGGTCTGTATTACCAGATGGTCGGTCGCGGGTTCCGGCTGCATCCCGGAAAGGCGTATTGCCTCGTGCTCGACTACGGTGGCAACGTCCTGCGGCATGGTCCGGTCGACCAGCTGCAGGTCATCGAGAAACGTGGCGACGGGACGGGTGAAGCGCCGGCAAAAGAATGTCCGTCGTGCCGCGCCCTGATCGCTCCCGCCTACTCGAACTGTCCGCAGTGCGGACACGCATTCCCGCCTCCAGAACGTAAGAAGCATGAGTCGCAGGCGTCGAAGGCCGGCGTCCTGTCTGGCCAGGTGACCGACTGCGAATACGAAGTCCGCGACATCACCTACAGCGTCCACACCAAGAAGGATGCCGACGAGTCGGCCCCCAAGACGCTCCGCGTCGATTATCGGCTCGGGCTCGACTACTGGGTGAGCGAATGGATCTGTTTCGAGCATACGGGCTGGGCGCGGCGCAAGGCCGAGCAATGGTGGAAGGCTCGCTCGCCTGATCCCGCGCCCGACTCGGCCCAGCACGCCGCCGATTTGGCCAGCGCCGGCGCTGTGGCCCATACCGAGTGTGTGACGGTCCGTTCCGTCGCCGGCGAGAAGTTCGAGCGGATCATCGCCTGCAAACTCGGCCCCAAACCGAAACCCAGTCCGCTGTATGCGGCGATTGATCTCGAGGATGTCCCGTTCTGACAGAATCGTCCCGAACAGCGCTTGATGTCTCTCCGGTTTCATGGCTCATGTGTCACTCACACGCGAAAACGCCCCCGACACCGGAGCCACGACCATGACGAACGCAAACGATCCCGCCGCCGAACGCACTCTGCGCGAGATCTTCCGCACGATGGACGCCCACCGGGCGCAGGAGATTCGCGAGGCGTACTACAAGGCGGTCGAGGGGCTCAGCACGCTGGCCGAATCGCTGGAACTCGCGGACCTCGACCTGGGTGGGCCGCACGACCACGCACTGATCCACGAACACTTGATCGCCTGTCAGGCGATCGACGCCATGAAGGCCAGCTTGCTCGGACGCATCCTCTGAGACGCGGCCGGGCAGCGTTCTCCCGCTCCTGCCCGGTGATCGATGCCCGACTTCTGGACGATGAACGTCCACGAATGTCCGCGCTGTGGATCGTACCTCCGCTTCGGCGGGGACATTCACGAATGCGGACCGCGTGACGACTCCCACATCCGGTTTAACCTCGCGACCACGGACGAAGAGAAGGCCGCGCTGTCTGAAGCCGTCCGTCGGGTGCATGGGATCAACGAGGCGTTCTGGTACCGCAACCGGCCGGAAGTGCTGGCCATCGTCCAGCGTCTGCGTCGCGAGGGTCATTCCGATCCGAAGGTGCTGGCTTGTGTCACGCCACGATCAACCGACAAACCCGTCGGAGGTTGAAGTTTGGCCCGAGTCCTCGTCATTGGCGATACCCATTGCCCCGGCATGCGGACCGGCTACGTCGACTTTCTGAAGCGTGTGGCGGACGACTACGCGGTCACGCGTGTGGTCCATATCGGCGATCTTGTGGACTGGGCTTCGATCTCGTACCACGAGAAAAGCCCCGGCCTGCGGAACGCCTCGCTCGAATACGCCCGTGCCAAACGGCAGGTCGCTGCACTCACGAAGGCGTTTCCCAATGCGGACTGGCTGATCGGGAACCACGATGCACTGACCGAACGCCAGGCTGTCACAGCGGGGTTGCCGCCGGAACTGCTCCGCGACTACGCCGACATGTGGAACGTCGGTTGGGTGATCCATCCCCGGTTCACCAAGCTGTTGATCGATGGCGTGATCTACTCGCATGGCGACAGTGGTCGCGGTGGCCAGGACGCAGCGTTCCAGCAGGCCCGCGACAACTTCCGCTCCACCGTCATCGGCCACTTCCACAACCAGGCCGGCGTCCGCTGGTGGGCCAATCCCGAGTTCCGGGTCTTTGGACTTTCGGTCGGCTGCGGCATCGACGCCAGCCGGATGCAGTTCGAATACGGCCGCAAGTTCGCGCACAAACCGCTCCTCGGCTGCGGCGTCGTGCTCAACGGCAAGCAGGCCTACTTCGAGCCGTGGCTACTGCGCTCGCGCTAATTCACTCGCTTCGTTTCACTCTCAAGGACCACTGCATGATGATCACGTTGACCGTGCTGAAGCCCGTTCGCGTCGTCCCGAAGAAGACCGCCGCCGAGCCTGCGCCGCTGATTTACATCGCCGCGCCGTACACCCACGATGATCCGGTGGCGAATACCCACGCCGTGATCCGCATCGCCGACGCCCTGCTGGCCGCCGGGATCACACCGCTCATTCCGCACCTGACGCTGGCCTGGCAACTCGTCTCGCCCAAGCCGTACGAGACCTGGCTCGAATACGACCGCGAACTCCTGGCTCGATGCGACGCCGTTCTCCGTGTTCCCGGCTACTCGGTTGGAGCGACGCGCGAGACGCACTTTGCCGAGCGGATGAACCTGCCCGTGATTCGCCCGTGGTCCGCCTCGCCGGAAGACTGCGTCGCCGCCGTTCGAGGATGGCAGGCGGCTCAATGATCTGCAGGCACTGCCGGACCGACTTCGAGGCCGCCGATTCGATCGGGAGCGGCTTCACCCTGTGCCAGGACTGCTGGGAACACGACTGTTCCCGGCAATGGTGGGCGCTGGTCGCGCTGCTCGGGAATGTTGAGGAACCCACCGTGATGACCGAACATGACGTGCCACGCATCTACGACCCGGATGGCGAGAATCCGAAGGATCGGATCGGTCAGACCAAACCGGCGCTGCATCTGATTCCACCGGCTGCCGAAGTGCTGGAAGCGGTCGTGATGGGACTCGGTGCCCGCAAATACGGACCGTTCAACTGGCGATCGGCCAAGGTACGGGCCACGGTCTACATCGCCGCCGCCAAACGGCATCTCGCCCAATGGCTCGATGGCGAAAGCAACGATGCCGAGAGCGGCGTGTCCCATCTGGCTCACGCCCGCGCCTGCCTGGGCATCCTGCTCGATGCGCAGGCGACCGGAAACATGGTCGACGACCGCCCGCCGCCGGGTGTCGCCACGACGCTGATCACGCAACACACGGGCACTCCACCAATGATTCAGGAATTGGGGCAACGATAGCGTGGTGGCCGAATCGGACACGAGGCCCGCATCACCTCTGGACGCCGCACGGGATTATGTGCGCCGCGGCTGGAGCGTTGTGCCCGTGCCATTCAAACGGAAGCGGCCGGTCCTCAAGGAATGGGAACAACTGCGGCTGACGGACACCGAACTGCCCGGCTACTTCGATCAACCCGCGAACATCGGATTGATCCTGGGTGAACCGTCGGGGTGGCTCGTCGACGTCGATCTCGACTGTGCCGAGGCTCGGGCGCTGGCCGCCGACTATCTGCCGCCAACGCCGGCGAGAACGGGTCGTCCCGGCGCTCCGGCATCACACTGGTGGTACATCGCCGATGGCGCGAAGACGGTTCAGCATCGCGATCCCGTCACGAAGCAAATGATCGTCGAGCTGCGGTCGACGGGTGGGCAAACGGTCGTCGGGCCGAGCATTCACCCGACTGGCCAACCATACGATGTGCTGACTGGCGAACCCGCTGTCGTCTCGGCTGCGATGATCACCACTTGCGTCGAAGGGCTGGCGAAGCGCGTCATTGAGCTTCGGCACGGCGAACAACCCGCCCCACCAGTTCGCAATCCGAACGCATTGGCGGTTGATCGATATCGTGTCGATTCGCCCACCGACGTCGAACGTCGTGCCCTGGCGTACCTCGACACGTTGCCGCCCGCCATCAGCGGCAACGGCGGACATGCGGCGACATACACGGCCGCAACCGTCCTGGTCCACGGGTTTGAGATTGAGCCAGAACGAGCATTGGACCTGCTCGTGCAATACTACAACCCGCGCTGCGAACCGCCGTGGACCGAGAAGGAACTCCGTCACAAGGTCACCAGCGCCGCGACGAAGCCCCACCAACAGCCTCGCGGTTGGCTGCTGAATCAGGAACGAGTGCCACTCGCCGATCCCGGCGTCGATATCTCGGCGCTGGTGAGTCAGGCGACCGGTTTCACGACGCCCGCGTCGATCGTTGCTTTTCAAGATTGTGATGAGCCGATCGAGTCGTCCGCCGGCGATCCCGGTCCGCTGCCGGATGAACTGCTGCGGATTCCGGGTTTCGTGTCCGAAGTGATGGACCTGTCGCTGGGCGCGGCCCCATACCCGAACGTGCCCCTGGCGTTTTGCGGTGCGGTCGCATTGCAAGCGTTCCTGGGCGGCCGCAAGGTGCGTGATCCGGCCGACAACCGCACGAATCTGTATCTCATTGGGCTGGCGTATGCCTCCTCCGGCAAGGAGTTTCCGCGCAAGGTCAACGCGGCCACATTGCATGCCGTCGGTCTCACGAAAAGCCTGGGCGAGAGCTTTGCCTCCGGCGAAGGGTTGCAGGACAGCCTCAACGACAACCCCTGCATGCTGTTTCAAACGGATGAGATCGACGGGCTGCTGCAATCGATCAACAAAGCGAAGGACGCCCGGTACGAGAACATTCTCGGCACGCTGCTCAAGATGTACTCGTGCGCGAATGGCTTCTACCCAGTGCGGAAGAAGGCTGGAAAGCAGGCGGCCGAGACCATCGAACAGCCCTGTCTCGTGATTTACGGCACGGCGATCCCGAACGAATACTACTCGGCGCTGTCCGAGCGGATGCTGACGAACGGCTTCTTCGCCCGGTCGATCATCGTCGATGCCATCAAGCGCGGTGACGGTCAGGAGCCGGGTGATTTCCACCCTACGCCCCGGATTCAGGAGACGGCGCAGTACTGGGCCAACTTCAATCCCGGCAAAGGGAATCTGGAGAAGTTCTATCCGACGCCGAAGATCGTCCCGTACACCGACGACGCCAAGGCGCTGCTGATCGACGCCCGCAAGGCGTGCGAGGCCGAGTACAAGCTGGCGGAATCGCGCGGTGATCCAGTCGGGACCACGGTCTGGGGCCGAACGAGCGAGCACATCCGTAAGCTGGCTCTGATCTACGCGATCAGCGTCAACCATCGTGAACCGTCGATCGACACCAGCGCCGCGCGGTGGGCGACGCGATTCATGCTGCATCAGACGCGGCGGATGCTGTTCATGGCGCAAGGGCACGTCGCCGCCAACCCGTTCCATGCCGAATGCCTCAAGGCGAAGCAGAAGCTCCGCGACGCTCCTGATGGCACGCTCCCGCACAGCGTGCTGCTCAAGCGGATGAAGCTGGACGCCCAGTCGTTCCAGAAAATGATGGACACGCTGATCGATCAGGGCGACGTGCTTCCGATCAACAAGCCCACAGCCGGTCGTCCGTTCCGGGGCTATCAACTGATCGACGCGACGTGAGGGGGAAACAGGACCGCGTTGGTGAAGAAAGTCCCAAGCCGCAGGGTGAAAGCGGGGGAAAGAAGGAGAACGAAGGGGTGAAGGAAGTTTTCGAGGAAACAACTGGAAATACACATGTTTATCTTCTTCTTTCTCTCTTTCACCCCCATCCCCCCGCGCACTGATTTTTGACCCCCATAACCCCGTGTGCGCGTGATAGGGGTGAAAGAAGAAAGAAGTCACCCCCGACGGCACGGCCGGGAGGCAACCCCATGCCCAACACGGTTGGCCACGTTTGCGCCTGAGGCGTTGTGGTTCCAACGACGCCCGTTTCCCCGCTCGCCCGACCGCCGCGACTGGTGGCCAACGGTTGGCCCACGGCGCGAGGCCCAATGCCAACCCAGAGCCACGGTTCCTTCCCCGCCGAAATCTTCAGTCGATGCCACGGGGAACCGTCGCGGGGTTGGGCAGACTTTCTTTCCTGTACAGGAATTCTAACCCGCGATGCCGCCAGACCTTGAGCCCCCGGATGAACTCGAAGTCGGCGTCACGGAGCTGCGGGATTCGCTGGGATTCACCGTCCGCCACGTAGCGAAATCCGGCGTGCCCGTTGTCGTTCGGCGGTATCGCCGGGCGGAAGTGGTCCTGGTCCCGCTCCCGGAATGGCGGCGGCTGAAACAACTCGAAGCGGAACTCTGCGATCCCGATCCGTTCATGTTCGACGACGAACTCTGACCCAAAATCCCAAGGGAAGCGACCCATGCAGATCGAGACCTGGCCGATTGATCGTCCGCAGCCGTATGACAAGAACCCGCGACTGAACGACGATGCCGTGGAGGTTGTGGCGAATTCGATCCGGGAGTTCGGGTTTCGACAGCCGATCGTCGTTGACGAAGCGGGCGTGGTGATCATCGGACACACACGACTGAAGGCGGCCAGGCAACTCGGCCTCTCCGAGGTGCCGGTGCATGTCGCCCGCGGGCTGTCACCGGAGAAGATCAAGGCGCTCCGGATCGCCGACAACAAGACGGCCGAGATCGCCGAGTGGAATCTGGAGCTGCTGCCGATCGAACTGGCCGAACTGCAGGGGATGGACTTCGACCTCGGACTCCTAGGGTTCGACCAGGACGAACTTGCCAAGCTGCTCGATCCCGGTGTGCAGGAGGGATTGACCGATCCGGACAAGATTCCCGCGCCGCCTGATGAGGCAATTACCAAACCCGGCGACCTGTGGATTCTCGGCGAGCACCGGCTGCTCTGCGGTGACAGCAGCAAGCCGTCCGACCTCGACCGCTTGCTGGATGGCCAGCCGATTCACCTGTGCAACACCGACCCGCCGTACAACGTGAAGGTCGAGCCGCGATCGAACAATGCGATCGCTGCGGGGCTATCTTCGTTTCAGGGAACGACACATCACCAGTCGATGGATGTGGCGCGGCACCCGGAGAAGTCCAAGCCCACGCAGAGGAAGCTGCGGGCCAAGGACCGGCCGCTGGCCAACGACTTCGTTTCGGATGAAGAGTTCGACCGGCTGCTCGACGCCTGGTTCGGCAACATCGCCCGCGTGCTGATGCCGGGGCGCGGGTTCTACATCTGGGGCGGTTACGCCAACTGCGGGAACTACCCGCCGTTCCTCAAGAAGCACGGGCTGTACTTCTCGCAAGCGGTCATCTGGGACAAGCAGCACCCGGTCCTCACGCGCAAGGATTTCATGGGCGCTCATGAATGGTGCTTCTACGGTTGGAAGGAAGGAGCCGCCCACCAGTTCCTCGGCCCGAACAACGCGACCGACCTCTGGCACGTAAAGAAGGTGAATCCGCAGAGCATGGTCCACCTGACCGAGAAGCCGGTCGAGCTCGCCGTGCGGGCGATGCAATACTCATCCCGCACTGGCGAGAACGTCCTCGACCTGTTCGGCGGCAGCGGCTCGACATTGATCGCCGCCCAGCAGACCGCCCGCCGAGCATTCCTGATGGAACTCGACCCGCTTTACTGCGACGTGATCGTCCAGCGGTTCGAGAAGTTCACCGGCCAGAAGGCCGAGCATTGGGCGAAAGATCCGAGGGCGGCGTAATTCCAGAGTTCAGTACGAACGCCTAACTGAACCATTGCTCGTGCAATGCATATCAGGCGGATTCAAGATGATTCACGATCTGCTTCAAGAAGGTCACGGCAGCAGTTACCTCAACCGAGGTGATCTCGAGCAGTGTAGGCTTCCCCCCTCGCTGGTGCCTTCGAATGTGCCCCTCATGTACGATGAGGTTCCGCGTCCGAACTATGGTGTTTAGCTGTTCCTTGACCGGAGCGATGCTTCCAACGCCCATCGCGTTCTGAATGTGGCCGGCAATCCCTGTGATGCCGATCAAGGAAAATGCAACTTCGATCTCGCGCCAGCTTTGAAATGGGCGCTTATGGAGCAGTTCTTGAATCTGATTGCGAACGATATTCGCAGCACGAGTCTGCCTTGGAGACTGGTTAGACTTTGACGCCTTGGCTGCAATCTCAAATGCCAACTTGACAGGAATCGCGAAGTCTTCCTGCTCTCGCGTTAGCGTGGGATTCTTGAATGCTGCTGCAACGCCTTTCGTGACACGGTCGTGGACGTAGCGATCTAGGGCAGAGACTGCCAGGACCAGCGCGCACCGAAGGACGTCGTCGTTCAGGAACGTGCGATCAGAAGCTGTCAGATGAGTGGTCAGTGGGAGGCCGCCTGTCAGCTCACCGTTGAGTGCGATCAAGTGTTCCGCGCGTGCGACAATCTGATCGAATGCGGCCTTTGGAGTCATTCAGGTGTGCCCAGTCCTGCGATGTCTTGGCGGGAAGGATTCGTGTCGAGCCCGCAAGCATTGTCAGTCCGGTCCAATCCATAGTCAAAGCCACCGTCTCTACAGCCTTCTACTGCAAGCGATTCATGAGTTCCCTTGGCATCTGGCTCAGAGAGCTCTCCCGTTTGGCCCACGTCGCTACGGGAGCGATACGTCACTTAACGAGAAAACGCCCGCACTGTTGATTGTGGGGCGTCACCGGGGCGGACCCGGATTCGAAGATCAGTTGCCTGGAGAGTAGATCGTCCCACAGGTGTCGCAGCGGACGAATTCGTCGTCTTGCCAGATCAGGCGATCTGAGTTCGCTTCGCTGCACTCGGGACATGGGATCGCGACGTCGTTCGTCGTCTCCCGCACCGGCGGGTCGAGGCGGTCCGCGATGGACAAGAGCACCTCGACCAGATCATCGGCGTCAATCATCCGAGAGCGATACCCTTCGGCAATCGCCGACTGAACGGCGGCGGTCACCTCGCGGATCGAATCGGCGATCTGTGCATTGGCGTTGGTCACGATGGCACCTCAGATCTTGAAGAGTTCGGAGACCGCCTTGGGACCAGGCGTCCCGTCGGCGGGCTTGGCATCCGTCTTCTTCGCGGCCTTCTTGCCCGTGGCTTTGGCCGCAGCCTTAGGCGTTGGCGTGGTCCCGCCGTTGAGGGCGAACTGGCCCCGTTCGACCTTGGTGAACCGGGCGTCGGCCCCCTTCTTCTGCAGCTCGCGGAGGATGGCGGAATACAGCGTCTGCGCCGGGGTCGCGCCACCGGGGCTTGTCCAGTACCCCTTGGCGGCCATCGCATCGATCATCGCCTTAGTCGTCATCGGCTCACCCGATTCGGTGAGCACCTTGACCGCCGCGTCGAGTTGACTGAGCTTTCCTTCCACCTTCGCGGCGCGGGGCGTCTTGGTCGTGGACTTTGACGCCGCCTTCGTCGCGCCCTTGGTGGTCTTCTTGGCCGGAGCCTTCTTCGTCGCTTTCTTGGTTGCCATCGTCGTGTCCCTTTCGATCAGGGGGTCAAAGGAAAGGGCCTCGACCAACACGGTCGGGGCCCAGGAAGTCTCGTGATTGCGTGAGGCCCGGAAGGTTCTGATCGAGCCATCCGGGCCGGTGAACTCGACCAGTTGCTGAGGCTGGTCGATTCGGACTCGCGCCCGGCATTCGTTGACCATCAACAGCGTGCCGGTGATGTCGAGGTCCGGTTGTCGGAACCGCGTTCCGGGCGGGAGTTGGTTCAGGGGGCGTCGCATGGTTGGCCTTACACCGGGAACCCGAGGTCGCGGGCTTCGTTCTCGTTGACCACCCCCATCGCGAACGCGGCGTAGACCGCGTACTTGAGGGCGTCCTGCATCTGCTCTGCATGGCACCAGTTGATGCGTTCCTCGTTGGGGATCGTGTTGGCGGCGGCCTGCATCCGGGGCAGCAAGGCCAGCAGCGCTTCGGCGTGTTTGGCGGTCGTCTGGCGGGCGTTCATAGTTGGTCCTTTGTCGTTCGTTCGTGGTTCGCATCGCTGTCGCGACGTGACATCAGTTACCTCGACTTCGGAATGACATCCACTCGGTTCCGAGCCGAAAACACAGGAATTCAGCAGGTTTCCACGATGGGCGACGAACCCCGCATCAACCCGCTGGCGCTGCCGATTCCCGACGCGGCCAAGGTGCTGTCGAAGGCGGGCGGACGGGTAATCCGGGCGGACCAGATCGAGACCGATGTTGCCGCCGGTGCGCCGCAGAACGACGACGGCACCATCAACCTCATCACGTATGCCGCCTGGCTGGCGCGGGAGCGTGGCCGTGGCGATTGACCCCCGACATCTGAAGCCGAGCGAACTCGTTCGCCTCTTGAACTCGACGCCGCTCGGCGAAGTGACGAACGAGCGGCAGCTCTATCGCGACCGACAGCGGGCCGGGTTTCGGATCGGCGACGGGCGGCATCTCGATCTGATCCGTTATGCCGCATGGCTCGCGTGGGAACGGCACAACCCCAAGCCTGCGCAGCCGACGGAATCCTACGAGCAGCACAAGGACCGCGCTGCACGCCGCAGCGCCGAGTTGTCAGCGGCGGGACGGGACATTGGTGAGTTGCCGGCGATCGCCGATCCCAACCGGCGCTCCAGGGCGGCGACCAACTTTCTGTTCTTCTGCGAAGCCTACTTCCCGCAGTCGTTTCATTTGGCGTGGTCCGATGACCATCGGAAGGTCCTGCGGAAGATTGAGCAGGCGGTCCTGCACGGCGGCCTATTCGCAATGGCGATGCCACGCGGCAGCGGCAAGACGACCATTTGCGAGTGCGCCTGCATCTGGTCGGTGCTCAACGGGCATCGGGAGTTCGTCTGCCTGATCGGCTCGGACGAAGGGCATGCGATGGACATGCTCGAGTCGATCAAGACGGAACTCGACGCCAACGAATTGCTGCTGGCCGACTACCCCGAGGTCTGCCACGCAATCCAGGCGCTGGACGGCATCGCCAACCGCTGTAACGGCCAGCTGTATCAGAGCGAACGGACACATATCGGCTGGACCGCCAAGTACATCGTCCTGCCGACTCTGCGGCCGAAGAGTTGGTCTGGCGACGAGTCGCTTGCTGAAATGGTACGCACCGATGGCCGGGCGCTGGCGAGCGGCGCGATTATCAAAGTCGCCGGCATCACCGGTCGCATCCGAGGGATGAAGTTCAAGCGCCCGGATGGGAAGTCGGTTCGCCCGTCGCTGGTGGTCCTCGAAAGGCACTTCACCCGTGTGGAGAAGATCAGCTTCACATGGCATTACGGAAAGGTCTGGATGATCCCGTAGGTTTCGCCGCGTACGCCCAAAGCCGCGTTTTTTCTCCTACGTGGCAACGGGCGGCGGGCTGGTCTGGTTCGCCAACCCGGAACGCCAAGACCGCCCCGACGCGAAACAGTGCGATCGTGGCGAAGCCTAACTATTTTGAGGTTTCTCAGAATTCCGTGTCGCCAAAACGGTCCGTTTTTGGAAAGCCTAATAGTAGGGGGGGACTCGTCTTGGTCGCGAGTCAGCCCGATTCCCAGACAGCGGCGGGTCGACAATTTCAGGAATCTTTCCGGATTTTTTCGACACCCCCCGTCCCTCGTTGGTAGCTCCATAATAGGGGGACTGCGAAACGCAATCTTCGAACGCGGGTTTCAGGAGGAAGCGTTTGCATGTTTCGGAAATTTCGGAATCTTTCCGAAAAAACGCCGCCCACTTGGGGCTGGACCGGAAAGCCTAACAGTAGGGGAACTCGTTTTCGTCACTCGGGCGTTCTGATCGAGAGAGTTCGTCGAAGCAACAATTTCGAGATTCTCTCACGATTTTTCCGACACCCCCCACCCCACGCCGGTAGCTCCATAATAGGGGGACATCGAAATGCACTCGTGCAGGCATGGAGTGTCATCTGCATCATTTCTCAAAAAATCTCCGCCGCCCTCACTCGAAAATCGGTAGATCAATAATAGAGGGACACACAAATGACATTCGCTCGTTCCCGGTAGCTCGATTCCCGGTATCCACACAACTCACTTGGCCCAGGCCCTGTCGTGCCCGGCTTAACTTCGTTCCCTTCGGAGGAACCTGATTTGACTGCTTTCACCTCGGAACCTGCCGCTCGCGCTGCGTCGGATGACGCCGCAGTTCGTGTCGGCAAGTTCCTGTTCACCATTGCTCAATCTGACGAACCGCCCAATGACGACGTTCGTGTCCGTGCTCTGACAGCCTGGCTGCGGGCGACTTGGGAGTCTGACCAACGAGAGGAGGCCCGCGTTGACGTATGCACTACCGCCTAACACCGTTCAGTTCTACAACGATAGTCTCGACTTCCCCAAGACGCCGCTCCAGATGGAAGCGGAGCGAGCGTACCGCGCGGGATTCTGCGCGGCAGCCTGTGCCACGGCTCGCTGGCGATCCCCCGATGAGGCGTTGATCGAGTCGCTGCGTAAGTCCCGCAAGGACGTTCGCCGCCGGGCCGAGGTTCTGGTCCCCTCGTCGGTGCTGTTCGGTAACCCCGACATGGACAGCGACCAGATCGTGTACCGCGCGGGTCACGATGTGAATGCCGCCAACGCTCGCGGCAAGCACCAGGCTGTTGAGATCGCTCGCCAGTGCTGGGAGGCGATGGAGGACGAGGGCTATCCGGAGGAGCACCTCGCCCAACTGGTCCTCGGTCCCTGGATCGCCGAGGTTCGCGTCTGGGCCAACGAGCTAATTGATCCCAATCGCATGATCCCGCCTCCTCGACCCGAGGAGTGCATCCCCGAAGCGAACCGCCTGCGTCTGGATCAGCTGCGAGCGGCCATCGAAGCAGATTCTCAAGAACCGATTCCACCCCCAACCGCAAAAACGGTGAGGCAGCCGGTGATTGAGAAATCTGGCTGGCGTCCCCCTGTGATCCAAGTGCTTCTGCAATCCGGCGAGACGATGAAGAACATCGCCAGTCTGAAGGTCGGGAAGTCGTGGCTGGTCACCGAACTGGTCTGTGACACGCTGGAAGGAGGTCGACATGACGGTTGATCGATGCTCATTACTCGACTGGTTGCTCCCGCATTGCGAACCGGAAACGGCCAGCCTGCTGTATGCCAAGGGGGCTGCGGATGGCCCCGGCTGGGTGAACGGAGCGGACGATGTGACCCGCGCAGTGACAGCGTTCCGGGCAGGCACGCTGACGAGCGAAGAGTTCGCCTCGATCACGCAGGACGGCAGACGCTACTCGATCACCGGAGCCACGCGACTGGGGCTGGTTCCGCATCGCGATGGTCGAGTGAGTCGGTTCTGTTGCGACTTCGACGACCATGCGGGTGATGGCGGAAATGTGCATCTGGTAGCTGCCATTGATCGTTTCCTCGGAGCGGAGTCGCTCCAGTTCACCAGCAAGAGCGGTCGGGGGCTGCACTGCTATTACGCCCTGGCGGAGGCTGTCCCGGTGGAGCAGTTTGTGGCCTGGGCGAAAGCCTGGGGCTTCAATCGGCGAGGGGATATCGAGTGCTTCCCCAAGTCGGCCAAGCGCACGCAGGTGTGGCTGCCGAACGATCCGAACGAAGAGGGCGGCGATGTCTGGCGAAGCGGCACGTTCGAGTCCTGCCTGATTCACGAGCTTCCTGCTGAACCCTCGCGGCGGTTGAATCAGACCACGCTCAACTTCCTGCGAGGCTTCGTCGCGCCTGGTTGGCGGAACGATGAACTCAATCGGGCGGCCTATCAGTGTGCCAAGCAGCGGATCAGTGAAACCGAAGCCCGCACGCTCTGCGAACGCGGAGCGGAGCTGTGTGGCCTGAAGGCGGAGAAGCCGGAGGAGACGCGGGTCACGTTCTCCAGTGGGTATCGGGCCGGAGCAGAAGAGGTTCGGCAGCGACAACCCAAGATCACGGACGACCGTCTGGCCGCTCCCGATCTGCTGCGTGGGCTGGGCTGCACGGACTATGGCAACGCCCAGCGGCTGGTCCGTCGACATGGGGCGAACCTGCGGCATTGCTACGACTTCAACCAGTGGCTCGGCTGGACCGGCACACACTGGTCATTCGAACCCGCCGTCGCGGAACAGCTCGCCAAGGAGACCGTGCTGAGCATTTACGCGGAAGTCGGAAAACTGGTCGATGCCAAGGAGCGGGAACTGCTGCACCATCACGCAGTCGTGTCGGAAGCCGCTTCGCGGATTGGGGCGATGCTGGCCCTGGCCCGCAGCGAACCTCACATCCCGATCCGGCCTGATGGCCTGGACCGCGACGTGTGGCAGCTCAACTGCGCCAATGGCACGATTGATCTTCGCACGGGCACGATCCAACCGCACCGCCGGGAGGACTTGATCACGCGCTGTCTGGCGGTGTCGCATGTTCCGGGAGCGGACTGTCCTCGCTGGCGAGCGTTCCTCGGGCGGATCATGGACGACAACGCCGATCTGGTCAGCTTCGTCCAGCGGGCTGTCGGCTACACCTTGACGGGGTCGACCGCCGAACGCTGCATGTTCATCCTGCACGGTGGTGGCAAGAACGGGAAGACCGTGTTCCTGGAGGGGCTGCGGCTTCTGCTGGGCGATGGCTATACGGCCCGCACGCCGACACAGACGCTGCTGGCCAAACGCGGCGAGACGATCCCCAACGACCTCGCACGGCTGCGTGGCGTCCGGCTGGTGACGGCCAGCGAGACCGGCGACGGCAACCGCCTGGATGAAGCCCTCGTCAAAGACATCACCGGTGGTGATCGTGTCGTGGCGCGGTTCATGCGAGGAGAATGGTTCGAGTTCACGCCGCACTTCAAGATCTTCTTGAGCACGAACTATCGGCCGCGCATCTCGGGAACGGACGATGCCATCTGGGATCGTCTGCGACTGGTGCCGTTCCTGATCCGTATCCCGGATGCCGAACGCCAACCGATGGATGACCTGCTGGCTGCCTTTCAGGCCGAGCTACCAGGCATTCTGAATTGGGCGATTCAAGGCTGCCTCGATTGGCAGCAACTCGGACTGGGCGAGCCTCCCGAGGTCCGCATGGCCACAGCCGACTACCGGGATGAGATGGACACGCTCGGCGAGTTCCTGGCCGACTGCTGCGTCCTCCGTCGCGACTCCCGCGTTCCCAGCCAGCACCTGTACGACGAGTACAAACGCTGGGCCACCGAGTCCGGCGAGCGTGTGCAGTCGCACAAACGGTTCTCGCAATGGATGGAACACCGAGGCCAGCAATCCGGCTTTCGCAAGCAGCACACACGCGAAGGCAAGGTCTGGCAAGGTCTCGCTCTGGCCTACGCGTTCGCCAGTGAGGTCGGGTCAGGCAGCCCGGAGTGTGACGGATCGAATTTTTGATCCGTCACATCCGTCACCATTCACAACCGTGAATAGAAGGTCCACCCGCTCGACACCCGTCACATGCGTCACTGGGGTCACGCAGGGGCGCTGAGGAGAGGCAAAAGTGTGACGGATGACGGGTGGTGACGGCTAATTCCTGATGATCGGTTAAAGTGAAAAAATTCCGTATATGAAGAGAAGAACACACATCATCTCACAAAATAATGCCATTTATGGCGTCATGGGAAAACAGCCGTCACCTGCCGTCATCCGTCACATGCCCCCCCCAATAGGTACTTGGAAAAACGTGGCCTCTTTGAGATACCAGGGGGAACCGTAGCGGGGTATTAGAGAGTTTCTTTCTTGTACAAGTTTTTATCCCCTGACGCCACCGGACCTTGCGCCATGCACGAATTCACGACCCAAATCAGCGACCTCCGCAGCAACCTGGGCTTCACCGTCCGCGAGGTCGCCCTGTCCGGAAATCCGGTCATCGTTCGCCGCTACGACCGCGAGGAAGTCATCCTCGTCCCGCTGGCCGAATGGCGTCGGCTGCAGGATACGACGGGCGTTCGTTCCGGGATCATCGGACCGTGCTGCGGTTCGCATTCAGTCAGGGCCTCACAGCGGCCTCTTCGATGATCGACATCGGCGGCCTGCTGTCGAACGTGGCGAACAAGTTCCTGCTCGACGGGTTCTTCAGCGTCGAACGGACCTGGCGGAACATCTGTGCGGTCCGGAATGTCAGCGACTTCAAGACCGTGACCAGCTACCGCCTGATCGGCAAAGACCAGTACGAACAGGTCCAGCCCGGTGGCGAGATCAAGCAGGGTTCGCTCGGCCAGGAAGTCTACACGAACAAGGCCGACACCTACGGTCTGGTGCTGTCGATCGATCGCCGAGACATCATCAACGATGACCTGAACGCGATCACGACGGTGCCGCGTAAGCTGGGACGTGGTTCTGGCCTCAAGATCAACGATGTGTTCTGGACCACGTTCCTGAACAACGCCGCGTTCTTCGCCGCTGGGAACAAGAACTTCATGGCGGGGGTGGACACAGTCCTGACGATCGATGGCCTGACCAAGGCCGACGTGATGTTCAACGATCAGGTCGATGGCGACGGCAAGCCGATCGGCATCATGCCCGCCATCATCCTGGTCCCGACCGCTCTCAACGCGATCGGTATCCAGCTCTACAAGTCCCTCGAACTCCGCGACACGACAGCGAACTCCAAGATCCCTGTCGGTAACCCGCACGTCGGACGGTTCCGTGTCGAAGTCTCCCGCTATCTGGCCAACGCCCAGTACACCGGCAACTCGTCGAAGGCGTGGTATCTGCTGGCGGAGGCCGTCGACCTGCCGGTGATCGAGGTGGCGTTCCTGAACGGTCAGGAGTCCCCCACGATCGAAACCGCTGAAGCCGACTTCAATCAGCTGGGGATCAAGATGCGTGGTTACCACGACTTCGGATGTGCCTTGCAAGACCCAAGGGGCGGGTTGCGATCGAAAGGCGAAGCGTAGGCCATTGGGGGGCAGGCGGACTGGTACTCTAGAAAAGTGATGGTCTTGGATTCGAGAGTTGTGGCTTTATCAGGCTTGTTTGCCCTCAGCTACTACCACAGCGAGATCACGAAATGTCCGTAGCTCTCCGAATTCTACGCTCGCAGGAAAGAGGCAGCGTGCCGCGTACCATGTGAGGGCATAACAAGTACCGTATAGGATCAAGCCGATGACTACCATCGAATGAAAACCCGTGCAAGCCCCGACAAACAGGGACACAATGGCCAGCAGAATACCCCAGACAGCTGTGTCGTAGACGGGTGTCCGAATCCGCACTAGCGGCAGGGAGCCAGGAGCGAGCCGAGAGACTGGCCCTAGGAAAACAGACGCGTAGCGTCGGGCATAGGGGGCGAGCGGCGTTGAGGGTGCAATTTCGGATGCAAATCGTTCTCCGGCTTGGCACAGAAGCGACCGGATGGTTAGGAACGCTCCGGCAGGAAGGCAGTTACCACCGAGTAGCCGCACAGGGCGAATGACGGGACGGGTTATTCGTGATGCGACTAGCTCACATACTTCCTCGAGTCGCTTATTGTGCGCTGGCTCGAGAATTTCTTTCCACTCGCTATCGGTAATGCAGACACCCCAAAGGTCGTTGTGTGCGCGACCAAGTTCCTCCCACCCGACAAGATCGCACGCGTTCCGCCAGTCCGCGACCGTAGTTGCGAGCGAAAGGACCATATCAGGATCGGCTTCGGGGTCATGTTGGCACTGCTGACGATGCATGTCCTGGAGAACTGCCAGAACGTAGTAAGGAGTTGCAGGCTGATCGACGGTTGGGTAGTGAACTTCCATGTGAAGACCTCTTGATGCCCAGATTCTGATTCAATGAATCGAACTCATCGAGCATATCACAGTGACCTACAATCATCAATTTCAATACTTCGTTACCTCAGAATACGCTGCGGTCCAACACTACGAGTCCGGCCTCAAGGTCGTGAACCACTTCCCCACCCATACGCCTCGTTAAATGCCTTCTTCTGATCTCATCCTCTTCCCTCAGGACCTCTTCTCATGCCTCAAGCCACGTTTGCTCACGAAGGTGCCAACATCAATTTCACGCCGACCAGTGCGGTCGCGGCGGGGGACGTCATTGTCCAGGCAGACCTGGTCGGTGTCGCCTGCCGCCCGCTGGCCGCCAACGAACCCGGGGCGCTGGCTGTCACCGGGGTCTATGAATTTCTGAAGGCGACCAACGTCGCCTACACGGTCGGCACGTTCCTGTACTGGGACGACACCAACAACATCGTCACCGCGACCGTCACCGGCAATAAGCTGATCGGCAAGGTGACGAAGGCGGCTGCGACCACGGACACGACGGTCCGAATTCGGATGAGTCAGTAATGGCTGATCTGCTGGCCCAGGGGGCCGCTTGGCTGGAGTCGCAGCGGACGAAACATCTGACGACGACCGTGACGTACGTTCGGAATGACGTGCAAATCAGCGTTCCGGCCACGATTGGTCGGACGAAGTATGAAGCTGACGATGGCCAAGTGGTTCGCATTGAGTTCACTGACCGCGACTACCTGATCCTGACCGCTGATCTCGTCCTCGGCGGTCAGGTCAGTGAACCAGAGCGGGGCGATTTGATCCGCGAAGGAACCCGCGAGTTCGAAGTCCTCGACTGGCGGTATTCCGATCCGTATCGGACGACGCTGCGAATCAATACCAAGCATGTGGGAGCGGTAGAGGCCTGATGCCTGTCATCACTCAGATTGCCGATGCCGTCGTGGCCACTCTCAATGCCGCGACATTGAGCCAGCCAGTCACAGCCACGCGGGCATACCTGCCACGTGCGGAGGTGGCCGACCTCAAGACGCTCAAAGTGACTGTCGTCCCCAGTAGCGTGGTGAATGCCTCGGCCTCGCGCTCTCAGGCACAGCAGGACATTGCCATTGATGTGGCGATCCAGAAGAAGCCCGGCAATGAACAGAACGCCTCGTTCGATCCGTTGCTCGCCCTGGCCGAAGAGATCGGCGACCTGTTCCGGGCCAAACGACTGGAGACATTTCCGCTGGCTGCCTGCATCAAGACCGAGTTCAAGACGATCTACGCCCCGGAACACATCGAGAACCTGCGGACGTTTACCAGCGTGCTGACGCTGACGTTTCGTGTCATTACATAGCCCGAGGCCGGGTGCCTCATGCATATCGGCCTCCGTATTGTTCAGGTCAAAGGGTTGTTCTTTGACCGCCAGGCGATTCAGTCGGCTGTCAGCCGCACCGAACGCAAAGTGCTGTCCCGGTTCGGAGCGTTCGTTCGGCAGGACGCCAAGCAGCGAATTCAGCGCCGCAAGCGAGCCTCGCGAGCGGGGGAATCCCCGACCAACCGCACGGGGCTCCTCAAGCGGCACATCTACTTTCTGTTTGATCCCGACCGCCGCTCGGTCGTGATCGGCCCCGCCAGGCTCAATCGCAGTACCGATGCCCCGCGCACGCTCGAACACGGGGGCGAGATCACGATCGAGACCAAGACGCGCGACAAGGTCGAAGTCGAGATCAAACCGCGTCCCTTCATGGGACCGGCGTTCGAGAAAGAACAGTCCCAGCTCCCGTCCCTGTGGCGGGACTCCATCAAGTAACCCCGCAGGAAAGGAATTCATGTCACCCGCTCTCTCCCGTGATGATCCCCATCAGTCTCCCGCCTACGGCCTCTCGCCGCTCGGCATGAACGGCAACGGCTACATCGTCATCCCGAAATGGTTCGTGTCATTCCTCAGCTTCACGGTCTCCGTGATCTTTGTCGGAGCGATCCTCTGGGCCTGGCAGATGTCGTCTGACATGGCCGCCATCAAAGCCGAGGTCCGGGCCCAGAACGAGCTGCGCGGCTCGGAACTGGAAGACATCCGTCGCCGACTGGCCCGGCACGACGATCTGCTTGATCGGATGAAAGGACGGGAATGACCGATTTCGCGTTCGAACCCCTCGATATCGCTGCCTGTTACGGCACCGGGTTCACCGCGAAGGCGATCTCTTACGGAACCGCGTCGGTACTCGCTCCTGCTCGACTGAAAGTCGGCCCGTCGCATATCGCGACGTTCTGTGAGTACCAGCAGCGGATGGAGTGGATCGAATCGACCACGCTCTGTCCACACCCCTGCGAGATCACCGGACGGAAGATCAACGGTTGTCAGGCTCATCACCCCGAAGCCCGGATTGCTGATTATCTCGCCGATGGCGGACGTGTCGATCTCTATCGGCTCTCAGCCATCGAGAAACTGTCCCGCGATGAGCGGGATCTGCTGAGCCGGATTCTCATCCGGCATTTCGTCGGACGCGAGGTCACGTACGACCTCGGCGGAGCGCTGCTCTCCGGGACGCGGCTGTTCAAGCGGACCCGGTTGCTGCCCTCGGCGGACCTCAACGAGCTGTTCTGCTCGGAACTGGTGGCCGCTGTCTGCATGCGTCTGGGTCGCATGAACCGCTCGAACCCCACGCAGTTCAACCCGGCGTGTCTGCTGCGGGAACTCGTCCGGAATGGGACGTTCCAGTTTTGTCACTCATTCACCAAGGAGTCTTCTTGATTCTCATCTCGTTCATCGTGTCGATGTGTGTCTATGGTGCCGCTCTCGTAGTGACGTTTCTAAAAACGATCTGGAACCGACTATTGGTGGTTCCCCTGGTATTGGCTCTGGGAACTGCTGCTCCTGCTGCCGTGAAAGATTCGGTCGTGATGGTGGGTGACTGTTCCGGGGTCTGCGTTGACCCGTGCGGGCTGGTTCTGACCGCGAAACACTGTGACCATCCGCCCGTGGTCTTGGTGAAATTCAAGGACCGCGAGGTCACGGCTCGCCGGATCTACGTCTCTCCGGAAGCTGAAGGCCCGGTGATGTTCGACTGCGACGGCGACGGATTCCCATTCGCCCGAGTCGCGGAGAAAGTGCCCAACGTCGGCGACACGGTCTGGTCGTATGGCTTTCCCGACACCACGGGCGAGCGGCAGCTGCGCTGGATTCGAGGGCCACTGCTGCGGTGCAGCACGTTCGAGTTCCAGGGCGGGAAGTTCAGGGGGAACGTCACTGGGTTCCCGACTCGTCCCGGCTGGAGCGGTGGCCCACTGTTCACCCGTAACAGCGAGGTCTGCGGTCTGCTCAACAGCAGCGATGACCGCACCAGCGTGTTCATCTCGTTCGCAGCGACCCGCGAGGCATTCGACACCTGCCGCAACCGTCCGCAGAACAGGCCCACACTATATGTGTTCGGTTCACCGACCTGTGGCCCCTGCCAGAAGTTCAAGCAGCACTACGCCGAGCAGACGGTGCTGCGGCAACGGCTCGATACCGCGTATGCAGTGACGTATATAGACATCGATGTCTATCCGGCATCTGCGGAGCAGTTCGGCATTCAGCAAGTCCCCGCATTCGTCGTTCCTGGCCAGCCAGCGGTGACCGGGTATGAAACCCCCGACGAGTTGCTCAAGAAGCTGGGGATCAGCGAGGACAACAAGCCCGAAGTCCCCGCGATCGTTCCGCCTCCCCAGGTCGAGAAGCCCAAGGTTCCTCAGCCCGCAGAGCCAGCGACAGAAAAACCTGCGGTGACTCCAGCCCCAGCGGTTGAACCCAAACCCGACCGCTCGCTGGGCGATAAGATCGACGCAGCTGCTGGCATCGCCCAAACCGCGATCACCATCGCCACTTGGCTGGGAGTCACCGGAGCCACGGGCGGAACCGGTGGCCTGATCCTCGGCGGCATCGCCCTGTGGCGAACGCTCCGGCGACGCAAGGGATCAATCACGGCTCGCGATCCGCCCGCTCCATCGAAGGCCCCGCCGGTTGTCACGATCGAAAACCCTCCACCGCCACAGGCGATCGTCCCCGAGACTCGGTTCGCTCCCTATGAACGTGACACGTTCGCGGAAGCGTTCGCCTGGGCCGAGGCTGAGCTGGTCCGCAAGTATCCCGGTTCGGTCTCCACCCTCGAAACCATGAAGGGACTGATTGACCAGTTCCTCTCGGCCAAGGGACTGAAGCGGCCTCACTGACCTCAACATACCCGTCCCACCTCTCACAGCTGTGGCTGTTGACGTGCATCACGAACGGGTTCCACTTCTCACTCTTCACTTCTCACATAGGAAACAGACTCATGACCAATGATGCATTCCGCTGGTACAACGTCGGTGCTTGGAGCAACTACGGCCTCGCGGTGCCGAACTTCTCGAACGACACGCAGTCGCAGAACGACACGATCCGCTACCTG
>QWPB01000192.1 GCA_003671275.1 Planctomycetota bacterium | reverse complement strand
TTGAATCGCACGCGATCAAGTCTTCGGAACTGTCGACCGAACAATGGCAAGGGCTGCTCAGTCATCCTGACCTGCCGGTTCGCGAACGAGCGAGTGCCCTGCGTGGCCAGGTCTCGAAGGATCGTGAAGCGGTGATTGCCCAGTACCGCGAGGCAGTCGAAGCGGGCGGCGATATCGAGCGTGGCCGGACCGTCTTTCAGAAAACCTGCTCCGTTTGCCACAAGGTCGGCGATGCCGGCCACTCGGTCGGACCAGAGCTGGCGACCGTTGCGAACAAGTCACCCACGGATCTGCTGATTGCGATCCTCGACCCGAACCGCGAGGCTCAGCCGAAGTACGTGAACTACACGCTGGAAACGACGCAGGGGTTGGTATTCACGGGGTTGCTGGCGGCGGAGTCGTCGGCCTATGTGACCCTGCGTCGAGCCGAGGCCAGGGAGGATACGATTGCCCGTGAGGTGATCGAGACGCTGACCTCTTCCGGGGTTTCGTTGATGCCCGTTGGCGTTGAGAAAGACCTCAGTCCACGGGAGATCGCGGACGTGATTGAACTCATTCGCAGCCAGTCGGCCACTCCCTGATTCCGTGCCTGCGGAGCGCCTATCCCTCGGCGTTCTTCCACAGGCTGTTAGGGCGTCCACCAGGCATCGAGGGCTTTGCGCAAATCCGCCACGCGATCCGGCTCCCCAGTCGCCAGATTCTGCTGCTCATCGGGGTCCACCGTGATGTGATACAGTTCCGCCACCCCCTCGGGCACACGTTCCCGATTCGGTTCGATGAGCTTCCATTCGCCTTCGATGACCCACCGGTAGCGCAAGCTGGCCGAGGGGTTGTGGATGTCGTGGACATCGTGTTCATAGATGTCGCCAAAGATCTTTTGTCGCTCGGCGATCATGGGGGCATCCAGCAGGTTTCGTCCTGGCAGTGATCGAAAGAGGCTGGGGTCATCCACCCCTGCGGCGTGCAGGATCGTTGGAAACAAGTCAATCGAACAGACCAGATGGGTGTCGTCGCGGCGGGGTATGACATGTCCGGGCCAGCGAACCATGATCGGCGTGCGGGTGCCTCCATCATAGGGTGACCGCTTGCCGCGCTCGGCTCCGGTCGCTCCCCCCTCACCGCTGGGCGATTGCACCCATCCGTTGTCGACGACGTACAGCACGATGGTGTTGTTGACGAGCTGGCGTTTTTCCAGGGCTCCCATCAACTCTCCGACCGACTCATCAAACCAGTCACACATGGCCCAATATTTCGCGATGGGGAGATGTGGGGTCAGGGATTTGTACTTGTCCACCAGCCGCTGTGGCGGGTTGTGAGGGGTGTGCGGCATCATGGGAGCGTACCAGACCATAAACGGTTTCCGCTGTTCCATCGCGTCATCCATGAACTTCTCGATGGGGGCAATCCCCTGACGTCCGATTGACAGTCCTTCATCACCGTGGCGACCGCCCTTTTCGGTGTCGCCGTGAGACATTCCCGCCGTAAAACCGCAGTCACTGGGGTTGCGTTCCCACCACTTGCCCGTCTGGAAGGACACATAACCCCGGTACGAATGCAGCGCGGACGGCAACTTCGGGAGCGCATCCAGATTGCGGCTGTAGTTTGTTCTCAATTCCTGATATGCGGGTGACTTCATCGCCAGGGGACGCTTCATCTCCGCCAGGGCTCCCACCAGAGCGGGGTCATTGCCGGTGATCCGATGGCGGAACGGATTCTGTCCCGTCAGGATCGATGCCAGTGAGGGGCGGCACAAACTGGTGGGCACATAGCCCCGCGTGTAGACCAGCGATTCACGGGCCAGCTTGTCGATGTGGGGCGTCTTGAGATGCGGGTGCCCCATGAAGGAGTAGTCTTTCCACCCTTGGTCATCCGAGATGATCAGAACGACATTCGGCGGACGTTCTGCTTCGGCATGGGCCAGCACCGAAGTCAGGCACAAACCGCAAAGGGTCAGCAGTCGCAGAAGAAACATCATGTCTGTCCGTTCGAAGACCAGGGGACTGATGGACTTTTATAACGACTCACGGCATGGCACGTCATGGGATCGGCCGTGGAGTTCCGGGGACAATCCGCTGAAGCCCGGATGTTCTGAAAATCGACATCCACAAGAGGCTGCTCCGTTCTGGGCTTAAAGCCATGCCGGACCGGTTTGCTGCTCAATGGCTTGTACCAGCTGGCGGATCGCCTGGTCGTCGTCACGGCGGGCGATCAATGTGGCCGTTGGTGTCTGAACGATCAGCAGCCCCTCGATGCCATAGGTGGCGATCAGATGATCCGGACAGGTCTGAATTGTGCAGTTCGTGGTTTCCATTCCCACATGCGGGCCGCGAATGGTATTT
The DNA here is from genome assembly GCA_003671275.1 of Planctomycetota bacterium. Taxonomy (GTDB): domain Bacteria; phylum Planctomycetota; class Planctomycetia; order Planctomycetales; family Planctomycetaceae; genus TH-plancto1. The sequence continues at coordinate 34,347 of QWPB01000192.1, read as the reverse complement.
CCCTGGGTGTCTTGTCCCCACAGCTCCGGCCAGGCTTGCCAGCTGCCCACGTCGCTCCATGCAAAGTTCGCCGGGAAGACCATCAGGTGCGATTCCGTCTCATGGGACAGCGGTTCGAGGATCGCATGATCCACCGAAATCGATGGCAGCAATGTGAAGGCCCGCTGATCGGACTCGGTCCAGGGGGCGGGAGCCCGTTCGGCCAGTTGCCGGACCAAGTGGGCGATTGCGGGCTGATACCGCTCCACCAGTTGCAGAAACCGATCCGCACGCCACAGAAAGATCCCGGCATTCCAGAGATGACGCTGTCCACTTAGAAACCGTTTCGCCGTGGCCTCGTCCGGCTTTTCTTGAAAGGCCCGGACGCTTGCCCTGTTCGCGATCGAATCGGATGCCACTTCGATATAGCCATATCCGGTGGCGGGGCGAGTGGGTTGCACCCCGAGCAGTACGACTGCTTGAGGGTCGGCTTCAATCGCCTCAAAGGCGTGCGTCACCACCTGCCGAAAGGCGGCCTCCGGGGCAATCAGGTGGTCAGCCGGGGTCACCAGCATCACCGCATGGGGATCTCGTTTCAGCCACAATGCGGCACTCAGGGCCAGACATGCAGCAGTGTTCCGCGCTGCGGGCTCCAGGAATAGATTCTCGCGAGGGAGGTCCGGCAGCTGATCCCATGTCAGGGCTCCATGCTCCGTTCCTGTGACGACCGCGATCCGTTCCCAGCCAAACAGCGGCAGGGCTCGATGGGCCGCTTCCTGTAGCAATGATCGATGGCCATCCAGTGACAAGAACTGCTTTGGTCGCGTCTTCCGGCTTTCCGGCCAGAACCGCACCCCTCCGCCACCAGCCATGATCGTGAGCGTACGCATCGCGGTCGTTACCGGACCTTTCGCCAGAGTCCGCGATAGATCGGCAGGCCGAGCTTCCGCTTCTTGCGTTCAAAGCTGGTCTGATAGTCCATGTCGTTCTGGGGGATGCGTTCTTCCGGAGCGGGCAGTTTTTCAAAGTCCGGATGGTTGTCCATCAGGGCGCAGATCCCCTCAAAGTACTCTTCCACATCGGTCCAGGAGTGGACGAATCCGCCCGGAATCAGCAGTTCGTTCGTGCGGTCGAGAAAGTTCACATTGAATACCCGACGGCTGCGGTGACGCCGCTTCCACCAGGGATCGGGAAAGTAGACATGAATCGCCGAAACTGTCCCCGGAGAGAACAGCTTGCGGAAAGCGACCATCACATCGCCCCCGAAAATCCTTCCATTGGAGGACGCCACCTTGACCAGACGGCGGGACGCCCGGCGCCCTTCCTTGTAATCCAGTTCGATCCCCAAATAGTTGCGGTCCGGGTTTCGTCGACTGGCCGAATGGACAAACAGCCCTCGTCCGCAACCGACATCGATCTCGACAGGCTTGTCATTGCCGAAGATCTCGGGAAATGACAATCCCTGGGGGTGAGCGGCGACCAGATCGTCAATGGCTTGAAACCACGGACGCAGATCCTGCCGCATTTCGACTTCCGTTTCGACTTCTGTTTCATCGATCTCAGGGGACATGCCATCAAACCAGCGGATTCGGGAGAGGGATGCTGCGAGCAGCCTGTTTGGAAATTGTAAGAATCGTCATGGGATAGGGCGATGCACTGGACAAGAGATCGTTCCACGAACGAAAACACCGATTGAACCGGACCGACGAGGTTTTCCATGAGTTCACATCGATCACAAACCGGCGGCATCGCGACGCCCGTCTGTTTTGTCTCCGATTTGCATCTGTTCTCCAAACGTTCGCGGGGACATTTGATCGAGGACGCCATTCTGGCGGCGGCCCGTCGCTCGCGGGTATGCGTTCTCGGGGGGGACATCTTCGACTTCAAATGGTCGATGTTACCTTCCACCGAAGCGACTCTGGCGGCCGCTTGTCTCTGGTTGTCCCAGCTGGCTACGCGGGTTCCCGAATGCCAGTTTCACTTCGTCCTGGGTAATCACGATGACCACCCCTCACTGGTGGCGCAGCTGCCCGATTTGGCGAGCCAGCATGCCAATTTCCGCTGGGACCGATTCTATTATCGGATGGGAGACACGGTCTTTTTACATGGCGATGCGGCAGATCGGCGGATGAGCCATGAGCGGCTGGAACTGCAACGAAACCTGTTTTCACATACCCGCCGGCGCGGTTGGGCCCACGGACTGTATTCACTGGTCGTGCGGGCTCAGATGCACCGGATCGTGCCCCACGCGGTCTATCCCCGGGCGATCGTGGCGGCTCGGCTCATCAAGTATTTGAAAGAGATCGGGCATGGTCCCGAGGCAGGGGTGCGACAGGTCTGTTTCGGGCATACGCATCGCCCGCTGGATAATTACCATCGCAGCGGAATTGACTTCCATAACGGAGGGGCCCCCATCGGTCGGGCGCTCCACCGGATTGTGGAGGTCATGGTCACCGAAACGTGATGCCACAGTTTGCCTCCGGCACCCGTTTCAATGGGCGGGCGGTCCCAGCAGGCCGATGATCCCCAGGCCGTAGAACGTATATTCGACATCTGCTTGCGTGTCCCATTCCGCCGCCCGGAAGCCGCCCGTTGGCATCTCCAGATGACGGGACACGTAACTCCGGAGGATGGGCGGATCGACGAGCGCCGCGACTTCGACATCTTGAGCGGTCAGCACGGCGGTAAAGGTGGACAGCCCATCGGCGATGGGTATCCGCGCATTCGCCAGATAGGCCGATTCGTCCGTCCGGACATCGACCAGAAAGGCCGCCAGATCTTCACGCAGCTCCGCGTCCACCCGCCCCTGCATATGCAGGAGCGCACACGCTGCCGCCGTGGGATTGGTTCCGCTGCGTTTCATGGGGGCGATTTCGACGAAGCCACCGTCTTCCCGCTGTCGGTCATAAATGAACTGGGCCAGGGCATTGGGACGAGGGGCTGACTTCCCCAGCAACTGATACGTCAGGACCACGAGAAACGTGTGATAAGTACTGCCGGTGGCCCCTTCGGCCCCCTTGGCGTAGCCGCCGTCGGTAGTTCGTAGAGATTCGAGACGAGCAGCCATCTGGTCAGCCCAGTCTGCGGGAGCATCCGACAGCGTGTCCGGCCCCCCGGCCAGTTGGACCATGGCCGACATCGACAGCCAGTTCATCAGATCGATCACACTCAGTGATCGCCAGTCAAACCCCCGCAGGTACCGGTAAACCCAGTGAGCTGTCTCGGATGACAGCTCACCCAGCACCTGCAGTGCCCGCACTGCAAAGGAGCTGTAGTACAGGTCGGAGCCCCCTTCCCGCCCACAGAATCCACCATCCGGCTGCTGCATGGACAACAGGAAGTTACGATGCAGGATCTTCCGCTCGGGCGCGAGATACCGCAGCCCGGTCGTTAATCGTTCAGCCAGACGAATCAGGTACGGGGTGGCGGTCATGCGGAGCGAGTCGATCTCGGAGGCCAGAGGTCACCGCGCGGTGCCGCAAGGCGGGGCCGAACTGTAGCAAATTGAGCCCCTCGCTGGCGATGACGGTGGCCTCAAACGCCCCATCCCAGCCGCAACAGATCACCCGATTGCAGGCCGACAATCGCCCACTCTCCCAGCGGGTCACAAGCGACATCGACAACCGAACAGGGAGCCTCACTCGACCAGAGCATCTCCCCGTCCGAATTCAGCCAGTAGATGTACTGCTCGATCGTGCTGGCCACCAGTCGGTACGGTTCATAGCTGCTGGCGACGCGGTCGACGGTTCCTTCGAGGACATACGCGCCCAGGCTGACACCATCCCCGTCATAGGCATTCACGCCGTGACCGAAGTTGGCAAGATAAATAATGTCGCCGGACCCTGTCACGCTCATGGAACCGACGTTGGTCCAGACGCGTTCCTGCCACAGCTGGGCCCCGGCCAGATTGTGACAACAGAGCAGTCCATTTTCGGCGGCACCAATCACGACCGGTTCGGTGCCACACAGGTTGGAAAAGTGCAGTGGCTTGATCGTTTCGAATCGGGCGATCTTCCGCTTTCGCTCGTTGAGAAGGATGTTGGTCGCACTGGCCGTCGTAATCAGCAGGTGATGCCCGAAGGGCGAACAGGCCAGACTGAGTATGTCTTCCTCGGTCTCGTAATCCCAGTCGATCTGCAAGTTGCGATCCAGTCGCAATACCTGTCGATCACCCGAAACGGCATAGCTCCACTGGCCATCTTCGCTACAAACAAACAGCCGCAACGAATCCCGCAGCTGGTTTACAGCTGCGACTTTTCCACGACGATTCAGTCGGTAAATCCCCGCGGATTCGTCGCCAAGGAATACCTCGCCGGATTCCCGTGCCAGACAGAACGCAGCGAGCGTCCCGTCAGTACGGAACGCCCACTGAACTGTCGGCGGCTGCCCCTGGCCGTTCTGCAGCCAGGCGGAGTCGAAGGTCGAGTCAACGTCACTCATCGCTTGGTGAACTCGGTTCTATGAAGGCGTTCGAGTGCGGTCCGCACATCGGCGTCGGCCACCGGGTCGACTTCTCCAATGATGTAGGGAGCCGCCTGATCCGCCGGGATTTCGATGTCGGGCTTCACGCCGATCTTACCGAGCGTGTCCCCATTGGGGGAGTAGAACTTGGCGGTCGTCATACGGATTCCAAAGCCATACTCCAGATCATTGTCGTAGATGCTCTGTACCGACCACTTGCCGTATGAGTTGCGTCCAATGATGGTGGCCCGCCGATGATCGCGGAACGCTCCGGCCACGATTTCGCTGGCACTGGCACTGTTTTCATCGATCAGCAACACGATGGGGATGTTCAGCGTTCCCGGCCCATGGGCGGTGAACGTCTGGTTCTGATTGGGTTCCCGCCCCCGGGTCGAGACCAGCACTCCATCATCGATGAATCGATCCAGCACTTCCACTGCGGTCGTCAGCAGTCCCCCGGGATTCTGCCGCACGTCGAGGATCAGCGACTTCATCCCCTGCCCCTGCAACTTACCCAGGGCCAGATCCAGCTCCATCGCGGTACTCTTCTGAAAACCTGTCAGCTGAATGTAGCCGATTCCCGCATCGGTATCGACAATTTTGGCCACCGGAATGCTGCGGACGGTGACTTCACGACGGGTACAGCGAGCCGGGACGCGGCTGCCATTGCGTTCGACCGTCAGGGTGACCTCGCTGCCGGGGTCCCCGGTGACCAGATTGGCCGCTTCATCGGTCGTCATCACGCGACAGTCATGTTCATCGATGGCGATCAAAAGATCGCCGGACTTCAGGCCCCCCTCCGAGGCCGGGCTTTCGGGGAGAACCTGTCGCAGTCGCATTCCCTTACCGACTTCCGCTTCCATGACGATGCCGACACCCACGAACTGACCATCGATGTTGTTGAACAGATCACGGAGTCGGTCCGGAGTCATGACGCTGCTGTAATCGTCCAGGCAGTTGCAGGCACCAAACACGTATTCCATGACGACGGGCTGGGCATCCAGATCAACCCGGCTTTTGCACATCTGACAGACGCTGAGAATCATCTGCTGGGCTTCCGCGGAGCTACGGAGCGGTTTGTTCCAATAGGTCGTTCGCAGTTCCCGCCGCAGGGCCTTTAGCCGTTGGGGGTCGGTCCCCAGCAGGTTCTGCTCCAGAAACTTTTCGTTCCCCAGGGCCAGCCACAGGCTTTCGGTACCATGGGCGGCAATGGAGGTGGAGTCCAACGTGTCCACATAGTGTCGCTGGATCATCCCCACGACAGAGTGGAAGAGTTGCAGTCCCTGGTCGGTGGACAATCGACGGACGGTGCTTTTGAAAGAGTGATCGTCGTAACGCCGCTCGATGGAGAACTGAAACTGCGATCGCCGCAGTCCGTAAGCCAGGTCCGGGTGCTGCGGCCACTTCTTGACGGCCGCTTTGTAATGGTGGATCGCGTCATTCCACTGGCGGTCATGTTCGAGTCGAGCCCCCGATTCGGCCGCGGCCGCGGCACTGGTCCCGACATCGGGCGTCTCACGCGCCAGCAGGGAACCATCGAACAGCCTCCCCATCAGGAGGAACACCAACACGAAACGACAGAATGATTGCATATTAGCCCCCTCGCACATGAACTGTCGTGGTCCAACGAGCCCCCTCGGGACCATCCGGGGCAACGGGGGAGGGAGACAACGAGCGTTGCCTCCTCCGACGTGTTGCCGCCAGACGACAGGTTGAGGAATTCCCTCAACGGCGTGGTTTCGTGATGCACGATTGCCACGTCACAGCGAACTTAATTCATAATTGCCGAGGTGGGCTTGACTTCAACTCTCACTCTTGAGGAAATGTCCTGAATCGACACCGAGATTCGGCGAACGGTCCGAATACATCGATAAACGGGGACTGTTTCCGGTGTGCCGGAGTTTCGGACATTAACGGTTCCCCGAAATAATCCCAGCCTCCGTCGGCGTGTCCTGATTGAGTAACATTGGGCTTGAAAACCTGTTGCGAAAAGACAACAACAACGCCAGTCCACCGAGAGAATGGAGAGCCCTGGGAAGATGTAATGTCTTATTTTAACAGACTTTCTGAAAAATGCAGGTTCGGCGGCCTGTTGTGATTGTGAGCTGGAACAGGGTTTGCCAACGTGAAAGTCATGCTCACGGTCTGTTCCATGCCTCTGCCGGCCACCGACGTCACCTATATGGCGTTTCGGTTGGCCTTTTTTGACACGCTGGAGCGGATTGAACTGGCCAATCAAGTCGGGCTGTCGGGCGATCGCTGCTTCGGTTACCTGACCGAGGTCCCTTTTTTGAAACTGGTACCCCCCCATGTGCAGCTGGATCAATTGTTAGAAACGTGGTCCAAACACCATTCGACGGATCGTTTTCAGGCGACTCTGGCGGACGAAGCCGTGATCTATGCGGTTTGTGAAACCTCCGCACGGGTGGTGTCGTGTGATGTGGAGGTGTCGCGCCGGTTTTTGCGATCCGGGCCTCGGGCGATCCATGCAGAATTGGATTCCCGGTTGGCAGCCGCGTTTCAGGCATTACACCTGAATCTGCCGAACGAGGGTGATTTTTTGCTGGTCAGTCAGTTTCTGGATATGCCACCCGACGAGGGGCGGGCACTGAAGGCCAAATTTGGCATGCTCGAACGCGAGTGTGACGTGCTATTTGATTTGCTGGGACGCTGGAACCTGTCGGCGGCCATGCGGGAGAACGGATCGGGGCTGATCACGGTGGGGGAAAGCGTGCGTCTGGCACAGTCCCTGAAATTCTCTTCGTCGACCCCTTCGTCTTAATGCTCGCGTCGATTTGGGGACGGACTGTTGCCGTTCATCCGGGACGGCGTATCCTGCGGGCTCACGTTTCTAGATTCGCGAGCAGGCACCGTCATGGATTCTTCCCTCTCATCGTCCGATCAATCCCCCGGGGAGACGTTGCCACCGATTCCAGGAGACTGGGGAGCGGAGACGGTCACGATCGCCGGACGCACCTTCGAACTGATCCTTCCGGGGAAGCCTGAAGCATTTCTCGACGACCCCGAGGTCATTGCTGCCAACCGCCTTGATGACTATATGCCGTACTGGGCCACCCTGTGGCCAGGGGCTCGGACGATGGCTGGTCTGCTGAAACAGGCTCCCTGGGCTGCCGGGGTCGAGCTGTTGGAATTGGGAGCGGGGATCGGGCTGGTCGGCCTCGTCGCTCAGTCGCTGGGGCATCCCGTTGTCTACAGTGATTATGACCCTGTGGCTGTGCAGGTCTGCCGCCGTAACGCACTGCGGAATGGATTGGCGGACCCCGAGGTGCTGGTCCTCGACTGGCGGACCCCGCCAGCTCGCTCGTTCGCGGCGATCCTCGGCTGCGAAGTGACCTATGACCCCAAACTGCATGAAGCCTTGTTGAATACCATTGAGTCGATGTTACAGCCCGGAGGCGTCTGCTGGTTGGGAGACCCGGGACGCTACTGGTCCCGCCAGTTCCACGAACTGGCCAGTCGTCGTTTCTGCGTGAAGGTCATGAACGATCAACTTCGAGAATGCTCATTCCCATCGAACCGCGAGTTTCAGATCTTTGAACTGCGGAAGGGATAACTACGGGCCGTTATCGCTGATCTTGATCCAGCCACTTCCCGACGTTTACGGGAGGGGACTGCTGCATCTGTTCCAGCAGATCGGCAACACTGGCCGAGACCACGGCGGCCTGATGATGGGCAGGCTTCAGGAACGCCTCCCGCATCGCATGGGTCAGAAACTCCAGCAGGCGATCAAAGTAACCCGCAATGTTCAGTAAACCGATGGGCCGGGAGTGAATCCCCAGCTGGGCCCAAGTCCAGATTTCGAACAGCTCTTCCAGCGTGCCGATCCCTCCCGGTAAGGCAATGAACCCCTCCGAGAGGTCGGCCATCATCGATTTGCGATCGTGCATCGACTGCACGATATGCAACTGCGTCAGTCCGTGGTGGGCCACTTCGCGATCAGCGAGAGCCTGCGGAATCACGCCTTGAACACGTCCCCCCGCAGCCAGCACCGCATCGGCCACCACTCCCATCAGCCCCACCCGGCCACCGCCGTAGATCAGTTCGATCTGCCGCTCAGCCAATGTCTGTCCCAGTTCGCGGGCCACCTCGGAGTAGACCGGGTTGTTGCCGAAACTGGAGCCACAATAGACGCAGACGGTTTTCACGGCGTAGTCGGTACCTCAAGAGGAGCGCGAGCCGCGTCCGCATCGGGCTCAATCGAAGGCCGCAGGGACGGTTCGTTCAGGGGCAATGGAGTGGGCAATGAGATCGGTTTCAAGACTGGCTGAGCGGCCTGCGTCGGCAGCGGGGAGGGTGCGAGAGTTGATGCGTCCGACGCCTCCACCGAGAGGAGTTCTATCTCATAGACCAGTGTGGCGTGGGGGGGGATGATGTCCCGGAATCCCTTGCTGCCATACGCAAGCTGTGCGGGGACCACGAGGCGGCGTTTGCCACCGGCCTTCATTCCAGGAATACCTTCTCGCCAGCCAGGGATCACTTCGTTCAGGGATACTGTGCTGGGAGAGCCCTTCTCATAGCTGTTGCCGAAACGCTTTCCCGTCGCCACATGTCCGATGTAGTGGACGGTGACTTTGGCTCCCGACGGGACCACGTCGCCGGTGCCTTCCGAAATGTCGAGCCAGCGGACGCCGGATGGCATGGGCTGAGTCAGATCCTTGATTATCACGTTGCGGTAATCCACGCGGGTGGCATGGCTTTGCAAGGCGATCATCCCGGTCGGTGTTCGCAGAGCTGCGAGGGTATGCACCCCATCCGCCGCCTTGTCTCCCGTGGTGCCCAGATCGATGGAGTTAACGGTCTCTCCATTCAGGGCCACAGTGATGCGTGGCCCCTGACACGTGACCGTACATTGGTTCCACTCGCCCGCCGGCTTGGCGGCGTCGGTTCGAGAGGGGGCCGCAATAAAGTACAGACTGCCCGTCTGCTGGGTCGGCTGGATCCCCTGAAACTTCTCGGCTTGATCGTCGAGCAGCTGGATCTCCAGTCCTTGCAGCGAGGGGTTTCCCTGACCCGGGAAACGCAGGCTGACTCCGGAGTTGCCACCCGGTGAGAGGCGGTAGTCAAACCGTAATTCAAAGTCGCTGTAAGGCTCGATGGTCTGAAGCCATCCCCCCCCGGGAGCGACACAGCGGATTTCGCCATCCGTGACCTGCCAGGAGACGGTCTTGCCGTCGTAGACATCCCAGCCGGTCAGATCCTGACCATTAAACAACGAGACGAACCCCGGTGGCAGGGGTTCCGTCACACTGGAGAGGGAGATTGGCTTGGCAGGAACCGAGCCTGCATCGGGCGTTACCGAGGGGGACGGTTCCGGAGCTGCTTCGGGCTTCATTCCAGGAACCAGAGGCCGCGAAGGGCCAAGCGATGCCAGTTCCTGTGGTGCCGATTGCAGTGGCAATGGGGCGGGTATGGGGATCTGCGGGGTTGACCGGGGGGCAATGTCCGCACCGCTCGATGGCGGCAGGACCACCACCGGAACGGTTGGCGGCACAGGCGTGGCCGTTCCCGGAGCATCCATCTTCTTGGGAGAAAGGACGATGATCTGACGCGGAATGGGGGTGGTGTATTCGCGTTCCCCAATCGGCACCGGAGGTTTGGGAGGCTGGGTCGTCAGACCGTGATCGGAAACGATCGGTGGAGGGGAGAGCTGTTCGGTCGCGGGTGTCGGTTCGGCCAGAGTTGGTTCAGGCCCTCCCCCTAGATTCGGGGGGAGCAAGCTGCTCGGACTGGGAAGGGGCGTGTGCTCCGCAGTGACTCGCGGTGGCGGCACGGTGCCGGGCAAGGGAGTGGGGTCGGCGGGTGTTGGTCTCAGGGAGTCGTCGCCCGCAGACTGCCATTCATCTTCGGCAGGAGGGACGTCCGCTGTCACCGGAGAGTCAACTGCCGGGGAGTCAACAGGCGTCGGTTCCGCCGCGTCGTTGACGATGGCACGAGATTCGGGTTCTACCTCGAATGCCGCGGGAGGAGCATCCACGCATCCCGCCAGGAGGACTGCTGCGGTACTGACCGGGCCTCCGACCTGGACCCACCACGACTGTCGATGTTGTGCATATTGGGGAGACACGGCCTGACCTTCCCTGAACAGGCAGCCAGCGGACTGGATGCGCTCGATGTTGCTGCGTGCCTGAAGTCGTTGTTCAGCGGACTTCGATCGAACGCAGAGTTGTAGACGAACAGGTTCAGAACAACAGAACCGATCCGTCACGGAGATCAATACGACGGCAGAAACCGCCGGGCCACGTCATTGATCCCCCTTTACTGGGGACGATCCACACGCGGTTGACGTGTGGCTTAAATTCAATCGGAACTGCTGGGTGATCTGGCGGGAGTTGGCTCCGCCGGGTTCGTAGGCGTTGACTCACTCGGTTCCTCGGGAATCGGGATGAGCGGAAGTGGTGGTCCGGGGGCAACCGGTTGTTTGGGGGCTGGGACTGCGGGTGTCGGCTCACCGGGTTTGCGAACCGCAGGCTTCACGGAAGTCGACGTGGAGACTGGCTTGATGATCGGAAGGGCGACTGGTGTCGGTTCATTCGGTGCGGGCTCATCCAGGGGGGGCGACTGAGGCGTTTCCGCGTCTACGGGAGTCGGCTCGTTCTGTAGGGGCGCTGCTGGGACCTTACCCGGCACTGCGGTCGGAGCAGGTATCGTCACCCCCGGCGAATCGTTGAACAGGGGCACCGGAGCATCGCCTCCTTCCGCAGCCGTTGGCGGTTTGGCGACCGCAGCTCTGTCGCTGGTCGGTTCGCTGGGAACCGGCTCTGGCAAAAGCGGCTTGGGATCGGGCTTCTCCAAGGAGGGCAGCGTGGGAACCAGCAGTGGCAAGCGTCCCGGTTCGACCGGCTTCAGGAGTGAAGGGGCTGTTGTATCGGGGCTGGAGTCCTCGGTCTTTCCCTCTTCGGTGGCCTTGGAGTTGGTAATCGGCCGCAGGTAGGGCCGTCCCCGACGGTTCGGTGTCAGACCACTGGGCGGATTCAGTAAGCGGATTCGTCCTTCTGATTTTTCGTGACGTGACGGCCCCCTGCCGGAAGGCGGCGTGGCGTCGGCATTGGTGTTTGGGAGTGGGGTTGTGGGTCCGAGATTGGGTAGCGGTAGTGGCTTGGTCCCCGGGGGAAGGGGCAACGGGGCAATGGGAGCCGGGTTTCCCGAGTTGGCCGTCCGCATTTCGGGAGACAGGGGGCTCGGAGGGCTAGGGAGACTCGAACCATTCGGCTTCGGATTCAGCAATTCCGGAGGAACCTCGGCTACCATGGGCGGGGACACCGGGGACGGCGTCGGTGGATGGAGGCGATTGCGATACAGCACGAGTGCGTGCAACGCATGGTACATCGCCCCGGTGTCCGGCGTTGTCAGATTGCGATTACTGTGGGAAACCAGATCATTGGCCACGCTCATCGTGCCTGCTCGGACCCACTGCTCCTGCAGTCGTTCCGGGGGAAGGGCCATCATCAGCCATTCCAGCATGTGTCCTGACGATTTGAAACGGACCGCCATTTCCTGGGAGGCGCCATAAGCCTTAAAGAACTCGGTCGAGAAGGACCCATCCCGATTCTGTCCACCCCGGGCATACTCGATATGTTTGTCCAGCTTCTGCCGGGCGGCGATCCACGCTCCACGCAGCTGCTTGTGTTTGTGCGAGTAGGCGTTGCAGGCACAGGCCAGGGCAAACAGGCCGTGCGTACCGCCGCAGGGAGCCAGCTGTTTGGTCTGGTTATAGAGCGGTGCATTGGTCTGCATTGTGACCAGTTGTTCCATGCTCCATTTCTGACCGTCCTTATTGATCCATTCGGCATCCGGCTCGATGTAATTCGACAGGAACCAGAGGGTCCAGGAGACCTCTTCGTGCTGGTTCACATGCATCTTGGCATGATTCACCATGTCCGCCATGGTGATCGTCTTGATCGATCCCGGACGTTGCGGGTCGCGGGCCTTGAACTCGTGCGTCAGTGGAACATTGGCCATGCTCATGATGGCCAGAAACTGGTTGACGTGTCCTTCAAAGGCATAAGGCTTGATATAGGGGTGCGGCCGTCCGCCGTACTGTGTGGCTTCGAACCAGTATTCGGCCTGCTCCCAGTCGTCTTCGCGGTGAGTGGGATTGGTTTGGGTAATGTAGTCCAGAGCCCGGGTCTGCTGGGGACCAAGCTTCAACTGGTAATCCTGCCGCAAGGCCAGAAAGCCGTGCATGATCATCCAAGGCGTGGCGCCGCGGGTCGGGTCCACCTGACGCCGCTGGTTCAGATCGATGGCGAGATGGACTTGAGTCAACAGCGGATCGGTTTGATCCGCGGGATCGTCCTTTTCAACAGCGACCGTCTTAACAGGCAGCGGCGTGGTGCGAGGGGCTTGGGCCTGCGCTGTGAGGGCGACTCCAAGGGCGAGCGCCACCATGATGAAACCGGTTCCCAGTCGACGCATATGACCACCCTGTCGCCGCTTTTGTCAGACTCCATGCCGACGTGCGTTGCGAAGGTAGCCAACCTGCCCAGTTGCGGAAAGACCGATACCGGTTTCCGCCTCCCCTAACCGGCAGTCGCCGCCGTTAGAGCTTCCTCGCGGGTGACATGGTGCGGCCACAGCTTGAATAAGCTCATATTCTGAAGCACCTGAAGCATCTGCGGGTTGGCCCGACAGAAACACGCCTTGCCCCCCCGAGTCTTCACATCACGCAGCATGGAGACCAGCGCCCCAATGAACTCGGAACCGAAATATTCCATCTTCACTAGGTCGACAATCAGGTGCTTTGAACCCGGCTTGGCCATTTGCCCCCGTACCGAGTTCGTTTCCGAGTGCAGATCCTGATAACGGAAGCTGTCGCCGGCCGGGGTGATAATCACCACGTCGCCAATTTGCTCGCAAACGAAGATCTTCAGATGGGTCAGCATGCAGTACTTGCTCCAGTGAGTCGTTCGCGATTGTAACGAGCGCTACGAATCCGGTCACGACTGATCCGCCGGTCTCGTCGTCCGCATGTGAATCCAGAAAGCAGGAACGATAGACAATCGTGTCTGTCGCACGCTCCCAGAGGCTATGTCCGCTCTCAGATCGCGGGGCAGGCAAGATGGCCGGCCCTGCGGACTGCTTTTCGATCACACACAAATCGTTCTGCCACTACCACGGGATCGATCAGCAATGACTGATGCCTGAGGCGTTGAGGATGTGGCCATTTAACGAAACAGGACGACTGCGATTGCTCGCGGTCGTCCTGTTCGACACTGTCGCAGCTGACCTGAACGCACTACGGCGTGTCGGTCCGTCTTCCCTGAATGGTGTTACCAACCGATCACTCGGCGGGCATGAACGTTTCCTTAGAACCGGCGGGCCGGAACGCGGAGGGCACTGGGGCCGGAACGACGAGCTTCGGGAGCCGGCACCAGAGCCGGCTCGACCGGTACGGGGACCGGAGCCACCAGATTCGGCTGTCCGAGATTGAGAGGGGTCTGAGAATTCGGATCCACGAGCACCGGACCGGGAACCATCGGGCCCTCGATCAATGGAGCGGAGAAATCTGGACGTGCCGACTCATACGGCATGGGGATGGAACCTACGGGCTCCACCGTGTCAGTGATGCCGCAGCTGTCGCACGGAACTTGTGGAACAATCCGGCAAACTTCGTAGGGCACCTGGCGGCAGACCGTTTTGGCAACCATCCGCGTCATGCAGACCGGCTCGTTGCGAGTCACACAGCGGGCCACCTTGCGAGTGACGGTGTAGGGGACTTGCCGGGAGACGCAGTAGGGCACTTGGCGGGTCCGAACTTCGTTCAGCATACGGCACGTCTGGACGGGAGTCTGACGCTGCTTGGTCTCAGTCACCATGCGGCACGTCTGATACGGTACGCGGTTGACCTTGGTTTCGCAGACATAGTTGCAGACTTGGACAGGAACGTTTTCGACGACCTCCTGAGACACCATACGGGTGGTGGTGCATGTAACGTTTTCGGTCACGGTCTGCGGCACGGTCCGACACACGGTTACGGGGCAACTTTGGCGGACGATGCGCGCGACATAGGTGGTGCAGGGAACCTGACGCTCGCAAATCTGAGGCACCCAGATCCGACGGCAATAAGTGAACCCCCGGCTGCGGACCATGCAGATGCGAGGAACGCGACTACAGGGATCGATGACCATGCGTGGTAACAGTGGGCCCGGCACATTGATGGGTTGCGTCTGCCACGATCCGGCGTCCTGACGCACGGTCCGGTAGGTCGTAACGGGTTCGCGAACAGTGTGGCACCGCTCCTGATTGATTGTTTCCGTTACCTGTCGGTAAACCGTTCGGCAGACCTGCCGCGTATGGTTTTCAGTCACGGGGCGGCACACGACGCGTTTCACCTGCCGATTAACAGTCTGCACCACCGGACGTTGCACCTGGTAGGTTTGCTCGCGGTATTGGGTCTCGTAAACCGGGCGCTGCACGCAGTAGTTCTCGGTTCGGACGCTGGTCTCGTAGACCGGGCGCTGCACCGTGTACTGCACATCACGAACCGCTTGCTCCGTGACGGTCCGGTAACATGTCTGTGCGACATCTTCGCAAACCACCTCCTGGACCACGCGGTTGCAGGTGTAAGTTTGCGGCTCGTACACGGTGTCGTACACCGTCCGAAAGCATGTCTGACGTTCCACGCGGCAGGCGGTGTAACATGCTGTGGGCTGGCACACTGTCACGGGACAACAGTTGTACCGCGCTGCACCGCAGAACCAACCTCCCTGCGCGGAGGAAGTGAGCGCCGCCAAGCAGGCAGCCACACTCCAAAGGTAATTCTTCATGGCCGGACACTCCGACGAATTCATCGAGCAGGCCATCCTTGCCTCGTCGCTCGGCATGCCACCATGCTGCCGAGTTACGCGACGAACTCCAACCCACTCTTGAGTCAAAATTCGATCCGTTGTCAGCATCCTACTTCTTTTCGTGTTGCCACTCGGACATTCCGTCGTATTTTCGCGACCCGAACAGGAAACGAATTTGCATCCATCCGTACAACCGGAAAAGATTGTGCAGATTGAAAGTCTGGCAACTTGGGAAGTGTTTGGCCTATCTCACGCTGTCATCGAATGTTATCTCCGTAAAGCCTGGCTCCACGCCTCGTATTCAGCGGATGGATCATACCCCGTGGATTCATGGATAACGGCAGCAAATCGCAGGGTGAGCGGTTGACCAGGGGGAACAGTCACCACACTCCTTTCGCCCTGACGCAACGCCGCGCGGCCAAACGGATTGGCCACGAACAGTCCATAGTCCCGGTTGTGCCACCAGCTGGGGCGGGCCTCCCCGTCCGTCGTCATTAAGGTCAGGCCGATCGGCTGGTTCGCGATTCTCCCCGAGTAGTCGCACCATTTTGCGGGCTGTCCCCAAGTCGCCTTCGCTGTCTGGAGTCCAGCAGAGTTCGTGATCAATCCGCCGTGTTTCTCGGTCAGACCGGTCGCCATTCGGGCCCCGAATCCCATCTCCTCCTGATCACCAAAGGCCAGCGTCAGTGTGTCGGAATGCAGGGTGGCATCCCAGCTCACCCGCCAGCCTTGCGGGCGTGTTGTACAGGTGAACCGATTGCTCCACTGACCGATCTCATCGCCCGCCGGGGATACAATTCGCGACTGTGTGGACCAGATGAGAACACCGGCCTCGACCGTGGGCGCGATCGTGAATTGCTGATGTTCGATCCGTCCTTGGTTGCGCCAGAAGTCATGCCCGTTTAAGTCACCAAACCCAATCCAAAGTCCAGGGTGCATCGTCTCGTGATCGACCTCGTCGACTCCTTGAACGGGCGGATGCGAGCGTGTCACCGGATGTCCCGAGGGGGTTCGGATCTGAGTTAGATACGGTCTCAATATCTGTTTGTCGCGAAAGACATACTCCGCGACGGGCTGTGTCTCCAATGAGAGCCTCAGCCGATCGGGTTGCTCAATCACCGTGAAGGTTGGTTTGGCGGCCCACACAGAAACCGTGAGTAGCTGGTACACGACGAGAACACCCACAAGAAGTTGCATGGGAAGAGGTTCCTTATTGGCGAGGGGGGCCGGTCTTCTTCGCTGGCGGGGGATCGGGGATCAGAGGTTTGGCGGGGCTGGCCTTCGGAATCGCAACCGCCATGGTCTTTCCTGACCGCAGCTGGGCCGAGATGTATGGAGCCAACGACTTGGGACAGGTCGGCAGTAGTTGGACATCGCCCTGGAAGTACCCAACGGGAGTTCCGTTAAAGAGAGCGATGCGGTTCGAGGCCAGGCTTGGCACACGCGGATCGCTTCCCAGAATGCCAATCAGGTTCAGTGGATCGCTGGCCGAGATGACCAGCAACTCGCCGCTGCCCGGTTGCTCTTTGAGCTGGCGAAGCTCGCGGATCGTGTCGCCGAGTGCGTATTGCTCGCCCGCGACTCCGCTGACGAACCGCCCGCCACGGATCTCGCCGCGGGCCTCAAGCTTGCGGTAGACCTGCAACAGCTCCCACCACCGCGGAGCCCCCGGCTCGCGGTTGAGCAGATCCCGGAACACCACCCCCCACCGGCGGAGGAGTTGCCACGCCCACTGCTCAGTCGGGGAGGGTTGAGAGTTGAGGGTTGAGGATTGAGGGCCCGAACAGAGTAATTCCGGCTCCCCTTTCCCCCCGGGAGAGGAGGTGAGGGTGCTTGAACGCGGGAGAATCTCTGGCCCCCTCACCCCGGCCCTCTCCCCCGAATGAGGTGCGGTCTGCAAATCAGAATCGAAGGCGGGGGCGAGGGAGGAAGAAACTCGGCTGGCTGAAAGCTGACGGCTGATCGCTGATGGATCCTCCCGCCACAGCGTCCAGCGCCCCACGCTCGAGTTCCTGCGATGCCGCACGACCTTCGGCCCGCGACCGCTCGAGTGCCCGTCACCTCGATCCCCATCGCGGATCAGGCTTCTCAAACCGCTGAAACCATCCGAGGTCACCCACCCGCGCGTCACCAGTTCGCCCAGCACATCATCCAGCTGGCTCGGCAGCATTCGGCACCACTGCAGCAGATCGGTGGCGAACACAGCTCCCCGCTGCCCGAGAATCTGCACGACTTCCTGAGCCTGCGAACCGAGGGCCTCAATCGGCGTCTCCGCCGCTGTCGCCAGCAGCCACGGCAGGTCCTCCCGCAGGCAGATCGACACCGGGGCCACGCGCGTCAAGCTGGCATTGGGACGGACCTTCTCGGGATCACGAGCCGGGGGATAGAGCCGCCCCCAGGTGACTTCTCCAGTCAGGCTCAGCTCGTCGAGCCACTCGCGTTTGTACTCTGCCACCCGCAGCGGCAAGATGTCGGTTTCCCACGCCGCAGCTGCGATGTCGAGCCCCTGCAGCTGGGTAATGACATCGTAAACGGCGTTGGAGCCACTGCGCCGCGACTCAGGCCAGAGCATCTGGTGCCGGGTCAGAAACCGCATGAAGACCGGCACATCGACCGGCTCGATCTCGCGCCGCAGCCCGGCGACGGTGAGACGGTGGATGCGGGACAGCAGACGACGATGGCACCACTCGATGGGAGGCGGCGAGGAGCAGACAGGATTGACTACCTTACGGTCCGGCCGAAACCGTCCTCGCAGAACCGTCCCCTCTCCCTCAATCGCCTCCAGGCAGGCAAACACCGCCGACTCACCCAGCCCCATCTCGGCAGCGATCTCGCTGGCTGTGACGGGACCGGAGAACTCGACATACCCGCGGATCGTGGCGACCAGGGCTTCAATCTCTTCCCAGTCCTGCCGCACCGTCGAAGGGACTTGGAGAGTCGGCGAGCAGACCGCCTGCTTGTAGACCAGCCTTGTCGCGGGCCAGCGCTCGGTCGCGACCCACGCGGGTTGACTGTTGGGGAGGGTGATCTCAGCTGCGCGACCGGAGTCTCGCAGTTCCTCAAACAGCGGTTGCCACTCGTCTGTAGGGTAGGCAATCCTGCCTGCCCCTATTCGGCAGGGAATCTCCTCATTCGAGAGTTCCTGTGAGGCGAAGTGACGTTCCGCATCAAGTTTCGCGGAGCCAGTGAGTCGAGTCTCCGCTTGTAGGACAGACAGGATTGTCTGTCCTACTGGCAGCACGATCCGGCTCAGCAGCACATCGTGCAGCTCATCCGCGTTTCGCACGACCGGTTGGCTCTCGGCCATGACCTGTTCGATCGCCTCCGGATTCAAGTGACCCAGGTCGCGAACATCGTTGACCGACAAGCTGCGACGAGTCTGGACCGCGCGGGCCCGGCGTTCCTGAGCCTCGCCCCCATCGAGGAACGCATACGGGTTGGCATTCAGTAACTCGTACGAGAACGGCGATGGTTCGCGCGTGTCGCGGGCGATGAACTGAATCTCTCCTCGCTCAACGCGAGCGAGCAGTTCGAGTACGCCCTCGATATCGAGGGCCTCGTTCAAGCAGTCGTACATCGTCTGCTCGACCAGCGGATGATCGGGCAGAATATGGTCACCGGTGATGTTCTCCTGGCACCCGGTGAGCCGCGGGAACACCGCCGTCAGCAGATCGTCGGAGCGAAACCGCTGTAACGCGGGCGGAACTTTTTTGCCATTCCTTTGTCGCGCCACAAGCAAGGCCCGCGTGGCATTCCACCGCCAGCGCAGCTGGAACATCGGGACCGCCAGGATCGCCTGCTCCAGCAGGTTCTGGACATTATCCGCCCGCAGCATCGGGAACAGGCTCTCGATCGGAAACGAGTGCTGCGGGCCGAGCGAGAGGATGAACCCATCGTCATCGGCGGTGGCCTGTAACTCAAAGTCGAACGAGCGGCAAAACCGCTTGCGCATCGCCAGGCCCCAGGCCCGGTTGATCCGCGCTCCGAACGGGGCGTGGACGACCAGCTGCATGCCGCCGGTCTCATCGAAGAACCGTTCGAAGATCACCCGGTCCTGCGTCGGTACCAGTCCGATCGCCGCCTGCTGTGCGGCGACATAGGTGACGATCTGCTCGGCAGCGGACAGAGTGCAGCTCGTGGTGTCGACCAGCCACTGGGAGAGACGCGGGACGAGAGACGAGAGGTGAGAGCCAGCCAAAGTCTCCGAGTCCAGTGGACCAACAAACTGGGCGGAAGACGAGGTGGGTTGAGAGTCGAGGGTAAAGTGTTGAACGATCCGGGGAGCCACGGAATGCCCCGGCTCTATCTCAGAAGATTCACCACGGAGGCACGGAGGCATTGAGGAAGAACGGGGAGGAGACTCCTTCTCTTGACTCCGCTCAAGCGTGGAAGAGCGAGAATTATCGGTAAGTATGGGAGGCTTCGGCCCTGCGCTCGGAGCGAGCGAGTGTGCCTGGCTGAAGGCAGTGAGTTCTTCTCTCTCTGCCTCCGTGCCTCCGTGCCTCCGTGGTGAATCTCCTTCCTCCCGCACGCGACCACTTTGATCCTCCTTCACTCTCTCCTCAATCTCGCGCCGCAGTCGGGACACCTCCTCCGACAGCTCCAGTGTTCTTCCCGGTCCTTCGCCGCGCCAGAAGGGGATTGTTGGCGGGGCTCCGTGGGCGTCGTGGACATGCAGGTCGCTGCCGCGCAGGCCTTCGATCTGCCAGGATGTATTCCCCAGCAGGAACACATCCCCCGCCATGCTCTCGACGCCGAACTCTTCATCAACCGAGCCGACGACCGTTCCTTCAGGCTGGACGACCACGCGGATCACATCGGTCTCGGGAATCGCCCCGCCGTTGTTGATCGAGGTCAGCCTCGCATTGGGGCGTGCCCGCACGCGGCGATGGACATGGTCGTGGTGCAGCAGTGTATGAATCCGTCCGCCGGTGTCGGTGACCCCTTCACTGAGGAACTTGATGACCTGATCAAACTGCGAACGACGCAGCGTGCGGTACGGCTCGGCGCGGCGGAACCGATCATAAAGTTCATCCGTGCCCCATTCGCCCGTCGAGACCTCAGCCACGATCTGCTGGGCCAGGACATCGAGCGGAGCAATCGGCACCGGAGTCACATCCAGCCGCCCCGCGCGGATCGCCTGGACCAGAGCCATTGCTTCCAGCAGCTCGTCGCGGGTCAGTGCAATCAGCCGCCCCTTGGGAATCAATCCGAGGGCGTGACCCGATCGACCAATTCGCTGCAAGAACGTTGCGATCGACCTAGGTGATCCGACCTGGATGACGAGGTCGATGTAGCCGACATCGATTCCCAATTCGAGGGAGGCCGTCGCCACGACCGCCCGCAGATTACCCGTCTTCAACCGCTGCTCAGTCTTGAGACGGATCTCCGCTGACAGTGAACCGTGGTGGCTGCTGACAGCTTCTTCACCCAGCAATTGGGTGAGTTGAAACGTGACCCGCTCGGCCATCCGGCGGGTATTGACGAAGATCACCGTGCTGCGGTGGGTGTTGATCAGCTCCACGATCTGGGCATTGATCTCGGCCCACAATTCATGCGAGCAGATGGCGCTGAGTTCGCTTTCGGGAGTGACGATGCCGAGGTCGAGTTGTCGCTGGTGGCCGACATCGATGATCGAGCAGTCGACCGGGCGCGATGCGGGCGGCTCGCGACGGGTGATCTGCCCCGCGCGATCGACCTCTTCCCGACAGCCCCCCGTTGCATCCAGTTCCGGCAACTCGCGTGGCGGCGGCTCGGCGGGAACTGGATCGAGATTCTGCCCCGCCCCGACCAGGAATCGGGCCATGCGCTCGATCGGTTTCTGCGTGGCGGAGAGACCGATCCGCTGGAGGTGACGACGGTAGGCAGAGGGGGCCGACGGGAGAAGCACTTCCGGCTCCCCTCTCCCCTCGGGAGAGGGATTGGGGATGAGAGCGATTGAGCGTGAAAGCTGTTCTATTGGGACGGGCAATTGTGCCCGTCCTACGGTGCGGCATGCCTCTCCCTTTGTCTCCGTGCCTCCGTGCCTCCGTGGTGAATCCTCTTCCGGATTGACGACCTTGCGGTTGACCAGATGTTCCAGCCGCTCCAGGCTCAGCGCCAGATGCGAGCCGCGTTTATCTCTCGCCAGGGCGTGAATCTCATCGACGATGACCGTGTCGACGGTCGAGAGCGCGGCTCGGCCTTTCTCGGCGGTCAGCATCAGGAACAGTGACTCGGGAGTCGTCACGAAGATATGCGGCGGATTCTTGACCAGCTTGGCCCGTTCGGATGCGGAGGTATCGCCCGTCCGTAACCCCACTCTCAGCTTCGGAAGCACCTCACCCGCTTCCTTCGCGAACTGAGCAATCTCCTCCAGCGGCCCACTCAGGTTTTTCTGCATGTCGTTCGACAGCGCCCGCAGTGGGGAGATGTAGACGACCCGCATCTCTGGCTTCAGCGTGCCCGCCAGCGATTCTCGGAACAGCCGGTCAATGACCGCCAGAAACGCCGTGAGCGTCTTCCCGCTGCCGGTCGGAGCGGAAATCAACGTATGCCGTCCCGCAGCGATCTCCGGCCAGCCGCGAACTTGCGGTTCGGTCGGTCCGGCAAACCGCGAGGCGAACCAGCGGTCGATGATCGGGTGAAAGCCTAAGCGGGGCACGGTCATTCTCCGATCGATCCCCTGGATTCCGGCAGGGATCGATTCGTCGGAATTACAGGCATCGTCCCCAATGCACTTCGCATTACGGTACCATGATTTTGGACTGCAACCGAATCAGCATTCGAGTCCGGTACTCTCCATGATTGCGAGACTTATCTGACTTGTGGACCTTCTCGGCGGCGGGCAGAGATTGAAACAACTCCAATCCCTGCGCCTCCATATCATCCAGAGCATTCAGCGCCTGCAAGGCCAATGCGGGAGGTGCGGGACCATCGGCACAACCGGCCAGCAGGACTTCACGAGCATTGGTTCCCTCGGCACAACCGGTCCGCAGCAGAGCTTCGGCCACCATCGTTCGAACCGCTGGTGACTCATCGGTCAGGCGAGCCGCCAGGGGCTCCACACTCCCCGAGACTGCGGCGGTTCCTCGTAACATCAGCCCCATGGCGGCCCAGTACCGTACGCCGGGTTCCGGATGAGCGAGCAGATGCGGGAACAGATTCCAGCTGGGGTTGGAGGTGTCGCTGGCGAGTTCCGCAGTGGCCAGCACATGGTCGATGCGTAGAGTCTGCGGGTTGTGTCCCAGTTCGTAAGGGGTCGAATTCATGGTCCGGCGATGCATCTCGGCTTCGGGCAGGATGTCGATGTCGCCAATTTCGATTTGCCAGTTGTGGAGTGCCCGGCGCAGCATCCAGAGTTCATCCTGACAGGAGATGCAGGTGGCCAGGTTATTGACCTCTGCGGGGTCGGTGTCCAGATTGTATAACTCTTCCGGGGCATCCGGCTGGAAAAATCTCGCATGCTGGATGGGCAGCGTTCCGGCATCGTAAGCCTTCTTCCAGGTCAGCATCATGGGCGTTTCGTACATATACGTTTGAAACTGACCGGCGGTCTTGTGGGGCATCAGATTGCGAACGTAGACCCAGTTTTTCCATCGCACCGAACGAGTCAGGTCGAGTCGTTCGTCCATACGGGCACGATAGCCAAACTGGAACTCACACGGATCTCGGGTCTGGGGACCGGCAAAGGCCCGCCCTTGCATCGTGGGGGGTGGTTCCAGCCCTGCCAGGCTGAGCATGGTCGGGGCCAGATCCACAAACGACACCGGACGATCCAGGGCCTGTCCCATGGCATAGCCCTCGGGAGCCAGAGCTTTGAATTGATCGGGAATATGCAGGATCAAAGGAACTCGTAAACCGCTATTGCAGGGGGACCGTTTGCAGCGGGGCAGTCCCGGCCCATGGTCTCCGAAATAGACGACGATCGTGTCCGCCGTAAGACCCGCCCGTTCCAGATCCTCCAGGATCTGTCCTGCCTGAGTGTCCATGACACTCATCTGATCGTGGTACTGGGCCCAGGCTTCCCGGACCTCGGGCAAATCAGGATGAAATCCGGGCACGTGCACATCACCCGGACTGTGAATGAACGCGTGGGGACGATTGCGAACCTGGCTTTCGTGCGTGGTTGTAAAATTAAAGACCGAGAAGAACGGCTGCCCGGGAGCTCGATTCTTCCAGTGGGCCTTGTTGCTGGATTCATTCCAGACCGGCCCCGGCTTCGTGATGTTGTAATCTTCCTTGACGTTATTCGTGCAGTAGTATCCCGCGTCTCGCAAGTATTGCGGAAACATCTTCATCCCGGCGGGCAGCTGCACTTCGCTCCGCATATGTTCCGAGCCGGTGCTGGGGCAAAACATCCCCGTGATGATCGTGGTTCGGGCGGGGGCACAGACCGGGGCGTTGGACCAGCAATTGCGGTAGATCACCGATTTGCGGGCGAGGGCATCCAGATGGGGCGTACGGGCATCCTGGTCGCCATAACAGCCGAGCGCTGGGCCGTTGTCCTCACTGGAGATCCAGAGGATATTGGGGCGATCCGCGGCGAACAGTGGTCCGACCATTCCCGTCAGCAGTGAACACAACACCAGAAAACATCGCCGCATGGCAGACTCCGGAAGCAGAGATCAGATGTTGGCATCATGGCCGAGCCGGAGCGATCCGGCAACTGGGCCGAATCCGCGGTCCGGGTCGCCTTGACATTCGGGGGAGTGCGGCGAGACCATAAGTGAACATGGATTGTTCGCCTCTCGATTCCCGCTGAGATTACACATGGCCGATCACCCCGAAACCACTGCGGAACAGCCTCGCCGGAGCTTTTTGACGGAAGCTTGTGCCGTGGGTGTGGGGACTTTGGCCGGGGCAGTACCGGCCTGCTGCGGGGCGGCGATGTTTCTGGATCCGCTGCTGCGGTCCCGCAAGGTGGACGCTGGCTCGGCTGCGACGGCCCCACCGGCGGAGATTGGCGAGGGATTCCTGCGAATCACCACGCTCGATTCCCTGCCGACGGATGGCGCTCCGCGGTCGTTTCAGGTGATTGCGGACCTGGTCGATGCGTGGAACAAGTTTCCGCAGACTCCTATCGGAGCGGTCTATCTGCGTCGCGATGGAGACACCGTGTCGTGCTTTAATGCCCGCTGCCCACATCTGGGCTGTACGGTGCAGTTCCGGGAAGGGGAACAGAAGTACGTCTGTCCCTGCCACGACAGTGCGTTTAATCTGGACGGGTCGCGGAACAACCAGATTCCGCCCCGCGATCTCGATACTCTGGAAGTGAAGACCGATGCATCCGGAGGGGTTTGGGTGAAGTTCCTGAAGTTCCGCGCGGGGACCCACGAAAAGAAACCCCTGTAGTTCCGGGACCGGGAACGAAGGTCCATGGTGATCCCGGTGGCAGGGCGCAGCGACTCCGTTAGAATTGGGAACCTTCACTGTCGTGGGGAATCTCTGTTGACGGAACGCATGCTCATGGACCAGACCTCTCTTAAAAACGCTCTTCAATGGAACGAGCGTTACGCCGCCCAGTCTGTCGAACAGCTGACCGAGCTGTTGCGAATTCCCAGTGTCAGTGCGCAATCCTCGCATAATGCGGATACCCGTCGGGCCGCTGAGTATGTTCTGAATCAGCTGAAGGCGGCGGGGCTCAAGGCCGAGCTGTTCGAGACTCCAGGGCACCCGATTGTCTATGGCGAATGGCTGGGGGCACCTGGAGCCCCGACGGTGATGATCTATGGGCATTACGATGTCCAGCCGCCGGACCCGCTCGACCAGTGGGAGACTCCGCCGTTTGAGCCCACGGTGCGAAACGGTCACATCTTTGCCCGGGGGGCCACCGATGACAAAGGGCAGATGTATACCCACATCCGCTCGGTCACGGCGTGGCTGAAGACAGCTGGACAACTGCCGGTGAACGTCAAGTTTGTCATTGAAGGGGAAGAAGAAGTGGGCAGCAATCACCTGGAGATTTTTCTGCGTGATCACCGGGACCGCTGCCGGAACGATATCGCGGTGGTCAGTGACACCAGCCAGTACGGTCCGGGCCTCCCGGCGATTACGTACGGACTGCGGGGCATTGTTGCCTGCGAGATCAAACTGACCGGGCCGCGACAGGATCTACACAGTGGAATTTTTGGTGGATCGATCGCCAACCCCGCCAACGCACTGGCGCGGATTGTAGCCGAGTTGCACTGCGAATCGGGGCGCGTGCAGATCCCCAGTTTCTACGACGATGTTAAAGACCTGACCACCGAGGAGCGGGCGGAGTGGGCTCAGCTGCCGTTTAATCAGCAGCAGTTTCTGGCGGGAATTGGGGCGGGAGATGTCTGGGGTGAGGCGGGATACACGACTCTCGAACGCCGCTGGGCCCGCCCCACATGTGATATCAATGGAATGCTCAGCGGTTACACCGGCGAGGGGCCCAAAACGATTATTCCCAGTTGGGCGATGGCCAAGATTACCTGCCGGCTGGTCCCCAGTCAGGATGCCAATAAAATCGTGGCCAGTCTGCGGACATTCGTCGAAGCCCGCGTGCGGCCCGGACTCCAACTGGAGTTCAAGGAGTACCACGGTTGCCCGGCGACGGTGTGTGATCTGGGCAGTCCCTACATGGCGGCTGCCAAGCGGGCGATCGAAAAAGGATTCGGTAAGGCCCCGGTTTTGATCCGCGAGGGCGGTTCGATTCCAGTGGTCGGAACGTTCAAAGAAATTCTGGGAGTCGACACCCTGCTGCTCGGCTGGGGCCAGAACACCGATAACCTGCACAGTCCGAACGAGCGGTTTTCGCTCGAAGATTACCAGCGCGGTATTCGGGCTAGCACCTGTCTGTGGTATGAGCTGGCAGCGAAGTAAAGTGAGCGGAAACCGGGTCTGCGTTGGCGACTGCTTTGCGGTCGGCATTCCGAGCAGGATCACGCCCGGCTTCCCCTGGAACTGTTTCTCCGGGCGGATCGCGTACACACATTGAAAATGCGATACGGTGGTGTGTCCCGTGAGGATGCCGCTGACTTACGTTGGCGGCGTCAGATGCATTATTGTCGATGCTTGGAGCTTCTTCAGGAGAACAGACCGATGCAGCGCTGGGCATTTCTCGCTTCGTTGTTGGTGGCCACGACCGCCGTCTTCGCCGATGGTCCGGCGGATAACCAAGTCGTAAGCGTCCGTGCGGTGCCGCCACCGGGGGTGGCGATTGAGGCCGCCGATCGGACGGCTCTCATGGAGGGGGGGGCAACCCTGCATCAGAAGATCGATGCCCTCCGCAGCTCCAAGAATCCCACAGTGCAGAAGTATCTGCCGGATGTGGAGATCTTCTCGCGAGCCATTGATCTGGCCCTGAACGAAGACGGGTTCTTTGATCCGAAGGATGGTCCGCGCGGACTGAGTGTTCTCCAAGAGGGGATCGCCCGCGCGGAGGCCCTCGCCCAAGGCCAGACCCCCTGGACCCGGCAGACCGGCAGCGTGGTGCGCGGGTTTCGGTCGAAGCTCGATGGATCGCCCCAGCCGTACGGGATCGTCTATCAAGGTGACTTCAGGGCGACCGGGCTACGGGCCGATATCTGGTGCCGGGGCCGCAGCGAGAAAGGGCTTGAACTCCAGTTCCTCGCCACCCGCATGACCAGCCCGGACCCGGTTCCGGCTCCCGGCGTCCTGATGATTCACCCCTTTGGACGGTACTGCAACGCCAACAAACTCGCGGGTGAGGTCGACACGCTCGAAGCCCTGGAACACGCTCTCTCCGAGTACCCGATCGATCCGCAGCGGGTCGCCATCCGCGGGTTCTCCATGGGCGGCGCAGCTGCATGGCACCTGGCGGTTCACTATCCGGACAAGTGGTTCGCCGCGAATCCCGGGGCCGGGTTCTCCGAGACGCCGGACTTCCTGAAGGTGTTCCAGAAGGAAGAACTCAAACCGTACCCGTTCGAGCAGACGCTGTGGCAGATGTACGACTGCCCCGTGTGGGTTCGCAATCTGCGCATGCTGCCGACGATTGCGTACAGCGGGGAGATCGACAGCCAGAAGCAGGCTGCCGACATCATGGCTGCGGCCTGCTGGGGATTGCCGGAAGGGGAGCGGTTTGAGTTGACGCACATCATCGCGCCGAAGACAGCGCACAGCATTACTCCGGCAGCGCGGGCCGAGATTGAGCAGCGGCTGGCGACGCTGGATCAGTTGCGGTCCCCACAGCCCCCGCGTTCAGTGAACTTCACGACGACCACCTTGAAGTACAACCAGGCTCACTGGGTCACGGTTCATCGACTCCAAGAACACTGGAAGCCCGCCCACATCCGGGCTAGTTGGAGTTCCAGCACCAGCGCAATCGGAAGTTCGGATTTCAGTGTACGAGCGGAGAATGTCTCTGAGTTTTCGCTGGAGTTCGCCGCTGACGAAGTGCCATTCGAGTCGCTCAACATTCGAGTTCGAGTTTCGAATCCAGCGAGCGAAGCCAAGGCCAACGAGGAACAGGAACACCTCCGTAAACTCTTTGAGCAAGCCCGCAATGGAGATGAGACGCAGCGGGCCGAGGCCCAGCGGGCGATGCAGGAACTCCAGAATCGCCGTCAGCAAGCTCAGCCTGCCGAAGGGACATTCGGTCGTGGTGGATTCGGATCTCGGAGCCCAGTTCCCAGTGGCATCAACGTTCCTCGTCGGTCTGACCGTTCCTGGGGCGCGCGGTTCCGCATCCAAGCGGACGGCAACTGGCAAATCGTCTCCCCGATCGAGCCTGCTTCAAAAGAACTCGTCAAGAAGCACAACCTCCAAGGCCCGATCGACGATGCCTTCATGTCCCCCTTCCTGTTCGTGAAGCCCACCGCAACTGGCCGACATCCCGAAGTCGACAAGTGGGTCGAGTCCGAGTTCAACCGCGCGGTCCGCGAGTGGCACCGCCAGATGCGGGGCGAGGCTCGCGTGAAGACCAGCGAGGAACTCCAGCCTGCAGACATCGAGAACTACCACCTGATCCTGTGGGGCGATGCCCAGAGCAACCCGACGATCGCCAAGGTCGCCGGCTCGCTGCCGATCCAGTGGGGAGCCGAGCAGATCACGGTCGGCGAGCAGAAGTTCGACGCCAAGACGCACGCCTCGGTCCTGATCTACCCGAACCCGCTCAACCCGGAGAAGTACGTCGTTCTCAACAGCTCATTCACCTATCGCGAGTACGACTACCTCAACAACGCCCGGCAGGTCCCCAAGCTCCCCGACTGGGCCATCATCGACCTGACCACTCCGCCCGATGCCCGCTGGCCAGGGAAGATCGCGACGGGGGATTTCTTCGGGGAGAAGTGGGAGCTGAAGGCGGTAAAGGCCCCGTAGCATTCACAAGGCTTGATGCTCACGGAAAACGAGGCGCATACGGAAGTGCCGATGGTTGCTGCGGGACGCGGTTAATTCCTGTCCCGCAGCTGGTGCCCGATCCAGAACACGCACAGCCCGGCCATCGTCAGCGACGGCATCCACAACAACCGAAAACCAAAGTTCAGCTGCCAGATAATCAGTACCGGCAGGAACGTCAGGGCCCCCAGCTGAAGCAGGAATCCCAGGTTATTGCGGAAACCGGACATTGTGGACTCGGTGTGATCCAGGGGCGGGAAGAAATCACCGTCACGTGAGGTTACACCCGCGACGAGTGGCTTTCCATGCGGGCAAAGTTGTTCAGCAATTGCAGCCCGATCTTTTGACTCTTCTCGGGGTGGAACTGGGTGGCTGCCAGGTTGTCACGGGCGATCATGGCGACGAATTCGCCACCATGGTCGCTTGTCGCGGCGATCACACTGCGGTCAGCCGGGACGACGTGGTAGCTGTGTACGAAATAGACGTGGGAGCCCGGTGCGATACCGCTGAGCATCGGGTGGTTCTGGTGCAGTGCCAATCCATTCCATCCCATGTGGGGGACTTTCAATCCCGGTTGGGAAGCGAAGCGAACCACCTGTCCCGGGACAATGCCCAAACCTTCGTGCTCACCATCTTCGTGGCTGACATCAAACAGAAGTTGCAGTCCCAGGCAGATCCCCAGAAACGGCTTACCGCTTGCCACCGCATCGCGAATGGCGGGCACAAAATCCAGCCGACGCAGTTCAGCAATGGCATCCCGAAACGCTCCGACACCGGGCAACACAACGTGATCAGCAGTCGCCAGATCGGCGGGACGATGGGTGATCTCCGCTGCCACACCGAGCTTTTCGAACGCCTTTTGGACGCTGCGAAGATTGCCCATGCCGTAGTCGACAATCTGGATCATCGGATCATTTTCGGAGGTACGGGGGTTCGCGGAGATGATGCTGTGTGAATGACGGAGCGAACGCAAAGCGGACACTCTGGGCCGGGATCAGGTTCAGGCCAGCGGCAGCGCGATCGGAACCTGCCGCCGCAGGCTTTCGCCGACGGCTTCTGTGAACTCCATGTATCGTACCCCATCGGCGAAGGTCGTGTATTTCACCGGCTCCTGGCCCCGGATGGCTCCGATGAATTCCGCCTCGACGCGCCAGCCGCCGCGTTCGGCGGCAGGGATGTCGATCTCGCGGAGTTCGCTTTGGCTGTGGTGGCCAGTGAAGACCTGCTCGCGAGCTCCGAAGACGATTTTGACGGTGCCTCGGGTTCCGTAGAGATGAATCTGCTTGCCGGGCCCGTAGAGCACGGTGCCGCTCAGGTGGTACACCCCTTGAGCCCCCGTTGCGGTCTGGGTCACGATCTGGACACTGTCCGGAATGTCACAGTTGCGGTAGTCATTGATCGAAGGATCGGGCCGCTGGGCCTCGAAAATCGCTCCTTGAGCGAAGACCCGGGTCGGGTCGGGAATGATCCGGGTCAGGGTCTCGTGCATGATCCCCATGGCGAGTATGTTCTTGCCACTGAGTTGGCTGTCCTGGCGCCAATGCAATGGCTTGGAGTAGTCCCAGAACTGGTCATCCGCAGCCAGAACCACAAACTCTCGCAGATCCCCAATGAAGTTGTCGTCGAGCAGCCGCCGAACGCGGGCACCGACATCCAGACCAAAGGGGCTGGGAACGATCTGGGCCACCAGTTGTGGATGAGCCTGGGATGCGGTGAGCATCTGTCGGGCTTCGGCCAGATCACGGGCCATGCGCGCTTCGCACAGCACATGCTTGCCCGCCGCGAGGGCTGCACATGTGACTTCGCAGTGCATGTTGGGCCAGGTGCCGATCATGACAGCATCAATCTCGGGTGATGCCACCAGATCCTGCCACCGTTCGATGACTTGGGGAATCTGGAAGTCGCTGGCCACTTGCCGGGCCGATTCGAGCGAGCGATTGGCGACGGAGACGATCTCCACGCCATCGATGGCTCGAAACCCGGGAATATGCCGCGCGCGGGTATTGGCTCCCGCACCGACAATGCCGATTCGCACTTGCGATTGCGACATGAACTGAACCTCTGACGATGACTGGCCTCTGGGAAGATGCAACCCAGAGAAGCGAAACAACTTATCGTTGATTTAGGAGAATGTCGACAGTTCAAGCCGATTTTCAGGTGTCCGGCGACTTCGGGCGGATATCGGGACTATTTTTCCAGCACAGGCGTCAGCTCCGACCGGGGTTCCGCTTCTTGCGGCGTCCCTGCGGGGGGCGATCCCGCCGGTGCCGAGAGCTGATAGAGCGGCAGATATCGGTAGTACACTTCGAGAGTCAGGGTTGCGAAAGTGGTCGAGTAGATGCGCCCGCCGAAACCACCCCAGCGATCGCGTGGTTCCCAGCTGCCAGCCAGCGGGCCGGAGATAGTCTGCTCGTTCACCAGCAGATCCCGCATCTTCCCGTTCCACTTTTCCCAAGGCTCGCCACCATATTGGTAGAGGGCCAGAGTCGAGTAGTACCAACTGTACAGGTCTGCCGTGCTGCGAGTTGGCGGATTGGCAAGGATGAAATCGACCGCTTCGGTGCAGGAGGGATGCTCACGACTAATGCCCAGCATCTGCTTGCAGAACAGAGCCTCGGCGGTCATGGCGACGCTGGGGGCGCGTTCATGGGGGCGGTACTTGGCCAGTCCTCCCGCCGGGCCGACCCCACGGTTCTGTAGAAACTGGATCATTTTCTGCCGGACTTCCAGTGGCAAATCGATCCCCGCTGCCTGGGCGCTCTTTAGTGACATCAGCTGCCAGCCAAAGATGCTCATGTCGCCGCCGTCCTTCTGCAGCTTCATGTAACGCCAGCCCCCATCGCTGAGCTGGCATTCGATAGTGAACTGCACTGCCCGTTGCAGGGGGAGTTTCAGGAACTCCGCCCGCGACTGGTCCTTGGTCATGGCGTACGCTTCGGCAATGGCAAATGTCGCCAGGGCATGGGAGTACATCCCCGCAATGTTTGAGGCGTTCTGCCCGCCAAGGTAACCCGGAAGTCCCTGCGAATTCTGCCCCTGCTGACTGACCAGCCATCGCAGGGCCTTCTCGACATTCGCCGAATAGGGGCCGTCTTCCAGTGTGTGTTGCTTCCCTAGGAAGGCCAACACGGCGAGTGCGGTCAGGCCGGCATCCGCATTTCGTCCGTCGCGATCAGTGTTCGCCTCAATGGCGATTCGGCCCGCACCATGGGAGTCTCCATCAAATGAACCATTGGGCTCCTGGATCGATGCCAGCCACTTCAAAGCCAGGTCGACGGCTGCTTCCGATTGAGTCGAACCTCCGAACTGCTGAATCGCTTGTCCCCGGTTGGCATTATTGCGTAGCAGGTACTGCGCTGGTGTGGCATTCTTCACAATCGCCTGGGGGGACAAGTCGGGATGCATCAGCACGGGGGCCGAGAGTGGTGCCGCCAGGTCGATCGATTCACCGGGAGTAATGTTGTCAGGCAGCGGCACTGGGCGGGGACGGACAGGGTTCATCCGATTGAGGGGAGCCGGGATGCTCGACGGAAAACCACGAGGAACCGAGCGGGCCATCGATGGGGCGCTCGGGCTGGTTTCCGATAAGGTTCCGGGGGCTGTGGCGGGGGGCGCGGTGTCCTGTGAAATCTGGTAGGGAGCGGGGCCCTCGCGACGACTGATCGCTTCCGCCGGCAGTCCCCGAGGGATCGTCGCATCGGGAGCCATCATCGCGGCAATGGACAGGCTTTCGGCTTCCGGATCATAGTCCGGTTCGAGACGATGGGGAGGCTGTCGATCAATGCGTGTGACCGCCTGCTCCTGAGTCATCACACCCCGCGGAGCATCGGACCGGATCACCCGGGGGACCGAACGTGCCGGAACCGCCGGCAAGTCGTGCTGGGGAGCTTCCAGAGGAATCTCCAGACTGGCTGGCAGTGACTGTTGGACCAGTTCGGCGGGCATAAGAATACTGGTTTCGGCTGGCTGCCGGACTGCCTCGGACGGGTCCAGCTCAGGCAACTGGATGGGCTGATCAGGGCGATCGGGCTGGACATGGGCCAGTTGGGCAGGGGCGGGTTCCGGAGCAATGATCTCGGTGCGCTCTGGTTCCATGACGACTGCCGCGTCAATCTTGTCCCAGATCGGGCGGCCATCGAGTTCCGCCTCGGCTGCGTTCAAGTCTGTCTGAACCTGCTCATTCAGGCTTCCCACCTGGATCATATCGTCGGGCTGGAATGCGGTTACTGACATCCGGGGACGATACTCCGGGATCATGGCAATGACCCCGCACAGCAACGTCAGGTGGAGGCCCATGGAGAAAAACAGGGACTTGGAAGAGACCCGGCGATCCCCCCAGCGGGTTCCCAGCATGGTCAGCAAATGGATCGATGCAAATACGAACCCGGCACACAACAACAGCACCATCGCTGGCTGGAAGATCGCCAAGATCAAATCCAGCAGCGGCCATAACTGCGTCGAGAGGTGCAGTGCCAGCGTCATCGAGAAGGGCTGTCCTGAAGCTTGTTGGCGAGTTTGATGTTCCGGATACCAGCCCGTTGGCACAGACTGAGAGTGGTCATGACATGCTGGTAGGGCCCCGTGGCATCACCGCGGATGATTACCACCTGATCCACATAACGTTTGACCGCCAGCTTCAGGTCGGCTTCCAGATCCTCGGCTGCGAAGAGTTTCCCTTTGATAAAGGTCGCTCCATCGACACGCACATTCACGACGATTTCATCGGGCAGCGATGTCAGCGGCTGGGCGTCGCTGACCGTGGGCAGGTTGATCTCGTACTGTCTTTCCTGATCGGCGAACTTGGTACCAACCATGAAGAAGATCACCAGCAGCATGACGCAGTCGATCATCGGCGTCAGATTCATGCTCGGATCGTCATCGCTGGGAGTCCGAAGTGGCATGACAAGGTTCTCCCCATCGGAGCAATGACTGTAACAGGCGAAGTTTGCCCGAATAGTACAGTCCGCACAAGCCGTACCGCATCCCGATCCGACCTTGCCGAAGGCTTGGGTGTGGCGAGGGGGAACCCGCAGAGCAACTTGTTCGTTGGCGATCGAGCTGTGGAGGCCCGCCATTCGGATCAGGAACGGCGAGGGGCCAATGGATTACTGAGCGCGCGGTGTGGCCGGAACGGGCCGTCGGGGGGCGGGCTCTGGCTCAGGTTCGGCCTTGGTGTCGCTCAGTTTCTCCCAGCCGCCAAACGCTGGAACCTTGAACGGATTGGTAAGCCAGGTGGCTCCGACTTCGACCTGATGAAACTGATAGACGGTTTCCTTGTTTCCCGAAGGGTCGACGATTCGCAGATGAATCGGCAGAAAAGAATTGGCATCCATGATCACTTCGGCCCGGTTGTACTCACGGGCCACAGCTGGGTCGCGGGGAGTGGCAACGACGTTGATGACTGCCCCTTTCTTGTTCTTATTCTCCGGGTCGTGCCACTCACCAAATGACAGCTGGAACCGCGAAATGGCGTCCTCAGCCTTCATTCCAAACAGGAACGGCAGCGGACTGCGGGTGATATTCTTGCCCCGGCTAGCGGGGGGGATTTCAATCTGTCGATACTGCTTGTTGGCCACATCCAGGATGAAAATGTACTCGCCCGTGCTGATCCAGCGGGTCGCGTCAGCGTTGACCACGCGGTAGGGCTTCATGTTGTCTGAGCGAATCTTGGTACTGAGTTTGGACATGAAAGCTTCGCTGGCCACATCAAAGTCGATCCGGCCACGATCCGGGTGGACGTAGTATAGGTTTCCTTCCGAACGAGTCTCCGTGTAGAAGACATGGTCATATTCCC